>CAYUBJ010000005.1:51888-61551 GCA_964443065.1 uncultured Rhodoluna sp.
GTTTTTGCCGAGCGCAGCATGGAAACAACCTCAACTGCTTGCTCACGAATTGACACTCTAGGCGCATGTAGGTGGGTTAAGCCAACCATTGGGATTTCGCGCGGCGTCATCGTTTCTTGAGCCAGTTTTGCAAAGTCCTCAACACTAAGTGTCCAAATCAGTTCAGGCTGCTGAGCACGGAATCTATCTTCCAAACGCACTGAGCGATAAATCCTTCTATCTTCGAGACTGATCGCGTTTTGGAACCAGGCCGAAATTTCCTTGAATGCCCGATACTGCAGCAACCTAGCAAACAGCAGATCCCTGGCTTCGAGCAGGGCAACATCCTCAGGGTCAACAACCTCACCTTTTGGCAGTAACTCTGCAATCTTTAAATCCAGAAGCGTGGCCGCAACAATCAGAAACTCACTAGCCTCATCGAGCTGTTCAGCTTCTTCGAGTGTTCGCACATACTCAATAAAGTCGTTCGTTACCTTGCTGAGCGAGATAGAGGTTATGTCTAACTGGTGCTTAGCAATCAGCGACAGCAGCAGATCAAAGGGACCTTCAAAACTTCCTACCGATAGAGAAAACTTCGATCCGGATAGGTCTTCAACATCATTATGGAGCACAGCCGCGGTCCACCATTTCTCGTGCTACTGCTCGATAAAGCTCGGCGGCTTCTGAACTAGGGGCAAAGGCGGTAACCGGCTTTCCTCGTTCAGATGAATCTTTGAACTTAACAGTCAACTTAATAACTGAACGGAAAACGGTGTCGCCGTAGGTGTCATATAGCTGGTTGAGCATGTTTCTTGAGTGCAGAGTTCTCGGATCAAACATGGTTGCCAAGATTCCGTCAATCTTTAGTGATTCGTTTAGGCGATCTTTAACCAGTTCAACTGTGTTATGTATTAGTAGCTCTAGCCCCTTTAGCGCAAAGTAATCGCAGGCAACTGGAATCATGACTCCGTGAGCTGCGGTCAGTGCATTCACCGTTAGCAAGCCAAGCGATGGTTGGCAGTCAATCATCACAACGTCGTAATCGCCTAAGACCGGTCTTAGCACTGAGGAAAGAATTTTCTCTCTGCCAGGTTCGGCTACTAATTGGATTTCAGCCGCTGATAACTGAATGTTTGCTGGAATAACATCTAACCCGGGAACTGATGAATTGACAATTACATCTGTTGCCTTGAGCTTCCTATCCAACATAAGTTCATAAATTGTCTTGCCATCGACAGCTTCGATTCCTAGCCCTCGAGTGAGCGCACCTTGGGGATCGAAATCGACGAGTAATACTTTTCTGCCGTATTCAGCTAAGGCCGCTGCGGTATTTATTGTTGTGGTGGTCTTGCCAACGCCACCTTTTTGATTACAAAGCGCAATTACCCTAGCCGGACCGTGGCTGGTTAGACGCTTAGGGGTTGGAAACCTGCGGTCGATATTCTTGCCTGACATGACTGGTTTCCTCTCTGGCTTCACAGCAGTAAGAAGTTAGCTTCGCTAACTGAAAGACTATTTGGTCTCCCCTAGTCTAACGCTGAGCACGCGGGTGAGCCGTCGCATAAATCTCCCTTAGCGCGTCAACTGTGACAAGGGTGTAAATCTGAGTGGTTGCCACTGAAGCGTGGCCAAGCAGTTCCTGAACCACCCTTACGTCGGCTCCTCCTTCTAAAAGGTGGGTAGCAAAGGAGTGCCTGAAGGTATGTGGTGAAACCTCTACAGCTAGCTTTGCCGAGCTTGCCGCATCGCTAATTATCTGCCAGATGCTCTGTCTTGAGAGCCTAGATCCACGCTGGTTTAGAAATAAAGCTGGGGTTCCTTTAGACAATTTGGCTAAGCCCGGCCGAACTCTAACCAGATAGGCAGATAGCGCTGCCTGAGCATATTTACCGACAGGGACTAATCTCTCCTTTGAGCCTTTTCCAAACAGCCGGACAATTTCTGGATCAACCAGATCATCAACATCCATGTTCACAATTTCAGAAACTCTGGCGCCGGTGGCGTAGAGGAGTTCGAGTATCGCTCGGTCACGAACCCTAACTAAATCGCCAGCTGTTGCCGATAGTTCATCTGGATCGGGTCCAGCTGCTTTTAGCAGGGCCTCAATTTCTGCAATTGAAATTGCCTTGGGTAGACGTCTAGGCAACTTAGGCGGTTTTACTTTACTGGCAGTGTCATCAACGACTAGGTTCTCCAAAAGTAAAAACTTATGAAAACCGCGCACGGCTGCTAAAACCCTTGCAACGGAGGTGGCGACTAATCCCTTCACAGAAACTAGGTGCTGCGCAAAATCCTTGACACGGGACTCACTTATTTCTTGAGCACTTTCAATTCCAGCTTCTGACAGGAATTGAAGATAAAGCCCTAAGTCACGTCGATAGGCCAGCAGAGTGTTCTTGGCCATACCGCGCTCGATGGTTAGGTGGCGAAGATAATCCTCAACTTGGCTTGATAACTTAGACATCTTCATCTATCTTTGCTGCAAAAGCTAAGGTTGCAACAACCAATGTTGGTGATTTCACAGCCGAACTCCTAACTGCGCTCAACAACTCGGCAAAAGGCACCCATGAAACCTCAAGGTGTTTTTCTTCTGCAATGCGTTCAAACTTCTCGGCTAGCGGCGTTAGTTCCCTAGCTAAAAAGATGGTTATTGTCTCGCTACTAGATCCCGGCGTGGTGTGAAACTCTTGAAGTAATTCCCAGTCCTTTGCTGCATAGTCGGCTTCTTCTCTTAATTCACGCTTTGCTGTGTCGAGCTTATCTTCGCCTGCAACATCTAGTAAACCGGCTGGAATCTCTAAAAGAAATTCGTTCACTGGAGCACGATACTGCCTGATTAGCAGCACTTCATTCGACGAATTCAAAGCAAACACGGCAACCGCACCGGGGTGTTCTATGTATTCTCGAGAGATTTGCTCGCCATAGAAGTTGAATTTGCTGCGCACTACATTCCAAATGCGACCAGAAAATACAGTTTGCTTGTCCAACTGATTGACTTCGGGCAGACCAATAGCATCGGATAGATTGCGTTGGTCGGACATGCTAATTAGTCAGCCTGATTGGAAAACAGCCTGCCAGCAAGTGCTGCTTTGATTAACCCGTGGAATAGCGGATGCGCTTTCGTTGGCCTTGATAAGAATTCAGGGTGTGCTTGAGTTGCCACATAATAAGGATGGACTTCTCGAGGCAACTCAACGAACTCGACCAAATCGCCATTCGGCGATGTTCCAGAAAAGACTAAACCAGCTGAAGATATTTGATCTCTAAAAGAGTTGTTGACTTCGTAGCGGTGGCGATGTCTTTCACTAACTGAAGTTTGACCGTAGGTATCGGCTACTACGCTTCCTGGTAATAGTTTTGCCTCAAACAGCCCTAACCGCATGGTGTGACCCATGTCCCCTGCTGCCAAAATGTCTACCTGTTCAGCCATAGTGGCGATTACTGGGAACTTGGTTTCGGCATCAAATTCAGTTGAGGATGCGCCTTCCAAACCCAAAACATTCCTAGCGTACTCAATCACCATGCATTGCAAACCTAAACAAAGCCCTAGCGTTGGAATACCGTTCTCTCTAGCAAATCGCAGTGCTCCCAGTTTGCCCTCAATGCCTCTAACTCCAAAACCACCAGGCACGCAGATTGCGTCAACATCGGACAACTGGTTTCGAGCTCCCTCTTCGGTCTCGCAAAGATCGCTGGCCACCCATTTCAGATTGACCTTAACCTGCTCAGCAAAACCACCGGCTCGAAGCGCCTCGGTTACTGATAGGTAAGCATCCGGCAAGTCGATGTATTTGCCGACTAGGGCAACGCTTACCTCTGCAACTGGTTCATGAACCGCCTTAAGAACACTGCTCCAGCGTGTCCAGTCAACTTCATTGGCAGCCAGACCAAGGTGATTGATTATGTATGAATCGAGTCCCTCACCGTGAATCACGCTTGGGATGTCATAGATGCTATTTGCATCGGCGGCATTTATTACCGCGGCCAAGTCAACGTCACACATAAGTGCAATTTTCTTTTTGATGCTCTCACCAATTGGGCGATCGCTACGACAGACAATCGCATCCGGTTGGATACCAATCGACCGAAGCATCGATACCGAGTGTTGAGTTGGCTTGGTTTTCAATTCACCACTAGGCGCTAAATAAGGAACCAGAGAAACGTGGGCAAAAAAGACCTTGTCGCGACCCAACTCATGCCTTACCTGTCTAGCCGCTTCGATAAATGGCAAAGATTCAATATCGCCAACCGTGCCACCAATTTCAGTAATGATCACATCTGGGGCTGGATCTTGGTGAGCCTGCAATCTCATTCGACGCTTAATCTCATCAGTGATGTGTGGGATGACCTGGACGGTGTCCCCCAAATAACTTCCAGCTCTTTCCTTGCGAATAACCTCGCTGTATATCTGTCCTGTTGTGACATTGGCGGCTTGGTTTAGGTTTACATCAAGAAATCTCTCGTAATGGCCTATGTCCAAGTCTGTTTCAGCGCCATCGTCAGTAACAAATACCTCGCCGTGCTGAAATGGATTCATCGTGCCTGGATCAACATTCAAATAGGGATCAAGCTTTTGCATTACTACGGATAGCCCGCGGGCTCTGAGGAGATTTCCTAGACTGGCTGCCGTTAGGCCCTTACCCAGTGAGGACGCGACACCACCGGTCACGAAAATTTGTCTTGTTTTACCAGAATCCATCGCATCAGCCATGGAATTTAACTGTAGCACCGAGCCCGCTGGGTCACCAAATGCGCTTATGCGACATGCCGAAAAAAGTTAGAGACTCCTGGCTATTTCCAGAAGTTCTTCGGCGTGCTGTTGTGCGGATTGAGATTGGGTCAGGCCGGAGAGCATACGAGCAAGTTCGGCTTGTCGTTCAGCACCAGACAAGTTTTTGACGTCGCTGGCTGTGAACGAACCCGCTTGATTCTTGACTACTGCTAGATGCTGATCCGCGAATGCGGCAACCTGAGCTAGATGCGTGACAACAATAACCTGGGCTCGTTTGGCAAGTTTTGCCAAGCGCTTGCCGACCTCGATGGCGGCAGCGCCTCCAACACCGGCGTCAATTTCATCGAAGATAAAGGTTGCTGCAGTCTCGGACTCAGAAAGAACAACTTCAATCGCTAGCATTATTCGGCTGAGCTCTCCCCCAGATGCCGCTTTAGCTATCGGCCTGGCCTCAGCACCGGCGTAGGACTCAAGCAAAAAACTAACCGAATCTTGACCGAATGAAGTAAGTTCAGTTGTTTGCTCTACGGTGACCTTTAGTTTCGAGCCCGCCATGGCAAGTGCGACAAGCTCTTCGGAAACTTGCTCGGCTAGATCCTTGGCCGCCGCATTGCGATTTGAGCTAATTGCATTTGCCAATTCTCTAACTTCAAGTTCACGCTCCGCAGCTTGGGCTGCTAACGTCTCAACAGACTCACTTCCTGAATCCAATTGGACTAGCCGGGAAACCGCCTGCTGCTGGTAGCTGATAACCTCATCAAGAGTTGGGCCGAATCTTCTCATCGCCAAAGAGATTTGACTTCTTCTTTCTTGAATATCATCGAGACTTAGCCGACTGTCTCCTTCAACAGAAACCAGGTAGCTCGATAGGTTAGCGGTAACCTCATTTAGTTGCTGACTAATCTCCCGTAATTGCTCTAGATCTGGTTCGAGTGATGAATCGTAGTTGATTGCCGACTCCAGCGCTTTCCTTGCTTTACCGATTTGACTGATTGCATCCGGATTATCAAAGTCGTCGCTGTGCAGCAGATCGTGGGCTAAATTCACTGCAGCTCGAAGTTGTTCGGTGTGGGTAAGGCGCTGAGCTAGTTCCTGGAGCTCAACATCTTCATTTGGTTTAGGGTCTAATTTTTCAAGGAATTCAAGAGCCTCCGTGAGTTCAGCTCTTTCTATAGCCAGTTTTTCTTTGCCTGATCTTGCATCCGCTAGACGACCTACCGCATCGCGCCAAGCCTTGAAGGCTATTTGGTAGTTATTTAACAGTTCAGTCTGTTCTGCACCGGAGAACTGGTCCAGAGCCTCACGCTGTGCAGCCTGCGATTTGAGTCGAATCTGATCAGATTGACCATGAACCACAACAAGTTGGCTCCCAATTTCACTAAGCAGGCCAACCGGCACCTGCCTACCTCCGGCAACTGCCTTCGACCTTCCATCAGCTGAAACAGTTCGACCTAAGAGCAGAACTCCATCGTCTACTAGAGCCCCAGCTTCTTGAGCCCTAACTAGAACCTCGTGATTTTCTGGTAGTCGCCAAGATCCACTGACGCTGGTCTGGGTCGCCCCGGCACGAATTGAACCGGAGTCCGATCTTTCTCCAAGCAGCAGTCCAAGTGCGGTCAGAACCATGGTCTTACCTGCACCGGTTTCACCAGTCAAGACAGTAAAGCCAGTGGAAAAACTTAGTTCGGCATCCTGGATCACGCCAAGATCGCGTATTTGAATGTCTTCAATCATTTGGTTCAGGAATCAGTTTTTTCCGGTCCACGCCAACCAGCAACCGGTAGCGAGAATTTGTTTACCAATCGGTCGGTGAACGGACCGATGCGCAACCTAGCTAAACGAACTGGTTTCTCCGAGCGCCTGACTTCCACTCTTGCTCCAACCGGAAGATCGTGAGTGCGTCGTCCATCACACCAAAGAACTCCGGTTCCAGAAGACCTCTCGAGAACTTCAACTGCAACCAGCGATGAGGGGCTTACCACCATTGGTCGAGCAAACAAGGCGTGTGCTGAAAGCGGAACCATAAGAATTGCTTCCACTCCTGGCCAGACTACGGGTCCGCCGGCGCTAAATGCATAGGCGGTTGAACCTGTTGGTGTTGCCATGATTACGCCGTCGCAACCAAAACTTGATAGCGGTCGGCTATCTATTTCAAGAACAACTTCCAGCATTCTTTCGGCAGCACTTTTTTCTACGGTAGCTTCATTAAGCGCCCAGGTTCGATAGACCTCTTTGCCAGAAACTAAAACTCTGACGTCCAGGGTAAGTCTCTCTTTGACGACATAATCCTTAGCAACAACCCTGGCCACCGCATTAGATAAGCCAGCTCTTTCGCTTTCTGCTAAGAAGCCGACATGTCCAAGATTAATTCCCATTAGTGGTGTGGCAGTTTCTCTGACAACTTCCGCTGCCTTGAGGATGGTCCCATCACCGCCGAGAACCATGACCAGCTCCAGATCGGCTTCGGCCACGACTACACCTAGTTCCCGAACATTTTTTAGAACGGCAGTTGGAAGTTTGGCTGCAGTGAGAAACTCTTCCATCTCAACCAGTTGCTCAGGCTTCATCACTGGAACAAGTTGCGCTGCGAGAAGTTGTTCAATAACTTCGACGCAGGCATCAACGGCGTCTTGTCTGCCAGTGTGAGCTACCAGCAAGACGTTTCTGTTTTGACTCATAGCCACCGCCCTCGCTTAATTACTAATTTAGCCTTTTGATTTGGCCAGTTCATCAATTCTGCCAGACCAGTCAATGCCCCAGTCAGTCTCCACAGAATTAAGCCAAACCAGGTACTCCTGATTACCATGAGTGCCTGGTAAGGCAGATCTAATCAGTCCATGGAGCCCTAAACCAACATTCTTGGCCTCATCAATTACCTGCCTTATGGCAGCAGCTCTCAAACGATAGTCATTTACTATGCCTGATGCATCAAGGGATGTCTTGCCGACTTCAAATTGGGGCTTGATTAGCAGCACCATTTGAGCCTGAGGGGCAACAGTTTTTAGTTGCTGAAGCACTAAAGTCAACGAAATAAAACTGAGGTCAGCAACCACAACTCCAATACTCGACGAGTCTAGGTTTAGTCCACTTCGGCGCGAGAGTAGCTCGAGGCTTAATTCACGGGCGTTGAAGTCTTCTAGGTTTATAACCAAGCGATTTTCTCTTAGCGAAGGCTCTAACTGGTCGTGTCCAACGTCTAAGGCGATTACCTGTTTTGCACCCTTGCGAAGTAGGACATCGGTAAAACCACCCGTTGACGCACCGACATCTAGGCAGAGTTTGCCAGCTACTGATATGTCGAACTGTTCTAGAGCACCAGCCAGTTTGTGTCCAGCTCGGGAGACATAATCTTCTG
Organism: uncultured Rhodoluna sp.; assembly: GCA_964443065.1. Classification (GTDB taxonomy): domain Bacteria; phylum Actinomycetota; class Actinomycetes; order Actinomycetales; family Microbacteriaceae; genus Rhodoluna. Next base: position 59,955 of record CAYUBJ010000005.1, read on the forward strand.
CCGGTAACACGGTAATTTCTAGTTCTGGACCTACCGGCTGAGAAGACTTTTTAGCTTCCCTTCCATTAACAAAGACTCTGCCACTTTCAATCAAGGTGGATGCCTGATTTCTAGATCTGGCTAATCCTCGTTCAACAAGAGCAAGATCTAGACGTAACTGAGTCACTGCTGATTCGAGTCTGACTCAGGACGATTTAGTTCAGCATCCAAATCTTCATGCAATTTAGTAAACGCTTCGGGTTGAGCCTCTAAATCCAATTTCGCAATCTCTTCCAATTGCTTCTGTACTTGCTCTAACTTCTCGTTCATTCGATACCTTCCTTGGAAAACAACTCTTTTTGAACATCTAGGAAGTGGATGTGTTTTTCCGCGTTCCAGATAACACTACAGGCAGCCCGAAGTGCATCTATTGAACGTGGATCACCTTCGACCACTAGCACTTTATCGCCGAGTAATTCGACATCGGCATCGCCACAACGCCAGCCCCGTTTAGTCTGCTTCAATTTTGGATAATCAGTAAGCAGATCAGAAAGAGTCTCCAGAATGTATTCAGGTCTCTCTTCGGGCTTTGCAGCAAGCAAATCCTTTTTAGTAGCAATTCCGGTTAGAACTATCGCGGATGTAACGCCAGCTCTTTTTGCGCCGAGCACATCGGTTTCCAATCGATCACCAACAAACAGAGCGGCTTTAGGTTTGAAGACATTCAAAGCGGTATTGAAAATCGCAGGTTCCGGTTTTCCCGCCACTATGGGAAATTGACCGACTGCTGTGTGAACTGCACTTACTAAAGTTCCATTGCCCGGCGCGATTCCTCGCTCTTGCGGTAAAGTCCAATCGCTATTGGTGGCAATCCAGATTGCTCCATTTTGAATTGCAAATGATGCTTCGGCCAAATCTTTCCAAGCGACATCGGGTGCGAAACCTTGGACAACTGCAATCGGTTGATCTTCGCTACTTTGAACAATCTTGAACCCAGCGGAACTAACAAAATATCTGAGCCCCTCACCGCCAACAACCAAAACTTTTCCACCAGCTGGTATCTTTTCAGCTAAAAGTTCAACCGCAGTTAGTCCTGAGGAAATCACAGATTGAGCTTCTGTGTGCAGCCCAAAACCCCGAAGTTGTTCCGCAATTGTTTCTGGTTTTCTTGATGAGTTGTTCGTTACGTAACCTATTTGCACATTGGCTGCCTGAAGTGAGTTAATCGCGGGAACAGCGTTCGGGATTGCTCTTGCCCCCTCGTAAACAACACCGTCAAGATCAGCTAGTAGTAAATCGAATTGACCCCAGATAGAACTATCGGCCACGACCTGGACCTCGGCTGCGTCCCTTCGGCGGACCTCCAAAACCTTTGTTATTTCCTTTTCCTCCACCTCGTGGCGGTGGGCCGAAATTACCTTGCTTCTTTTCGAAAGGTGGACGTTTTGGTTTTTCTGGTTTATCTGAATTTTCTGCCATGTCTCTATTTTCCTGCCTATATGAGGCATCCCGAGGTGTCCGGGCCACGACATCATGCTGGGATTTTTTAGGTAGTCGCGCCGATTTGGACACCTCGGGAATTCTAATCTCCTCAATAACGGAGAAAACTTCATTCTCG
>CAYUBJ010000006.1:0-53236 GCA_964443065.1 uncultured Rhodoluna sp.
GCCAACATGCCCCGAGCGGCGATCTTGGCAGACTCTACATCTGGCTGATCAAAAGGATTAACCTGGATTAATCTCGAGGCGACCGCAGTGGCATATTCCCAAAGCATGAATTGTTCGGCAATTGTTCCAGTTACCAAAGCCTCGGTGGCTGGTCTAAAGGATTCGTTCTCCGAAACCGAAACTAAAACAACGTCACTAAGTTCTGCGGTGAGTTCAAAACTGTCGGCTTGCAAGACAATGGGAAGGATTCCTTTTTCTTCTTTACCGGTTGATTCAGCGATCAGCTGTTCAGCCCAGTCAGCAAAGTCAGGGAGGGTTTGGGAATCCGAAACGATGCCAACTTTGTCTCTATAGCCTGATGGGGAACCAAGTCGAGCTAAAACTGCACCCAGAATCAAACCTGGGTTTTCGGTTGAGTCAATTGACAACTCTGTTGATGCGGTTTGAGCTTGGATAAGTAGCTCGTCGAGGGCAACACCGGCTAAACCAGATGGGACTAAGCCGAAAGCTGTTAGCGCGGAGTATCTACCTCCAACAGTCGGATCGGCATTGAACACGCGATAACCATCGGCTAGCGCAGCCTGCTCCATCGGTGAGCCGGGATCGGTCACGATTATGATCCGCTCAGTCTTGTCGATTCCTGCGGAGGTGAACGCCGCTTCGAAGATTCGCTTCTGCGAGTCTGTTTCAACCGTGGATCCTGACTTCGACGAAACAACTACCGCAGTATTCTCTAGTTGTTCTCGAACTACCTGCCCTACCTGATCTGGAGCTGTGGAATCCAGCACTACCAGATGAACGCCATAGCGCTTAGTAATCACTTCTGGGGCGAGGCTTGAACCACCCATCCCACATAGCACGATGCGGGTAATACCTTTACTTGCTAGTTCCTCACGAACTTTAGTTATTTGGGGAATAAGTGAGATTGAATCAGTAGCTGATTTAACCCAGCCGAGTCTGATTTTTGATTCACTTTCAGCATCTTCACCCCAAAGGGTGAAATCCTTTTGAGATATTCGAGAAGCAACTTTATCGGCAACTAAATCTTGAAGGATTGGCTGGATCTCATCGAGCCAGGCAACTGGAATATTCACTCGCATTTAACGGCTAGCCTCGAGTGCTTTGGTAACCGAATCAACAAGTTCATTCCAAGACACTATGAACTTCTCGACTCCCTCTTTTTCTAATAAATCAGTAACCTCGTCGTAGGAAATCCCCATGGCATTTAGAGTGTGAAGGATAAGTTTGGCTTCTTCATACTTTCCATGAATGCTATCTGCAGGAATCACACCGTGGTCAAAAACTGCCTCCATGGTTTTTTCAGGCATGGTATTTACCAAGTGCTTGGCTACCAACTCGGTGACATACAAAGTGTCAGGTAGCGCTGGGTCTTTGACCCCAGTTGATGCCATGAGCGGTCGCTGCAAGTTTGCCCCGGCAGCGGCAAGCTCTTGCCAACTTGGTTTAGCGAATTCCTGCTCGAATACTTCGTAGGCGAGACGAGCATTAGCCAGGGCGGCTTTGCTCTTCATAGTGCTAGCGTCGGCTGTGCCAAGTGGAGCTAAACGTTTATCAACTTCAGTATCAACTCTGGAAACAAAGAATGAGGCGACTGAGTGGATCTTTGTAATGTCTCTACCAGCTGCTTTGGCAAGAGCTATACCAGACTGATAGGCCGCAATGACTTCTCGGTAACGTTGCAGCGAGAAAATCAACGTAACGTTCACGCTGATCCCAGCGGCAATTACCTCGGTTATTGCAGCCAGACCAGCTTTAGTAGCTGGAATCTTGATCATCACGTTTTCACGATTGACTTTTTCAAAAAGTTCTTTGGCTTGTTGGACAGTGCCAGCGGTGTCATTGGCTAACCCGGGTTCAACTTCAATAGAGACTCGGCCGTCAAATCCATTCGACTTGATATAAACACTATGGAAGACGTCACAGGCATCAGCTACATCTTTGGTGGTGATTTCAAAAATTGCTTCACTCGCAGATGCGCCGGCGGCAGCTAGTGCTGCGACCTGATCTTCGTAGCCTTCACCTTTACCAACTGAACTGGCAAAAATTGTTGGGTTGGTAGTCACACCGCTAACGCTTCGGCTAGTGATTAGTTGTGCCAAATCACCAGACTGAATTCGAGTTCTGGATAGATCATCCAGCCATATGCTCACACCGTTTTCGGCTAGTTGGGCTAGGGGATTAGTCATTTTTGATCTCCGATTTACTTATTTAGAGTCTTTTTTGCAGCAGCAACAACTGCCTCAGTTGTGATGCCGAAATTCTTGAAAAGAGTTTTATAGTCCGCTGAAGCACCAAAGTGTTCGATGGAAACAGATTCACCGTTAGCGCCGATGTATTTTTCCCAGCCAAGGGAGAGGCCCGCTTCGACGGAAACTCTAGCGGTGACAGAATCTGGCAACACTTCTTTACGGTAGCTTTCTGGTTGCTCTTCGAACCATTCCAAACATGGTGCGGAAACAACTCGGGTTGGGATACCTTCTGCCTCCAACTGCCTTCTAGCAGCCACGGCTAGTTGGACTTCTGATCCAGTGGCAATCAAGATAAGTTCTGGTTTTCCATTAGCTGCCTCAAGAAGCACGTATGCACCTCTAACTGTGTTTTCTGCGCCAGCAAAGATTGTTCCGGTTTCATCTTCGCTTCCACGAGGGAAAACTGGGATATTCTGTCTGGTCAGTGCAATACCGGCCGGGCCAACGCGTCTTTTCAGCATCTGAGCCCAGGCATGCGACACTTCGTTAGCATCGCCTGGTCGGATCATATCTAAGTTTGGAATAGCTCTTAATGTTGCCAACTGTTCAATCGGCTGGTGGGTAGGGCCATCTTCACCGAGAGCCACGCTATCGTGGGTCCAAACGAATATTGAAGGAACTTGCATCAAAGCTGCCAGGCGAACCGCTGGACGCATGTAGTCACTGAAGATTAAGAAAGTCCCACCGAATGCTCTTGTGTTTCCATGCAAGACAATGCCGTTTAGAATCGCAGCCATAGCGTGCTCACGAATACCAAAGTGAAGAACTCTTCCATACTGGTAACCTGTCCACTCATGGGTTGACCATTTTGCCGGCACGAAAGACTTTGCACCTTCGATAGTGGTGTTGTTTGACTCTGCTAGATCAGCAGATCCTCCCCACAGCTCTGGCATCACTTTCGCGATTGCATTAATAACTTTTCCGGATGCCGATCTAGTCGAAATTTCATTTGCGGAATCAAAGGTGGGCAAAGCAGCATCGAGATCTGCTGGAACAGATCCAGACTGCACACGATCGAAGAGAGCTTTTCTTTCAGGGTTAGCAATAGACCATGCTTCAAACTTTTCCGACCAAGATTTTTTTGCCTCAGCAGCACGTTTTGCAGCATTTGATCTGGTGTGTTCGATTACAGCTTCGTCAACTTCGAATGTCAGTTCAGGGTTGAAGCCCAGAGCAGTCTTCAAGCCGGCTAATTCTTCAGCTCCCAGAGCTGAACCGTGGATCTTGCCGGTGTTCTGCTTTTTCGGTGAGGGCCAGCCGATGATTGTTCGCAGGGTAATCAGAGATGGCTTGTCAGTAACCTGCTTAGCTTTTTCAATTGCATCAAAAAGTTCTTTGACATCTTCTTGGTAATTGCCAGTCTTCTTCCAGTCAACGGTCTGGGTGTGCCACCCGTAAGACTCATACCTTGCGGTTAGATCTTCAGTAAAGGCTATGTTGGTGTCATCCTCAATCGAGATCTGATTAGAGTCGTAAATGACAACAAGGTTGCCCAACTGTTGGTGTCCAGCAAGCGACGCAGCTTCACTGGTAACACCTTCTTGCATGTCACCATCACCAGCTACGACATATATGAAGTGATCGAAGGCGCTTTCCCCAGCTGGTGTCTCTGGGTCAAATAAACCTCGCTCAAACCGAGCCGCGTAAGCAAATCCGGTAGCCGAAGCAAGTCCTTGACCTAGCGGACCAGTGGTAATTTCAACACCGTCGGTATGACCGTACTCTGGATGTCCAGGAGTTTTAGAACCCCAAGTCCGCAGAGCTTTTAGATCATCTAGTTCAAGACCGTATCCGGCTAGGTAAAGCTGGTTGTAGAGGGTAAGCGAGGAGTGCCCGACACTGAGAATAAATCGATCACGGCCAACCCACTTCGGTTCACTAGGGTCGTGGTTCATAACCTTTTGGAATAGAAGATAGGCAACCGGCGCTAGAGAAATAGCAGTACCAGGATGACCGTTACCAACTTTTTCAACTGCATCTGCAGCTAAAACTCTTGCGGTGTCAACGGATTTTGAATCGATGCTGTCCCAGCTGAATGTCAAAGGACTCTCTCCTTAAATTGAGGCGAATTGGTCAAGAAAAGTGGCTTCATCGCCTTCTTTATTACACCCTAAAAAGGGCTTAGGAGCCCTATGGAACATGGTGTATTTGCACTACAACTCTACACCGCCTCTAAATTGATTACGGAGATGTAACGTTTTGGCGGGTTTCGTCTAGACTTGAGGTAAACCCAACCCCATCAACGGAGCCAATTTGAACTATTTCTATCGCAAATTGGCTGCCTTTGTCGCGCTGACTAAACCTAGGGTTATCGAGCTACTACTTATCACAACGGTTCCAGTTATGATCTTGGCCGAACGGGGGATTCCAAACCTCTGGCTAGTCCTGGCCACCCTGATCGGTGGGGCCCTAAGCGCAGGTTCGGCTAACGCGTTTAACTGCATTATCGATACCGATATAGACAAAGTCATGGGTCGCACCCAGAAGCGTCCACTTGTGACGGGGGAACTCTCAAAACAATCGGCAACAATCTTTGCCACATTAATTGGAATCATCTCCGTTCTCTGGCTGGGGTTCTTCGTGAACTGGCTGTCGGCACTTTTAGCCCTGGCCGCCGAACTGTTCTACATATTCATCTATACCTTGCTACTGAAAAGACGCACTCCGCAGAACATCGTTTGGGGAGGAGCGGCTGGAGCCATGCCGGTGCTGATTGGATTCAGTGCGGTCACTAACAGCCTGAGCTTGAGCGCTTTGGTGTTGTTTGTGGTCATCTTTCTCTGGACACCACCGCATTACTGGCCACTTTCGATGCGCTATCTCGAGGATTACAAAGCAGCCGGAGTGCCCATGCTTCCTGTGGTTAGCAATCCCGTTGCAGTTGGAAAGCAAATAGTTCTATACAGTTACGCGCTGGTTTTTTCAACATTTGCGCTAGTACCGGTAGCACCAATGGGTTGGATCTACTTAGCGGTTGCCCTAATCGGTGGAGCTTGGTTCATAATCGAAAGTCATCTACTTCTCAATCAAGCAAAACAAGGTGATGTTAAGAACCCAATGAGGCTGTTTCATTTCTCAATTACGTACTTGACTGCACTTTTTATTGCAATCGGAGTCGACCCGCTGGTATTCCTACCTATTTACTAATTTCTTTTATCTCTTCGAGTCGGGCAAGAGATTCATTTCGTTCGATATTGTGATCCACAATTCTTTCCGCGTAACCATTTTGGTAACCATCAAAACTTTCCCAAGGCTCATGGGCAAGCGCGCCTTCTAGGTGACTAAGCTCAGGGATGTATTTGCGAACGTAATCTCCATTTGGGTCAAACTTCAGCCCCTGAAGGATTGGATTAAATATTCGGTAATAAGGGGAGGCATCGGTGCCGCAGCCTGCGGTCCACTGCCAACCGTGGGAATTTGAAGCTGGATCGAAATCACTTAGATGTGCTTCAAAAAAAGCCGCACCCCAAGTCCATTCGATATGAAGATCTTTGACCAAGAATGAAGCAACAATCATGCGAACGCGATTATGCATCCAACCCTCAGTCACCAACTGTCGCATTCCTGCATCAACCATTGGGTATCCAGTTTCACCACGGCACCAAGCGGCAAAACGTTTCTCGGCTAATTTTCCGGTGTCGTATCGCAGTTTCTTGAATCTAGGTTCGTAGTAATCGGTCAAAGTATTGGGGTAGTGGTAAAGCACATCAGCATAGAACTCACGCCAGGCAATTTCTTTACGGAAAACTTCCTCGGCCGGTGAATCGCCTAGCCCAGCAAGGATTGTTCTCGGATGAATTTCTCCATGGGCTAGCGCATGCGATAGGTGTGATGTTCCGCTTAAATCTGCACGATTACGCTGCTCATCGTAGTTGGCCAACGCGCGTTCTTTGAACCTAGCTAAAGTGCGTATCGCAAAGGCTTCGCCCGCAATTACTTTGATTGGGCTTGGTTTCGTTGGTTCTGGAATGGATAAAGCACCATTTACTTTCACCCAGTTGATCTCTGCTTTAGGAAGCTTTATTGGACTTATGTCCGAAATTGGCCGCCAGGCTCTATAGAAGGGTGTGTAAACACGGTAGTTGGCTCCGTCAGGCTTGCGCACTGTTCCGGGGTCGACTATGTATCCCGAACCAACAAGTTTCAAAGTTATGGATCTTTTTGCAAGTCCCTGAGCTACAACATCCTGTTGCCGAATGCCTTCAGGGTCAAATAGACGCATAGCAAAAACCTCATTTGCCTTTGCGCTCTGAGCAATCTCTGCAAGTCTGACGATGATGTCGTTTGTTGATGGTGCTTCGAAGATGTTGAGATTGCCACCAATAGATTTATCGAGTGACCTAATTGATTCGGTTAGGCTGTGCTGCCTGATTCCCTCAAGAATTTCAAAACTAGCGGAATTGAAGAAGTAGCACGCCGTCACTTTGCCATCGGCACTTTTCACTGCCGCACTCAAAGCTTGATTATCTGCTAAGCGCAGATCTCTACGAAACCAATAAACAGCCGACATTATTTTTGTAACCAGATTCCACGAACTAGCATTTGCCAGGTAAGTAGATACGCGAGGGTAGCAGCACCAAGCATGTGAATACCGACCAGCAAGATTGGTAAACCAGTCCTAGTCTGAATGATTCCAACTATTGCTTGTCCAGCTAATGTTCCTAGCAAGGCAGCCGAGCTAGCCAACGGTTGTTTGGCCCGATATACAAATAGAACCAACAGCACTGATAGACCGAGTGTGACATAGGCCGGATAAGAGTGTAGGTGAGCAAATAAATCTATGTCTAGTCCGTTTCTCGGAGTATCCGCATCCCCGGCGTGCGGACCAGCACCAGTTACAACCACGCCTATCAGAATTGTGAGAACACCAAAAGGAAATAGCGTAGCGGTGGTGATCTTGGTCAGCCGATTGGTCGGGAAAACATTCGCACCTCTGCTGTACCAGACGAGTATTGCGGCAATAGAAATCAATGCTGCTGAGACCACAAAGTGCAGACCCACTATCCAGGAGTTCAGTCCGGTAAGCACTGATATTCCGCCGATAACAGCTTGAACAATAATTCCAAGACCTAAAGAAAATGAAGTCCAAAATAGCCCTCTTCGTTCTGGCTTTGGAAGTCTGAGCACCGCTATGAATGTGAATAGGGCGACAAGGAGTAAAACAAAGGTCAACAGTCGGTTAGCAAATTCAATGAAACCGTGAATTCCTAGTTCCGGAACCGATACCAGCGATCCGGGCTGACATTCTGGCCAGGTGGGGCAGCCTAGGCCAGACCCAGTCAAGCGCACAGCTCCACCGGTTACCACTATCAGGATTTGACTGATTAGGGAGAGAATCGCATAAAGTCGGATTCTGCCTCGGAACAGGAAATTGACCAAAACATGCCTCTCAGAACCGCCAAGGGGTTACTAATTCGGTAACAGTTCGATAAACTTAGACTACTCGCGAACCTAGGAACAAGGCTCCAAGTTCCTAGATATTTCGATTTCACGTCACAAAAAGCCCAGAGTTGGGCTTGTTTGTGTTGACCCAGAAAGAGGTTGGCCTTGTCGGACTCAAAAGTAACCCCATCGGATCTAGAGGGTCTGGGCGTATACGAGTTTGGGTGGTCAGATAAAGACGACGCCGGTGCCAGCGCTAGACGTGGTATCAACGAAGAGGTTGTAGCTGACATTTCGGGCAAAAAGTCCGAGCCCGACTGGATGCTTGAATTGCGCCTAAAGGGCTATTCCTACTTCCAGAGAAAGCCAATGCCTAACTGGGGCTCAGATCTAAGCGGAATAGATTTTGACAACATCAAGTACTTCGTCAGGTCCACTGAACAGCAGGCGAATTCTTGGGAAGAGTTGCCAGAAGATATCAAGAACACCTACGAAAAGCTTGGAATTCCTGAAGCTGAGCGCCAAAGATTAGTAGCTGGAGTTGCTGCTCAGTATGAGTCAGAGGTGGTTTATCACCAAATAAACGAGGAACTTGAGCGTCAGGGTGTAATTTTCCTTGACACCGACACGGCGCTAAAGGAACACCCAGAGATTTTCAAGGAGTACTTCGGAACTGTTATTCCAGCTGGTGACAATAAATTCGCAGCGCTAAACACCGCAGTTTGGTCCGGTGGCTCATTTGTTTATGTGCCCAAGGGTGTCCACGTGGAAATTCCACTTCAGGCTTATTTCCGCATTAATACCGAAAACATGGGCCAGTTTGAAAGAACTTTGATCATTGCCGATGAAGGTTCATACGTTCATTACATCGAAGGTTGCACCGCGCCAATCTATAAGAGCGACTCGTTGCACTCAGCTGTAGTTGAGATTATTGTCAAGAAGAACGCCCGCGTGCGCTACACAACCATTCAAAACTGGTCAAACAACGTTTACAACCTAGTTACCAAGCGTGCCATCGCTCATGAAGGGGCGACCATGGAATGGATTGATGGCAACATCGGTTCAAAGGTAACCATGAAGTATCCATCGGTGATCTTGGCTGGTGAATACGCTAGGGGAGAGACTCTGTCCGTTGCCTTTGCTGGTGAGGGTCAGCATCAGGATGCTGGCGCAAAAATGATTCACCTTGCCCCACACACCTCTTCGTCTATTGTCTCGAAATCAATTGCTCGTGGTGGCGGAAGAACCAGCTACCGCGGTGAGATTCGGGTAAATCCTGGAGCTCACCACTCAGCCAACACCGTTCGCTGTGATGCACTTTTGATTGACACCATTTCCCGAAGCGACACCTATCCAGCAGTTGATGTGCGTGAAGATGATGTTTCGATGGGACATGAAGCTACCGTTTCGCGTGTTAGCGATGAGCAACTTTTCTATCTCCAATCCCGCGGCCTAGCCGAGGATGAAGCTATGGCAATGATTGTTCGCGGTTTCATCGAACCAATTTCTAAAGAACTGCCAATGGAATATGCGCTCGAACTAAACAAACTAATTGAACTGCAGATGGAAGGAGCGGTTGGTTAATGTCTCAACATGGTTTGTCCGAACATAGCCACGGCTCTTTTGTGCCACTTCAAATTAGAAGCGAACGCCCAAAATCAACTTCGGTATCAGATTTTCCAGCAATCGATTCAAGACAAGATCTCTGGCGCTACCTCTCGGTTGAGCAGCTTCGTGGCCTAGATGCCGATGTTCTAGCTGAGTATGAAAACGAAATTAAATTTGCGAGCGCAGCTGGTGTTAAAGTTAGCTGGATCCCAAGCACCGATGCTCTAGTTGGTTCGGTTGGCATCCCCGAGGACAGGGTAGCTGCCGCTGCATACACCAATGCCAGCAAAACTCTGCTAGTCGAAATATCTGGTGAAATTGCAGAACCTTTCAATATTCAAATCACTGGGACATCCCTTGAAGCTAGTGCCCTTCATCTTTTTGTAAAGGCAGACAAGCTAAGCAAGGCAACAGTTGTCCTTCAATACTCGGGAACCGGTGTGCTTGGCGAGAATGTCGAGATTTTGGTTGGCGATGACGCGCAGCTAAATCTGGTAACCGTGCAGAACTGGGAGAGTAGCTCTGCTCACGTTTCTGCTCACTTCGCTTCGCTAGGTCGCAATTCCAAATTGAAGCACACCGTTGCTGCATTTGGTGGAGATTTAGTTCGCGTAACACCAGTTACCACCTTCACTGCTCCTGGCGCTGAGGTGGAAATGAACGGTGTTTACTTCGCCAACTCCCACCAGCACATGGAGATGCGTCCCTTTGTTGATCACGCTGCACCTAACTGCAAGTCAAGAGTCACTTATAAAGGTGCGTTATCTGGCGACAAAGCTCACACCGTCTGGATTGGCGATGTATTGATCCGTGTTGCTGCTGAGGGGACCGACACTTACGAACTGAATAGAAACCTATTGCTCACCGATGGTGCCCGAGCAGACTCTGTTCCCAACCTAGAAATTGAAACCGGAGAAATCCAAGGGGCAGGTCACGCAAGTGCATCTGGAAGATTCGACGATGAACAGCTGTTCTATCTACAAGCCAGGGGTATTGACGAGTTAACAGCTCGGCAATTGGTGGTTATGGGATTCTTACTGGAACTCCTGCAACGCACTGAGGTAACTGAAGTAGTTGAAAGCTTGACTGAAGTGCTACAAGAAAAGTTAGGGCGGAAATAGTATGGCAATCCGTATTTGTAATGTCAGCGACATCAAGCCTGGCCGCGCAATCAGAGTGAAGATTGGTGATCACGCCTTTGCGATAGTCCACACACCAGATGGCAAGTTTCACGCCCTTGATGACAAGTGTTCGCACGGTGAGGTGTCGCTGAGCGAAGGTTTCGTTGATAACGAGACGATCGAATGCTGGGCTCACGGGGCAAAGTTTTCGCTTACCTCTGGCTCACCGCTGTCTCTACCTGCCTATGAACCGGTTTCGGTTTATGAAGTGTTGGTAGAAAACGGTGAAGTATTTCTTGAATATGAAGCATAACTAAATTAGATAAAGACCGAGATTGGATTAGATTCGTGGCGAAACTAGAAATTATTGACCTCTGCGTGAGCGTTGAAACAGATCAGGGCACAAAAGAGATTCTGAAAGGTGTTGACCTAACTATCAACTCCGGTGAGATTCACGCCATCATGGGGCCAAACGGTTCTGGGAAGTCGACTCTGGCCTACTCGATTGCCGGTCACCCAAAATACACCGTCACAAAAGGTCAAATCCTTCTCGATGGTGAAGACGTGCTTGAAATGAGCGTAGACGAGCGCGCAAAGGCTGGCTTGTTCTTGGCCATGCAGTATCCGGTTGAAATACCAGGTGTCTCGGTTTCTAACTTCCTAAGAACCGCGAAGACTGCAATCGACGGGGAGAGCCCTGCGCTTCGATCCTGGATCAAGGATGTCAAAGAAGCTATGGAGAGCCTCAGAATGGACCCAGCATTCTCAGAGCGCAACGTAAACGAAGGCTTCTCTGGTGGAGAAAAGAAGCGTCACGAGATCCTGCAGATGGAACTTTTGAAACCAAAATTCGCCATTCTGGATGAAACCGACTCTGGTCTTGACGTGGACGCTCTAAAGGTTGTTTCAGAAGGTGTGAATCGTGTCCATTCAGCTAACAACATGGGAGTTCTTTTGATCACCCACTACACCAGAATCTTGAACTACATCAAGCCAAATTTTGTTCATGTTTTTGTTGACGGCAAGGTAGCTGAACAGGGTGGACCAGAGTTAGCTGAGCGTCTCGAGGCTGAAGGTTACGACCGCTACGTGAAGGCAAACTAATTGTCAGAACAAGAACTACCCGCTGAGCAGTATGACCGCTGTCTCGAAGCGCTGAAGGAAGTTATCGACCCGGAAATTGGCGTAAACATCGTCGATCTTGGTTTAATTTATGACCTGAAGCAGGCCGAGGACGGTTCACTGCTGATTCACATGACTTTGACCTCAGCTGGTTGTCCGCTTACCGACGTGATTGAAGAGCAAACTGGAATGGCTCTTGACGGTGTTGTCGATGCATTCAGAATCAACTGGGTGTGGATGCCGCCGTGGGGTCCAGAAAGAATTACTGAAGATGGCAAAGATCAAATGCGTGCCATCGGCTTTTCGATTTAGTTCTTCTTTATTTTCTTTACCAAAAGCCAAGCTGCTGGAAGTGTTGTTCCAGCGATAACTGCCTTTAGTGCATCCCAAAGAACGTAGGGAAGCATGGCTTGGGCAGCCTGGATTAGGTCAGAGCCGAAGGCAACCATAGCCAGCACTGGAATTCCAAACGCATAAATCAAAATCGATCCAAAGCTGAAGTTTAGGAACATTTTCCAAGGCTTATTTGACCAGTTGCGCTCTGCAAGATATCCGGTGAGCATTGCCGCGAAGATAAAACCGATGATGAAACCGCCGGTTGCGCCAACCAAAACTTCTGGACCGCTGGAGAAATCGGCGAATACTGGTATTCCGACCAATCCCGCTAGAGCGTAAACAGTCATGGTTATTGCTGCCCGTGCCGCTCCATAGCTTGCGCCAATCAACAGAACAGCCAAGGTCTGGAAAGTAAAGGGAACTGGACTTACCGGGATCTGAATTTGGGCAGACACTGCAGTCAAGGCAACACCGAAGGCAACCAAAGCGATGTCCGAGTAGATGGTCCGGCTGAAAATGTTGTCAACTAGGGTTTGGCGCGAGGAAGCTATGCTGCTCAAGATGTGACCTTTCGGATAACTTATCTGTTTGCTTAATTGTAGGGTTAAATCTTGTTCCACACCTTCTAAATCTCGTTCAGTCTTGGAGTCAAATGATTACCGTACGTGAACTTGAGATAACTATCGGTGCTCGAGTGCTAATGACCGGTGTCAACTTTCAAGTTTCAAAAGGCGACAAAGTGGGCCTGGTTGGAAGAAATGGTGCGGGAAAAACAACTTTGACCCGAGTGATTGCGCGAGATTTCCAGCAATCAGCTGGGACGGTTGAATCTGTTGGTCAAATTGGTTACCTACCGCAGGATCCACGAACTGGTGATCCGAATGAAACGGCAAAAGACAGGATCCTAAATGCCAGGGGTCTTGGGACGCTGCTACACAAACTAGAAGCAGCCAGAGACGACATGGGTTCAGTGGATGAGAAGGTTTATGACTCGGCGATGAATCGATACGCCAAGTTGGAAGCCCAATTTGAAGCAAGTGGCGGCTACGCTGCCGAAGCGGAAGCAGCGGCTATTGCTGGGAATCTTGGTTTGAAACCGAATGTCTTGAATCAGAACCTGGGTACGTTATCCGGTGGACAGCGACGCCGAATTGAACTGGCAAGAATTCTATTCTCGAATGCCGAAACCATGATTCTGGACGAACCAACAAACCACCTAGATGCGGACAGCATTGTCTGGCTGCGGGATTTCTTGAAAAACTATGCTGGCGCACTTATCGTGATTAGTCACGATTTAGACATAGTAGAAGAAACAGTAAACCGAGTTTTTTATCTTGACGCCAACAGAGCAGTTATCGACATTTACAACATGGGTTGGAAGTCCTACCTAAAACAAAGAGAGACCGACGAAGAAAGACGAAAGCGCGAACGCGCCACGGCTGAACGTAAGGCAAGTATTCTGCAAACCCAGGCTGCCAGATTTGGGGCCAAGGCAAGTAAAGCGGCGGCTGCGCATCAGATGGCTCGAAGAGCTGAAAAACTTCTTAGCGGACTAGAGGAGATTCGAGAGCAAGACAAAGTTGCGAACATTAGATTTCCAGAACCGCAACCTTGTGGGAAGACGCCACTGTTTGCACATAATCTCAGCAAGAACTATGGATCACTAGAAGTTTTCACTGCTGTGGATTTGGCAGTCGACCGCGGATCAAAAGTTGTCATCATCGGATTGAACGGTGCAGGGAAGACAACGCTACTTAGGATATTGGCTGGTGTGGAATTACCCGACACTGGCCAGATAGACCCAGGTCATGGTCTAAAGATTGGTTACTACGCCCAAGAGCACGAAACTCTCGATGTTGCAAAAACGGTGTTGCAGAACATGCAGGATGCCGCTCCCGAACTGGCTGAAACCGAAGCACGAAAAGTTTTAGGTTCTTTCCTCTTCACTGGAGATGACGTGAATAAGCCAGCGGGAGTTCTATCTGGTGGAGAAAAAACTAGACTCGCTCTGGCCTCGCTGGTTGTTTCAAGGGCAAACGTTTTGCTTCTCGATGAACCAACAAATAACTTGGACCCAGCAAGCCGTGAGGAGATATTGAAGGCCCTGGCCACCTTTACCGGTGCGATTGTCTTGGTCTCGCACGATGTTGGGGCGGTAGATGCGCTTAATCCTGAACGGGTACTGGTTATGCCTGACGGTCAGGAAGACCTTTGGAATGATGGTTACCGAGACTTAATCGTTTTGTCTTAGAGATATTCCAGCGGGGCTAATAGAGTAAAAGGGCAGATTCGGAAAGGAAAACCAATGAATCTTTTGATGATTACCCAAGCAATGTTCATGCTTGGTTTTGTCTCAATGGCCGCAGCTACTTTTTACTTCGTGCTTCAACGCGGTGAATACAAACCAGAGAACCGCGTCACGGTAACTTACGCTGCGACGATCACGTTTATTGCCGCAATTATGTATTGGCAGATGAAGGACATTGTCGGATTTGGAGTGATGCAGCCCATCGTTGCTCAAATTGAAGCAACCATGCCGGTTCGATACCTCGACTGGGTCCTAACCACTCCACTTTTGCTTCTCGAATTTGGAATTATTGCAGCGATTGCGGGAGCTCCGAAAGGTCTAACCTATCGTCTTATCGTTGCCGATCTGGTCATGATTATCACTGGATACCTAGGTGAAATCGGCCCAGTTGGTTCTGGTGGAAACTATGTGAACTTCGTTATCTCTTCAATCGCTTGGCTCTACATCGTTTATCTAATCTGGAATGTCGTTCCAGGTAAAGCTAGCGCTGAGGTTAAGAAGGCCATCAAGAACATGAAATTATTTGTCATCTTTGGTTGGGCTATCTATCCAATTGGAACCGCGGTGCAAGAATTCCTTCAGCTTAACCAAGCCGATGCGGCGAATCTGGAACTAGCTGTTTGCTTAGCGGCAATAATCTATGTAGTTGCAGATGTGGTAAACAAGGTTGGTTTTGGAATAGTAGCGCTAGGCGCACTAAAGAAAAACTAAGTAAGAAAACCTAAATAGCCTGACTGCTTATGCGGTCAGGCTATTTTTCTAAGATCTTGTCTTCGATTTCGCCATCGACATCTCTGTTTAGCGAAGCAAGTTTTCGTGGTGCTTGGCCAGACATGCGCCTACGGTCTTGGCCGATGTTCCAAATCACAGCGCCGAAAGCCATTAGGCCAAAAATTATCCATTGGAATGCATAGCTGAGATGGTTTCCTTCAGATAACTGTGGCTTTCCTAAATCTTGACCACGATCAAGCTCAGGCGATTCGGCGACCAAACGACCGTAGGCCTGCAGATAGATCTTCGGGTCAGCTATTGAAGCGCTTGCTTTTTCTAAATCGATATTTGGTAACTGCCCCGAGGGTGCTTGTCTGCTGTCCGGCTTTTCAGTTGGTCGCAAGCGAACTGTGAGCGAGCGCTGTTCCTCGTTTAGCTGAGGAATGTTGTCAGGAGCATCTTGTTTGGTTCCAGTTGGCAGCCAACCTCGTTCAACCCAGAAGATTGATCCTGAATCCGTTTTGAATGCTGCGATTTGCAAAAAGCCTGGGTTCCCATCGAATGGTCGATTACGCACCAAAAAAGTTCTTTCGGGTAAGTACTTGCCGGAAAGTGTTACCGCGCGAAACTCAAGCTGTGCGCTCCAGCTTTGATTTACCTTTAGCACTTCTTCCAGCTCAGCAGAGTCCAAAGCGTAGTTTTTGTTGATAATGCCATTTGCCCGCGAAACTTCATCCTGCCTTGAAAATTGCCATTGGGAAAGAAACCAGCAGGCAACCGAGAAGATTGCAGCAATCAGAAACCAAGACCCCCATCTTGCAAGATGGGCTCGGTTATTTGCCTTCATCGTCTGCCTTCCTAAAGGCATCCGCTCCAATAGATAGGGTAGGGGCTTCAACTTTGGCCGCTTTATTGGAATCTCTGGCGCTTCCTTCATTAGCGATAATCACAGCAAAGTAGGGCAAAAACACTGCGCCGATTGCAAAAAATAGTGTTGCCCAGCCGAGCGGAACCACAACGGCAAGAACAATACAGATAACCCTGATAATCATCGCCACGGTGTATTTAATAAACCGGCTACGACGCTCTTGATCAGGGGCGATTTCGACGGAAGTTACAGACTGCCGTTTCGCCATATTGTCCTCCGATTTAAAGCTCTCAAGACAAGCCTAGATATAGACTTGACCTAAATACGGCCTAACTGGCCAATTCACCTGAAGGCGTAAAAATAATGTCTCGTGTTGTTCTAGTTACCGGTGGAAACCGGGGTATCGGTAAATCTATTGCTGAAAGTTTCGTGGCCGCTGGTTATAAAGTTGCTGTCACTGTTCGATCGGGTGAAGGACCAGCTGGAACTCTAAGTGTCAAAGCCGACGTAACCGACGGCCCATCTCTAGATTCCGCGTTTGCCGAAGTAGAGGAAAAACTTGGCCCAGTTGAGATTTTGGTGGCTAATGCCGGTATCACCAAAGACACCTTGCTGATGCGCATGACTGACGAAGAGTTTGAGTCGGTAATTGACACAAATCTTTCTGGAACATTCAGGGTTCTGCGCCGAGCAACTAAGTCCATGATCAAGGCAAAATACGGAAGAGTTATCCTAATTGGTTCAGTGGTTGCCCTTCTGGGTAGCCCAGGTCAAGTCAACTATTCTGCTTCGAAGAGCGGGCTGGTCGGCATGGCTAGATCGCTAACCCGTGAGCTGGCTGGACGTGGAATAACTGCGAATGTTGTCGCCCCTGGCTTTATTGACACTGATATGACCGCAGAACTCAGCGAAGAAGTCCAGGCTGAGTATAAAAAGCGCATTCCAGTGGGACGTTTTGCCTCTCCTGAGGAAGTGGCGAAAGTGGTGCTTTGGCTAGCAAGCGATGACGCCTCATACATCTCGGGAGCAGTAATCCCAGTTGATGGCGGACTTGGCATGGGTCACTAACAGCAAAAATGCCCTAAAACTGGCAGAATTGCTCAGGGGGAGAAACGAAAGCTAATCAAAGGAAGAATATGGGAATCCTCGAAGGCAAGAAAATCCTCATCACCGGTGTTCTAACTGAAGCATCCATTGCGTTCTCGGTTGCACGACTAGCGCAAGAGCAAGGCGCTGAGATAATTCTTTCTTCCTACGGAAGAATGCTCCCAATAACCGAAAAAATAGCTCTTAGGCTTCCTAAGCCCGCTCCTGTTATCGAACTCGATGCCACCAGCGATGAAGATCTAGCTGCTCTTCCTGACCGAGTTCGTGAACATCTTCCATACTTGGATGGCATTGTTCATGCCATTGCGTTTGCTCCCGGCACCGCTCTGGGTGGAAACTTCCTCAGCACTGAATGGCCGGATGTTGCAACTGCAGTGCAGGTTTCTGCCTTCTCACTAAAGTCCATCACCATGGCCGCTAGACCACTACTTCGTGAAGGTTCATCAGTTGCTGGATTGACTTTCGATGCAAGTGTGTCTTGGCCGGTATACGACTGGATGGGTGTTGCCAAAGCTGCTTTTGAATCAACAGCGAGATACCTAGCGCGTTACCTCGGACGCGATGGAATCAGAATTAATCTGATTTCAGCAGGTCCACTTAGAACTCCAGCTGGAAAGAGCATCCCCGGTTTTTCTGACATGGAAGACATTTGGGTTTCTCGCGCTCCAATGCACTGGGAACTTGCTGACACCGAACCAGCGGCAAAGGGTATTGTTGCTCTGCTGAGTGACTGGTTCCCAGCTACTACTGGAGAAATTATTCACGTTGATGGTGGTTTACACTCAACCGGTCACTAGAGACCAAGAATATTAATAACCTCGGCTAGATCACCGGAATCAATCAGCACATCTGCTACAGCCCTAACTCTAGGTTTTGCGCAAAAGCCGATGCTCAATCCAGCAACCTGCATCATATCTAAATCGTTAGCACCATCACCGATTGCAATAGTTTGCTCTGGTTTTAGACCGAGCTCAGTAGCCCATTCCAAAAGAGCGGTGGCTTTTGCAGGCTTATCAATAATCGGCGGAACCACATCTCCGGTTAATTTAGCGTCGCGTATTTCGAGTAAATTGGCTCGGTAGAAATCCAAACCAATATTCTTTGCAAGCGGAGCTAGAATTTGTTCAAATCCACCGCTAACCGCCGCCACTATTCCACCCGAGGCGTGGACAGCTTCAATGAGTTCCTTGGCTCCTTTGGTCAACCGGATCTGATCCTTGGCCCGATCCAGAATGCTCTCTGATAAACCAGCTAGTGTTGAAACCCTCGCTCTGAGGCTTCCAGCAAAATCCAATTCTCCGCGCATGGCTCGTTCGGTAACCTCAGCCACTTCAGCGCCTTTACCAGCAAACTCAGCCAGGACTTCAATAACCTCTTGCTCAATCAGGGTCGAGTCAACGTCAAGTACCACAAGGAACTTGGCCTGATTTGGGTGAGCAGTCATAATGAAAACTATATTGGGTAATCCACCGTTAGAGCTTTGATTCGAGTGTCTAAACTTTTGCAACCCAATCGGTGAAATAGGCTAAAGCCATCATGAAACAAGTCCTCTCTTTCCAAGACCTATCCGTTGTCCGCGGCGGCAAAAAGATTCTGGATAACATCAATTGGTCGGTAAATGAAGACCAACGCTGGGTAATTGTCGGCCCTAATGGGGCAGGAAAAACGACTCTGCTAAAAATTGCGGCGGCTCAACTCCAACCGAGTTCAGGATCGGCTTCGGTTCTAGGGGAGCGGCTAGGTGAAGTTAATGTTTTTGACCTAAGAACCAGAATCGGTTTTGGTTCAACGGCAATAGCTGGCCGAATACCTAACTCTGAAACAGTAATGGATGCAGTTATGACAGCCAGCTATGCCATCACTGGAAGATTCAAGGAAAAATATGAAGATGTCGATGAACGCAGAGCAAAAAGGGTGCTGGGAGAGTGGAATCTAGCCGAACTAGCCGATCGGCCATTTGGAACGCTGAGTGATGGCGAGAAAAAAAGAACTCAAATAGCCAGAGCGGTAATGCCTGATCCAGAGTTACTACTGCTAGATGAACCAGTGGCAAGCCTTGATATTGGTTCACGAGAGGCAACAATCAAAATTCTCAGCGGGTATGCATCTCACCCCAAGGCTCCGGCAATCATCATGGTTACCCACCATTTAGAGGAAATACCAGTTGGTTTTACCCATGCCTTAGTCATCGCTGAGGGCAAAATTGCAGCTTCAGGCCAGATTAATCAAACTTTGACCACCGACGTGCTGAGCCAGGCTTACGGCTTGGAGTTAGAGGTCGTATTTCTCAATGGCCGCTTTGCGGTTAGGGCAAAATAGGTGTTGGAATAAGCATTTTGCCTCTGGTATAGTTGTCCCTTGGTGCCAAAACACCGCAAATCCCAAGTATTGAAAGAATTTATCTTATGAAGGCCGACATCCACCCAAAGTATGAGCCAGTTGTATTCCGCGATCTAGCATCCGGAGTTGCTTTTCTGACTCGTTCAACTGTTACCTCAACTAAGACCATTGAGTGGGAAGACGGCAACACCTACCCAGTCTTCGATGTTGAAATCTCATCTGCTTCACACCCGTTCTACACCGGTAAGCAGAGAATCCTAGACTCAGCTGGTCGTGTTGAGCGCTTCAACGCCAGATACAAGAAGTTTGGTTCACAGAACTAGTTTTGAAAAGAAATTGGACCCCAACTGGGGTCCAATTTTTAGTTTAAGGTTCTAACCGGCCAGCCAAATTGGGGCACGTAATCAGGTCGCTCCTGTTTGCGCCAAGCAGCGTAGCTCTGTTCGATCTCATCTGCCCATTTAGCCTGCAAATTGTGTAGCTCTTCGAGTGAATTTGGAAATGCTACGACTGGTTTTTGTTGAGCCATGAAGTATCGAAGAATGGCCAGGCCGACATGGCCGGCGGCTATTGCATCATCGCTTGCGGTGTGAGCATTCTCAAGAGGAACACCATATCGCTCTGCCGCAGATTCCAAGGTTCTTTTGCCTTTGCGATATTTATCAACAGTTTTGTCGATGACTAGAGGATCAATTACAAACCCGAATCTGAGCGGTTCCAAACCGTGACGCTTAGCTTCGTAATGAAGAATCGTGAAGTCGTAAGGGGCGTTATATGCAACGACTGGGATACCTTTATCAAAACAATCCTGAATGGCGGCAATAATCTCGGTGACTCCCGACTTACTATCCTGAGCATTCACCACATCGGCGTCAAAAACCTTATGAACTCGACTCGATTCTGGTGGGATCGGAACTCCAGGATTGATTAGCCAATCCCGACCTCCGTCTAAAAGCTCTCCGGAGGAATTGATTAGATGCAAAGCAGCAGTCACAATCCTGGACTCTTTAAGGTCCAAGCCTGTAGTTTCAGTATCAAAAACTGCAACCTGGTCTAGCCAGTTCGGCAAAGGTAATTTCGTATTATCTGTATTCACCCAATCAGACTAGTAGCATGCTCAGACAAACTCATGATGGTGGCGGGGTAGAATTGGCTGAGAAATGTGCAAGATAAGGGGAGTGATTTAGCTATGGTTTCAGCAGCCGTACTTATGGATCGCGCACAAGCAAGGGCTGAAAAAAGAAGTCTGAGCGTAAACGGGGTAATTTCGGATTATTGGTTTTATCCAGCGAAAAAGTCCAATGGCAAAAACATAGTCTTGATTCATGGTTACCGAGGCGATCATCACGGCCTAGAGTCTTTTGCCGGCGGTTTAGAGGATTTCAACGTTTACTCGCCTGACATTCCTGGCTTTGGAATCAGCCAGCCCCTAAACAAAAAACACACTTTAGATAATTACATCGAATGGCTAATTGATTTTGTAGCAGAGCTCGGATTAAAGCGGCCAATTGGTATTGGTCACTCCTTCGGGACTCTAATGGTTTGCGGCGCTCAGTCTAAAAAACCTATCTTTGAAGCCTTAGTCTGCATTAACCCCGTAGCTGGTGGCGTCACCAAAGGGTTATCTAGACTTCTTATGAATTTCGTAAAGGGATACTACTGGCTATCACACAAGATGCCAGAGGGCATAAGCATGAAGATGCTAAAGACAAGTCTGCTGGTGGATTCAATGAGTGCATACACCACTAAATCCAAGGACAAGGACCTGCGTCTTTGGATTAAGAAGCAGCATCAAATGCACTTCAACAGCTTTGCCAACTCTGATGTGGTCTGGGAAAGCTACGTCGCTTCTATTTCAAATACCTTGCAACCATACGTTGCTGATCTAACAGTTCCAATTCTCCTGGTCGCCGCAGAGAAGGACGAGGTGACTCCAGTATCGGCTGTTCTAAAACTCAAAGATAGACTTCCACAGGCTCAAATGCACGAGGTTCATAACTGCGGACATTTGGTGCACTACGAAGCAGCCCAAGAGACAGTTGATCGAATTGCTACCTTTATCAACGGTATGAAGTCCTAATGGAGCCAATCTACTTCGACGCTAGATTTATCAGGCTTGATTATCACGATGGAATCAGCAGGTTTAGCGTTGAGCTGATTAATGCGCTAGCCAAGAATTATGAAGTTGTTGCAATAATCCACGACCAGAAGCAACTGGACTATCTACCCAAGGGAATTAAAAGCCTAAAAGTAAATTCACCGGAATCAGCTTCAGAGTTTTTCATAGCAAAAAAGCTGAACCGTGTCGGAGCCAAATTGGTCTATTCCCCAATGCAGGTTATGGGGAGCTGGGGAAGAAAATACCGATTAGTACTTACCCTGCACGATCTTATTTACTATCGTCATCGCAAACCGCCACAGGATCTAAACCTAGCTATCAGAATTCTTTGGCGTCTATACCACTTAACTTATTTCCCTCAACGAATCTTGCTAAATCGAGCGGACGCAGTCGTCACTGTTTCAGAGACAACAAAAAAGTTAATCGAAAAACATCGGCTAACTAGGAAACCAGTTGAGGTGATCTACAACGCTGTCACCCCAGTTAAGGCTCCGGCTAGAGCGTTTCCAACAACCAGGGACGTACTATACATAGGCTCGTTTATGCCATACAAGAACGTTGAAACTCTTATTCGTGGCGTTGGGCTATCCGATGGTTTTACGCTGCACCTGCTAAGCAAAATCACTGTCGACCGTGAGAGGCAGCTACAACTATTAGCCAAATCCAGTAACTGCAATGTTGTTTTTCACAGAGGTGTTAGTGACGAGAAGTATAGGGAGCTGCTAAGTCGTGCTTTTGCGTTACTAACAGCTAGCAAAGATGAGGGATTTGGAATCCCACTAATAGAGGCAATGGCTCAAGGGACACCGGTGCTGGTTTCTGACTTAGAGATATTTAGAGAAGTTGCGCAAGAAGCCGGAACCTATTTCGACCCAGTAGGTCCCGAGCAATTGGCTAATGGGCTAAATGAACTTGCCGATAAATCTAGGTGGCTAGAAAAATCCAAAGCTTCTATGTCCAGGGCAAAATTCTTCAGCTGGGAAGAATCTGCCGAGAAATTGGCGAGAATTCTTAGTCAGCCAAACTTATAGGGGAGTAGTGACTAACGCTCCACTGTCCATCTTGATGGCTCAGTCGGTTAAGGCTCAGATTTTCCAGACGATCATTTGAGAGCGGAAGCTCACCCTGCGATGCAATCTTGACCAGTTTGCGAATCAAAGATCCATGCGATACGCCAAGCACTCGAAGTCCGTCGTATTCGTTCGCGATGATTTCAAGCAGTCGGTTTGATCTAGCCTCTAACTCCTCCATGCTTTCTAAGCCAGGGATTGGTTCCTTGCTTTCAAATCTAGTTCGCCATTCGGTATGTGACAGCCCCTCCGCTTCACCAAAAGACCTCTCGATAAGTTCTGGAATGATAACCACTCGAAGCCCCAAAATCTCAGCAATCGCCTGAGCAGTGTCTTTAGCTCTGGAAAGCGGGGAGGCGGCGATAACATCCCAGTCGGAAATGTTAAATTTAACAGCCGCTGATTTAGCCTGAGCGATACCGATTTCATTTAGTGGAATGTCACTCGAACCTTGTAGCCGCAGCTGCGCATTCCAATCTGTTTGTCCATGACGGACCAGACCCAGAACAGTATTAGTCAATTAGAAGCCTTTCTAGTGCGATAGAGGTATTGGCTTCAATCTTCGCCGTTGCTAGAGAATCTGCCCGGGTCGGTCCGATGTTGACAATAACTATTGGCTTTGCAGCCTTGGCGGCAAGTTTTGCAAATCTAAATCCTGAATTCACTGTGAGAGACGATCCAGCAACTATCAACCCATCTGCTTCATCTAACATTTTCATCGCAGTTTCAACACGATTTACCGGGACAGCCTCGCCAAAAAAGACAACATCCGGCTTATAAACACCACCACACTTTAGGCAGCTTGGCACCTGAAAAGTTTCTGTTCCAGCCACTTCAGCATCCCCATCAGGGGTGAATTCAACATTCGAATCTTTCTGGATGCTTGGATTCAATTCTTCAAGCAGTTGGTCCATCTGCACTCTGCTGATCACCGATCTACAACCTAGGCAAATTACTCGATCAAGCCGTCCATGGAGATCGACCACATTTTTGCTTCCTGCTTCCTGATGCAGGCCATCCACGTTTTGAGTTACTAGAGCAGAGATCGTCCCAGCTGCCTCCGCCTGCGCTAAAGCAAAATGCCCTGGGTTGGGTTTAGCCTGCGCTATTCTCGACCAACCAACATAGCTTCGAGCCCAGTAGCGTTGCTGTGCTTCAAAGGATCCCATGAAAGTGTCGTAAGTCATCGGGTGTCTTGCCACTCGGCCCTCACCTCGATAGTCAGGAATACCCGAATCAGTGCTTAATCCAGCTCCAGTTAGAACCAGCAACTTCTTTCCAGCAATACGTTCACGCGCCACTTCAATCGAATAGTTGGCGGCATGCGAAAGTTGGGGGTTCTCAATTTGGGACATTAGTTAGAAGTTTACAACTTCAACTAATTGATAAGTGACTGGCAACCTGTTTCATGCGGGAATAGTGGCCGAACAGTAATTCGCCAAATCCTTCCATCAGAGCTAAAGCGTGATGCCGAGTTCAACTTGGGTAGCAGTGCATTAAATTTCAGGTTTTCCGCAGAAGTCATCTGCTGGCATGTGCCCGTCCATTGAAGAGGTTTTGAACCAAACCATTTATGCGTATTAGTGAACTCATCGGTTTTTGACTCAACAGCCATGTATAGCCACTTGGTTGGTTTCCAGACAGTTGGTCTAGATTTTGTCCACATAAACTCTGGGCTGAATGCTTCAACTTTGCTAACGAACTTAGTGGCAGCGCGCCGAGCGTATAACTTTTCAAGCGGCCTCGCGTCGCTGTCAAAACCTAAGGCGTAGACCGAAACCTTGACCTGAGGTGCTCTAGGTGAAGCTTGACTTACAAAAACTGTGTCCGGTACGTCGACAATTCCAGTCCAGCCCCAATCAAACTTTGGATCCGTAACATTCACCTTGTTGGCCGCAGCTAAAATCCTAGCCACAGCGGAAAACTCTGTTTTCTGCATGAATGTTGAGACAACAAATTGACCAGGAAACTGAGCTGTCTGGATTCTGCTTGGAACAATCAAAGTTCCATCACTGTATAGGACAGTTGGCGTTCTGCTAAAGACATAGTCACTAGGGGAGTATCCACCAGTGCTTTGAATCAGCAAAGCCACATAGCGACTTGAGGGTGTGGCCGCTTGCGCGAGGCCAGTAGTGGTAAGACCGAGGAGCATGCCGATGACAGCCACTACCTTTACTAGACGCATGCTTCCCTCCAGATTTACTTCTTTGCCTTGATTATGTCTTAGTGGAGAGATATCTGACAGTAGTTTCCCACTGAGAATTTGCTGTGTCCGAAAGGGGACTTGAACCCCTACCCTCGTAATGAGGACTAGCACCTCAAGCTAGCGCGTCTACCATTCCGCCACCCGGACTCTGGGTGATGCAGGTTTGATTTTACTACTAAACCGCAGAGATTAAATTTCCCCAATATTCCGCTAAGCAGGAGTAGTTTGGTCTCATGGCGCAGGATGCAAGACAGTCACTAAACCAGTTAGTAGCAGCACTGGAAAGACATTTCGAAGCTGTAGCTACCGGCCGTGGTAGCGATGACCCAGCTGTGGTTCAGTCATATGAAACACTCAAAAATGCCTTCCTAGACTACGAAGAATCTTTGTCTGATCAGTTTGGCGAGTATCTGCCGATGGAGCTAGCTGAGGACGAAGACGACTGGGCATGAATTTACTCGAAGCAATCATTCTCGGGATAGTTCAGGGTCTAACCGAATTCCTACCTGTTTCCTCCAGCGCACACGTGCAGATAGCATCCGAACTGATGAAAGTTCCTGGCCTCGCCGATGCGAACTCTTCAACGACCGCTTTCATTGCAACAATTCAGTTGGGCACTGAGTTAGCCGTTTTGATCTATTTCGCCAAGGACATCATTCGCTTGATGAAGGCTTGGTTTCGTGGTTTGTTTGTCAAAGCAGCAAGAGCAACCACCGACTACAAATTAGCCTGGATGGTTATCGTCGCTTCACTGCCGGTGGGAATCGCTGGTCTAGCATTCCGACACTTCATCGAAGAAACAGTCAGAACGCTTTGGGTGATTGCATTCACCATGATTATCTTTGGAATCATTCTTTATGTTGCCGACCGTCTCGGCAGCAAGACTAAAGAAATCAAGGAACTTAATTGGGGCTCGTCTCTGCTTTTCGGTTTTGGCCAAATGCTCTCAGTTGTGCCTGGGGTCTCGAGATCTGGGGCTAGCATCAGCGTTGGTTTGCTCTCTGGCTTCAAGCGTGTTGACGCTGCGCGGTTTGCATTTCTTATTGGCATACCAGCTGTTCTAGCCAGCGGAATCCTCCAATTTCAATCAAGTTATGGAAATCTCGATCAAGACCAGCTGACCGGAACTATCGTGGCAACGATAACCTCTTTCGTCGTCGGTTACTTAGTTATTGCGGGCCTTCTAAAGTATTTGAACCGTGGCTCATTCCTACCGTTTGTGATTTGGCGTATAGCGGTAGGGGTTGGCTTAATTTTGATGCTAAGTTTTGGCCTCGTTCAGGCTTAACTGTCCTTTTCGCCGGTCTCTTTATTTTCGTTTTGCCTGAGGAACTGCTCAAACTCCAAAGCCAACGCGTCCGTGCTCATTTCTTCCGCTTCAGACTCGTCCCTGGCTTTTTCTAAACTCAGAATGTAGTTGGTTAGATCTTCATCACCTTCGACAAAATCATCAACCGATCTTTCCCACTCAAAAGCGGCCGAAAGTAATTCTTTGTGGTCAATCGAGAAGTTTAGGAATATCTCTAAGTCGTTAACCAGCGCAAGCGCAGCCTTTGGCGATGGCATCGAAGCCACATAGTGGGGGACCTGAGCCCAAATTGAAATTGTGGCAAGTCCAGCTTTTTCAAAAGCATGACCTAAGACGCTTAGGAAACCCGCTCTACCGTCGTAGTTGCTTCTTTCCAAACCATAGGCGTTTCTAACTATGGCTGACTGGCTGTTTTTGTAAATCTTAATTGGTCTATTGTGTGGGGCTTCCGAAGCTAGCGAACCGAGCATAATAACCGAGGTGATTTCTCGATCCTCAACTATTTCGCGGATCTCATCGCGCAGGTATGGCCATTGCAAGGCAGGTTCTTGCCCAATTAGAAAATACAAAGACAAATCCGAGTTACGTGCTCGATCTTTGGAGGGGCCCCAGAGTTCTAGACTGGGCCAAAGAAAGTCACGGTCACCGTGCTCATCAAGCACAATCAGTGGACGCTGGCGAAGATAATCGAAGTACTCGGGATCGTCGATATTTAGCAATCTTTCGCAACCAAGTTTGTCTCTTATGTAGTTGGCTGCTCCAGTCGCACCAGCACCGGCATCGGTCCAACCATCCAAAGCAACAATTAGGACTCTGCCACTAAATATCTTTGATGTTTCGTTCAAGAATCATCCATTTCAGCCATAAGCCTGCAGTTAGAAGGCTAAACCCATTCTAAAGATTAGACTTTGGGCATAATGCTCAGAACTAAAAAATTCGCCGTACTTTTTGACATGGACGGGACTCTCATTGACTCCGAACCTTACTGGATGGAGAGCGAACAAGCATTAGCCAAGGAACACAACGGTAGCTGGACAGACAAGGACGGCCTCGACGTGGTCGGCATGTCGCTGGATAAGTCCTCCAGGCTTCTCAAGGAAAGAGCAAACATCCCGTTAGAGCCTGAGGAAATAGTCGATCATCTGACTGGAGAGGTTCAGAAGAAACTCGCCAAAGTTATTCCCTGGCGACCAGGGGCAAAAGAACTGCTCTTAGATCTAAAGAAGCACGGAATTAAGACAGCGCTAGTAACAATGTCGATGCATCGCATGGCTAAACAGGTTGTTGACGCGATTGAGTTTTCGGCTTTCGACGCAATTGTTGCCGGTGACGATGTGAGGCATGGAAAACCGCATCCGGAAGCGTATCTAAAGGCTGCTGAAATTCTTGGCTTCGAGCCAAGTCACTGCATTGCTTTTGAGGACTCATCTAGCGGGCTCACTTCCGCAGAGGCTGCGGGAACGGTAGCGATTGGGGTTCCTCACATAGTTCCAATCCCAGAAAAGCCTGGCCGTATTCTTTGGCCAACTCTAGAAGGCGTAACCTATAAAAAACTTAGGAAGCTGATCAAATGACAGAGTTTATGCCTCGAGGGCCTTTTCGAGCCGGGGAGCGGGTTCAGCTCACCGGACCCAAAGGTCGTTTGAACACCATAACTTTGAATGTCGGGGCAGTTTTTGGTACCCACCGAGGAAATGTCAGACACGATGACATCATTGGTCAACCCGACGGGTCAGTAATTAGAAATGAGGCTGGGGTCGAATACCTAGTGCTAAGACCTCTACTTACCGACTTTGTGCTGTCCATGCCAAGAGGTGCTGCAATCGTTTATCCAAAGGATGCGGCAAACATCATCACCATGGGAGATATTTATCCAGGCGCAACAGTTGTTGAGGCTGGGGTCGGCTCGGGAGCGCTGAGCATGTATTTGCTCAGAGCTATCGGCCCAACCGGAAAACTTATTTCGTTTGAGCGTCGAGAGGATTTCGCTGAGATCGCCAAGGCAAATGTGACAGCGGCTCTTGGTATGCAACCGTCCAATTGGACGGTGATCGTAGGTAGCTTGCAGGACGAACTGGCGACAGCGCTCGAGGCTGGAACAGTTGACCGGATCGTGTTGGACATGCTTGCTCCCTGGGAATGCCTTGAGGCAGTTAGCAAAGCACTTGCTCCCGGCGGGGTGCTAACTTGCTACGTCGCCACGGTAACGCAGTTATCCAGAGTGGCAGAAG
This sequence comes from uncultured Rhodoluna sp., assembly GCA_964443065.1. Taxonomy (GTDB): domain Bacteria; phylum Actinomycetota; class Actinomycetes; order Actinomycetales; family Microbacteriaceae; genus Rhodoluna. The sequence goes on from CAYUBJ010000006.1 coordinate 28,109, forward strand.
ATATCAGAGCGACCGGTAACTTCACCGAACCTCAGCCGTTCGAAACTCTCTTCCGCGGATGGCACCTGCAGGGCCTAGCCGTTAGACCTGAACATCGTATGTCTGGACACACTGGCTTTCTACTGACCGCTAGACGACTTGCCCCGGGGGTAGTTTTACCAAGCTTTGTTAGAAGAGCTAAGCCCGAATATGACTCTGAGGATATTGCAGTTTGGAATCCCGAGCATGCCGGGGAGAAGTCGGTAAGTGAGAAAAAAGTTCGAAAATCACTGCGGGCCGCCCAAAAATCGGCTAATTCTAGGCTCGAACTGAATAACGAAGACGTTGAGTAAACTAGTCAAAGCCCAAGCAGAAAGTAGCCCAATTGAAGAAATTTAGACAACTCGCCATAGTGGTAAGCCTCATCGCACTATTGGCTGGCTGCACTGCTTCCGACCCTAAGCTAGCCGCTTTTGACGGAATTACACCGGCCTGTGAAAAATACGTTGGCGGAGCTGAGATTGACCAAGTTAAAGTTGATGCCCAAAAGGGCAAGGTTCCAACAGTTGATTTTGTTACGAGCGATCCAGAAAAGAACATTGAGTCGAACCTAGCAAAAATAGAGAAGACTCAGACCAAAGTGATTCGCGAAGGTTCTGGCCCGCTATTTACCGGTGACCAGATGGTTACTGCAGAGTATGCCGTGTTTAGTTCAACAACGGGTGAGCTTTTAGGAAATAGCCAGTTCAATGGAACTGATCCAGCTACCGAACTTTTTGATCACGTTAATTCGCCGGTTTACTGCAATGCAATGTCCGGCATTAGAGAAGGCTCCCTGTTTGCATTTGCAACACCAGCTCGAGAAGAAGATCCCGAAGGTAGGCTTCTAGTTCTTGAGTTCACGAAAGTTTATCTACCGCATGCAAATGGTTCCATCCAGGCACCAACCAGCGGATTACCTCAGGTGGTTCGAGTTCCTAAAACCGGCAGGCCGGGGCTTGTTGCTCCAGCATTTGATAAACCAACTGAGTTTAAAAGAGGAATCGTAATTGAGGGTAAGGGCGAAACTGTAAAAGTTGGTGACTCCGTTACCGTGCACTACTCGGGTTGGATGTGGCAGGACAAACTTGGCGGAACTTTTGAATCATCGTGGGATGCACAACCGGCAACTTTCACATTGCTAAAGGGTCAACTTATTTCAGGTTTTGTTAAGGCGCTCGATGGCGTCAAAGTGGGATCTCAGGTAATTGCCGTTATGCCACCGGAAGATGCTTACGGTGAAAGCGGAAATGGTCGAATTCCGCCTAACACCACGCTACTTTTTGTAATAGATGTACTTGGTGTGAACAAATAGGTGTAAAAATCTTCTATGGACGATTTAGACCCGAACGAATACAAAATAGGTAAGCCAGAGCGTCTATTCAATCTGACCTGTCTGCTTCTTCACTACACTCAGGGTGTCACTAAGAACGAAATCCTTCGCACCATCCCCGCCTATGCCCAGGATTATGTGGAAGGTGGAGATAACTCTTCTCTGGAGAGAAAATTCGAACGGGACAAAGAAGAGCTACGACACAACGGAATCATGGTTGAAGCGGTTATTCCACCTTTTGAAGATGAGAATAACCAAGCGACAAAATACATAATCAAACCAGAAAGTTTTTACTGGCCCAAAGGCCTACAACTAACCCCAAGACAGTTAGCGCTTCTCAACCTGGCTGCAGATGCTTGGGCCGGCGGCTCGCTGTCTGGGGCAGCAAGCAAAGGAATAAACAAGCTTCGTTCTATGGGTATGGTTAGCGACGATGATGGAATCATCGGGATTGCACCAAGACTTAGCTCATATGAGCCAAACTTCAGGGAGATTAACAATGCCATCTCTGATCGCCGAGTAATTAGCTTTGACTACAGAAAGCCAGAAAGCGGCGAAATTGAAACAAGAACTATAGAGCCTTGGTTACTAAGGAGAATCGCTGGGCAGTGGCTCATCTTAGGTTATGACCAAATGCGGAAGGCTCCGAGAAATTTTATGCTTCGCAGAATGGTAAGCCAGGTCAAAGTGGTTAGGGGAAGCCAACCCTTTGATGCACCAGACAGTCAGGCGGTCAACCAAGCAATTGCAGAACTTGAGGAACTCGCCGAAAAGCAGATAGCAGTTATCAAAGTAAAAGAAAACACAGAGGCTTGGTTCCGCTATGAACTAGATCTGAGCCCAAATCCAAACTCAGGCAAAGTGGAACTGCACTTCTACGATATCCATGTTTTGGCAGAACAATTGCGAGAGTATTCAAACCAGGTTCAGGTGCTAAAGCCTGATGCCCTAGCGCAGTTGGTTCGGGCTGGTTTTGAGAAAGTTGCTGATCAACATGGCTAACTCAAGACTGAATGATTCGCAGCGTTTTAATTTGATGCTGGCCATTACGGCTCTCTTGGTTGATGAAAAAGAGTATGCAATTGAAGACTTGATGGATCACTTTCAAGTGTCGCGAGAAGAGATCATCGAAGCAGTGCGGGTAGTTGGATTCACCGAACTGATTGACATCTATGACCGAGGCCCTTACCAGGTCGATTTTGATGAACTTCGTGAAGGTCGGGTTTCGATTAGTTTTAGTAGATCTGTAGACCTAACCGAAGTGCCAAGACTTTCGCCACGTCAGGCTTCGGCTCTGGCAGCAGGGCTGGTTTATCTAGGTTCATTACCAGGTCTTACCGAAGTGGGCGAGATTGAAGAACTGCAGAAAATTCTGGCAAGTGGAATAACCAGGGGAGACTCAAGCGTCGAATTTGAGATAGTGCCGGGTTCGCCTGATGCGGATTTGGCGGTGCTTCGCGAGGCCATTACAAGAGGGCTTTCAATTAGCTGCGATTACCTGAATCTAAAAGGTGAGACCACAGTTGGAAGAATTTTAGAGCCAATCCGTTTAGAACCGCAGGCCGAGCTGGTTTATCTTCGCGCTTGGTGCCCAGTGAATCAGGACGTGAGGTCATTCCGAATTGACCGAATGCGCCAAGCAAAGGTTTTGGAAGATCGGCCAATCAGCGCTGAAGCTAGACAGGCCGAGATTTCTGAGGAAATCTACACTCCAAGTGAAAACGATATTGAAGTTCTTTTAGAAGTTGAACCCGAAGCATATGGATTGATCTACGATTTCAAGCCAATCGAAAGCCCCGTGCAGGTTTCTAAGTATGTCAAGCAGTTCAAGGTTAAAGTGGGCGATGTTAGAACCCTTGGTCGGATAATCGCTCGTTTTGGCGGGGCTGCCAGAGTTATCAGCCCGCAGCAGGCAAGACAGGCTGTGCATCAATTCGCGCTTGATTCGATATCAAGCGGTCGAGGCAATAGAACGCCGAAGGATGCTGAATAGTGGCTGAGGTTTGGTTGGTAATCTGGGTGACACTTGGTCTGGGAAGCCTAATTGCGCTTAGCCTAGTTGGGTACCGACTAAAGAAGGCTGCCGAGAGAGTATCTAGGTCAATCGACCCAATAGACCAAAAACTAAAAGGGTTGCGGCTAGAAGTTAGTGCTTTAAAGCGTTCGAGCTTGGACAGACAGCGTAGGCTTGAGGCAAGAGATTATTCAACAACAAAAAAGGGTAAGCAATGAGAAATATTGGCGGTTGGGAATGGATCATTCTTTTGCTGATTGTTCTAATTATTTGGGGCGCTCCTAAGCTTCCAGGCTTTGCCAAGAGCCTTGGCCAGTCAATGCGCATCTTCCGTAAAGAGATGAAGCAACTCAGCGACGAGCGGGCAGATGACAAGAAGCCAACTGCTGAGAAAGACAAAACCAAAGAAGAGTAATGGCTAAGCGCCGCAACCCCGAAAAAAAGATGAAGTTATCGGGGCACCTTCGAGAGTTTAGAAAACGACTTTTCCGTTCAGCTGTCGTAATCATCGCTGGAACAGTTGCTGGCTGGTATCTATTCGATTACGTCTTTGCTGCCCTGCAAGCACCAGTTCTTGAACTTGCTAAAGAAGACAACATTAATGCCCAGGTGAACTTTGGTTCAGTGGTTTCAGCCTTTGATTTAAGGCTCCAGATTTCATTTTTCATCGGTTTGTTTATATCAAGCCCTATTTGGCTTTACCAAATTTGGGCTTTCATCGCTCCAGCACTTCGGAAGCGAGAGAAGCGTTACAGTGTCGCATTTATTTTGTCTAGCACTCCATTTTTCTTGACTGGGGCATACTTCGGTTGGTGGCTATTTCCTACATTTGTGAAGGGATTGCTCTCATTCACTCCAGAAGGTAGCGCGAACGTAATTAATGCAGCCGAATACATCCTGTTCACGGTAAGAGTGATAACAGTTTTCGGTTTGGCTTTTGTCTTGCCAGTTGTGCTGGTTCTACTAAATGCCTTGGGGGCCATATCTGGTAAAAGTATTGTCAAGGCTTGGCGTCCTGCGGTATTTGTAATTGCAGTAATTGGTGCTCTGGCAACCCCAGTGACAGATCCGATGTCGATGTTCCTGATCATGATTCCACTTCTGGGTTTTTATTACCTGGCTGCTGGAATCGCAGTTCTTAATGACAAAAGAAAAGCTGCCAAAAGAAAGAGCACCTTCGAAGAATACTCACCGGCCGATAACTACACTCCAGATCAAAGCATCTAATGGAAGATGACCTCTCTCCAGCCGAGCGCTTTGCTCGAGCAAAACAAAATCGGGCCAATCCGGCTTTAGAAAGTTTCTTAAAACTTCTAAACTTTCCGCTTGATGATTTTCAGGAGAAAGCCTGTAGGGCCCTGCTGGCAGGTCACGGGGTTTTAGTGGCAGCTCCAACCGGCGCTGGAAAAACAGTGGTGGGTGAATTCGCCATACATCTGGCCGATCAAAACAACCAGAAGGTCTTCTATACAACTCCGATTAAAGCGCTGAGCAATCAGAAATATCAAGAGCTCTTGGCGCGGTACGGCAAAGAAAGAGTTGGCCTGCTCACCGGCGACACCAACATCAACTCTGATGCCCAATTCCTTGTGATGACTACCGAGGTTCTGCGAAACATGATCTACGCCAGTTCGCAGTCGCTAATTAACCTAGGTTTCGTTGTAATGGATGAAGTCCACTACCTAGCCGATCGCTTCAGGGGGGCGGTTTGGGAAGAAGTAATCCTACATTTACCAAAAGATGTCAAAGTTGTTTCTCTAAGCGCTACCGTTTCAAACGCTGAAGAATTTGGAGCTTGGCTGGACGAGGTCAGAGGGGACACGACAGTAATCGTCTCGGAAACTAGACCAGTGCCGCTTAACCAGCATGTGCTCTTTGGCGATGAGTTGATACCACTTTTTGATGACAACAAGAAAGACATAAGAGTCAACGTTGATCTAGTGCAGCGCCACGCGAATAAGATGCGAGCCCCCGGAGCAAGACCTATTCGAGGTAGAAGGGGATATCAAGGCATCGACCGGAACATGGGGAGAATAGTTCGGATTTCGAAACCTGAAGTTATCGACATTTTAGAAGATGCCGATTTACTACCAGCAATCTTCTTTATCTTTTCCAGAGCTGGCTGTGAAGCTGCGGTGCAATCAGTCTTAGCATCGGGAATGAGACTAACCAAACCCGAAGATAAGCAGCTGATTCGAAGAATTGCTGAAGAGAAATGCGGAAATATTCCGGATGAAGATTTAGCCGCTCTTGGATATTTCGAATGGTTAAGCGCTCTGGAGAGGGGAGTAGCGGCGCACCACGCAGGATTGCTGCCTGCCTTCAAAGAAGTTGTTGAAGAACTGTTCCTACGAAAGTTGGTTAAGGTTGTCTTCGCAACTGAAACTTTAGCGCTTGGCATAAACATGCCTGCCCGCACAGTTGTCCTCGAACGTCTAGACAAATTCAATGGCGAAGGAAGGGTGCAAATTACTTCCGGAGAATACACGCAGCTTACCGGTCGAGCCGGTCGTCGAGGAATCGACCTAGAAGGTCATTCAGTTATTCAGTGGAGCGGAAACCTAGATCCAAGCTATGTTGCCTCGCTGGCTTCGAAGCGAACTTACCCGCTTATTTCAAGCTTTAGACCAACATTCAACATGGCGGTCAACCTGATTGATGCTTTTGGACCAAAGCGCTCCCGTGAAGTGTTGGAAACCTCATTCGCCCAATTTCAAGCCGACCGTTCAGTAGTCGGGCTGGCTAGAGGAATCAGGGAGAAGCAAGCCTCGCTACGTGGTTACGAAGATTCAATGAAATGCCATTTGGGCAGCTTCCCAGACTACGCAAACATTCGTCGAACTATTTCAGACTTAGAGAAAGAGCAGGCGCAGTTTGGCAGACAGGCTAAGCGAAACGACCTAAGGCAATCAAAGGGAATGCGAGCCCATGAGCTGCGTATTGCAAACCTGAAGAAGGAACTTAGAGCTCATCCTTGCCATGCTTGCCCCGACCGTGAAGCACACGCCAGGTGGTCAGAAAGATATTTCAAGTTGTTGCGAGAGACCGAAGCTGTCCTAAAGCAAATTGAATCTAGGACAAACCAGGTTGCAAAAACCTTTGATCGAATTACTGAATTGCTGTTGGAGCTTGGCTATCTGACGCAAACGGCCGATGACATGGAGAGCACCGATGATGGCAAACGTTTGGCGAAGATCTATGGCGAGCGAGATTTACTTGTTTCGGAGTGCTTGCGTCAACAGATTTGGCATCAGGTAGATCCGGCTACTCTGGCTGCATTGGCCGCGGCTCTCGTATACGAACCTAGGAGAGACGATGAGCTATTGCATCCGAAGATGCCTAAGGGCGACTTCGGTGAGGCCTTTGATAAGACCTTAGGCATTTGGGATGAACTTCAAGAGATTTCCAAGCAGTATAAACTTCCACTGACCAACGAGCCAGACGCGTCGATGGCGCTACAGATGCAACGCTGGGCAAGCGGGGCAAGGCTTGATTCAATCCTGAAAGCCACCGGAATGTTGGCTGGAGATTTCATTCGCTGGTGTAAGCAGACAATCGACCTTCTAGAACAGCTTTCGAAGCTAAAGGAGCCAAAACTGTCCTCGGCTGCAGAATCCGCGATAGACAAAATCAAGCGAGGCATCGTTGCCTATTCCTATTACGCTTAAAGGGTTATGCAAGCATTCATGAACTGGATTCGAAATTCAGAATCCATATGGGGGAGAGCACTTCTGGCCGTTGCCGGAGGGTTGCTACTTGCGCTGGCTTTTCCTGCATACAACTTTGCTCCAGGCGTTTTTCTTGGATTATTCCTGATTTTGGTTTCAATCAACAAACTGGGGTTCTATAAAGCTCTGTTTGTTGGATTCTTAGCTGGATACGCTTTTTATGGGCTCGTGCTCATATGGCTCACCACATACCTTGGCCCGATTCCTTGGTTGGCATTGTGTATTGCCGAAGCATTATTTTTTGGAGTCTCAATCGCAATAATTTCTCTGGTTTGGCGCTGGTTAAACTCTTTGCCGATTGGAAGATGGAAGCCTTGGCTGATCGCGCTTGCGATTGGCACTATCTATACGGGTAGGGAATACTTTGCCGGACATTTTCCTTACGGCGGTTTGCCATGGGCCAGACTTGGTTTATCTCAAGTAGAGAACTTCGTTGCTAAGTGGGTTTGGGCGCTTGACATCTCTGGCTTGACCTTGCTCTTAGTTTTCGCCTCTGCCTTTACCGTAATTAAATTTCTACAACCATTACCAATGGGTTCAGGTATTTTGGCTAGGGCTAGATCGTGGACACCGGCTGGGTTGATATGGCTTTTGGTAATCGGGGTCCCTTTCTTCGCTCAGCTACCAGCTGGAGATGAAGTTGGAAAACTTAAAGTGGCCGCTGTCCAGGGAAATGCAAATGCTGGCCTGTTTGCCATCAATCCACCCGGCTCAATTCTCGGAAAGCACCTAAAAGTCGCACGAGATCTTGTCAATTCAGGCGAGGCTGAAGGTGTCGATCTCATGGTTTGGCCAGAAAACTCTTCAGATCTTGATCCGCTTAGCATGATGGATGCCAACATACTAATTAGCGAGTTCGTTACTAATGAATTAAAGGCTCCGCTACTTTTTGGAAACAAGACTTTTAGAGGTAACGATTTCTTCAACGAGGTCGACCTCTGGTTACCGGGAACAGGATTAGCGGATTGGTACGACAAGAAGCGGCCGGTGCCATTTGGTGAGTATGTGCCAAACCGTGATTTCTTTATGGCATTAGCTCCAGACATGATTGGTCTAATCGGTTGGGACATGTCACCAGGACAGCGCGACGGCATTTTCAAAATTAGGGGAGAAGATAGCGTCGGCTCGCTAATCTGTTTCGAAGTTACGATTGACGAGCTGAATTATGACCTAATCGATCAAGGTGCTTCGGCAATCATGGTTCAAACAAACTCATCAGATTTTGGTAAGAGTGTTCAGGGTGTTCAGCTGGCCGCAATTTCACGGATGCGCGCGATTGAAACCGGCAGAACCGTGGTTTCAATTTCAACTGTTGGTGTCTCTGGTATCTACGCTCCTGATGGAACGGTTATTGATGAATTAGAGAGTTTCACCCCTGATGCCATGGTCGCCGACATTACCCTCAGGTCTGACAAGACTCCAGCCATGTTATACGGTCGTTTTATTGAACCAACCGCTTTCTTTGCAACCATAGGATTATTCCTGGTTGCACTCATCGGGTCAATCGTGACTCGACGAAGGGGCAAGGCTTGAAAGTTTTAGTCATCATGCCGACTTTTAATGAGTCCGGCAATATCGCCAAGAGCGTTGAATTGCTTTTCAGATTCAATCCAAATGTTGATTTGCTTATCGTCGATGATTCCAGCCCCGACGGAACTGGAGAAATCGCCGACAGCTTGGCTGCTAAAAATAAGAACATTAAAGTGCTCCACCGTAAGGGTAAAGAAGGCTTAGGTGCTGCTTACCTAGCAGGGTTTGATTGGGCTATTTCTCGTGGCTATGACTACTTGATTGAGATGGATGCGGACGGATCGCATCGGGCTGAAGACCTTCCAGCGCTAATCACGAAGTGTCAAACAAACGATCTGGTGATTGGTTCAAGATATGTCCGCGGTGGCAAAACAGTGAACTGGCCCTTCTACCGTAAGTGGCTATCCAGGGGCGGAAACATTTATGCCCGGGTGATGCTCGGGGCAAGATTAAATGACATGACTGCAGGTTTTAGAATTTTCCGAACGTCATTTCTTCGAGAGCTAGATCTAAAAGGAATTAACGCCAAGGGCTATTCATTCCAAATTGAAATGGCTTATCGAACAATACTGGCTGGTGGTCGAGTCGCAGAAGTTCCAATCACATTTATTGAACGTGAAATTGGGTCATCAAAGATGAGCGGAAACATAGTCAGCGAAGCACTATTACTGATCACCAAATTTGGTGTCAGACGCTTCCTGCGCAAATCTAACTAGCGTTCTTCTTCCGGCGCTCTTTGAGATCAGCCAAGGCTTCCTTGAGAATAACCTCAAGCTCTTCTCTACTTCTTCGCTCAAGCAGTAGGTCGAAGTGGGTTCTGACCACCTTAGCCTCAATAATTTCTTCGGGCTCCTCGAAACCTTCTCTAATCGCTGACTTACCGCACTTCTTACAATCCCAAGTTCCAGGGATTTCAACCTCGGCGGCAAATATGAGTTCAGTCTCGTGTTCATTTGGGCAACGGTAAACGATGGTCTGTCTGGGGGAGAAGGTCACGCCATCGCTTGTTTCGTTGCTAGTGCTACCTAGCCTTGAGCCTCTTACTGGTTCTGAATTCATGGCATCTCCTATCTGTTGGATATGTAAGTTAACCGATAAAGGTTAACTATCTTCCCGTTCCTAGGATTTTCCCAGAATTCGACCAGCCAACTCAGTGTTATCAGTTACTATGCCGTTTGCACCCAGCGCTATAAGCCTTCTAATGCTTTTCTCATCATTTATTGTCCAGAAGTGAATCTGCGTTCCGGAGGCTAAAACTTTTTGAACAAAACGTTTAGAGTCAAACCTAATTCCATACATCGATGGTGGCACCTGGACTGCTCCGATACCATCCAAAAGGGATTTGATCTCCAAGCCCAGCAGCGAACGCCACCTTAGCTTTAGAACTAGTGAAGCGCTTGTTGAGGTGGCAACTGGTTTAGTAACCAAAGAAACAGCTTTCCTGCGTGTGGTTTCACTAAAACTAGATATCAAAACTCGGTTATGAGCACCTCTAGATTCGATAGCTCTTACGGTAGGAATAATTGCTAGCGGATCTTTGATGTCTAGATTGAATTTCATAAGCGGAAATGCATCCAGCGCTTCAATCAGAGTTATTGGAGTTCCACCATCAATAAACTTCAATGACTTAAACTCAGCCAAAGTTAGTGATCTAACTGTCTGTTCAATTCGCGCAAGCCTTCTCAGATCTTCATCGTGAAACAAAACCGCATGTCCATCCTGAGTGCATCGAATATCGGTCTCAATGTAATCAGCACCGCAATCGACGGCGTGTTGGAAAGCTTCCATTGTGTTTTCGCTCGGGGGAGTAAAGCCACGATGTGCGAACAGCGCAACCCGGTCAGTCAAGAAGTAGGGATGATTCTGCAACGACTACCTTTCGTAGGCGACCATTAGGCTTGGGAGAGTGGATTGGAAAATACCCAAGGTTAAACCTATTGCCAGATTGCTAGTTGGCTTGTATCTGGTGGGGCTCGGACTAGCCATGATGATTCACACTGGCTTGGGGGTTCCGCCCTGGGATGTGCTAAGCCAGGGACTTCAGTTCCAAACCGGCTGGAGCTTTGGAATCGCTGCCACCGTCATAAGCGCGATAGTGCTTCTGCTTTGGATTCCCATTCGGCAGAAACCTGGAATAGGAACGCTTATAAATGCCATTTCAATCGGACCCTTTGCAGATCTTTCTAAACCGTTAATGCCAGAAATTGAGGGTTTCTGGGCAAATCTTGCCTTCGTTCTAGTCGGTTTGGCAGTTGTGGCAGTCGGCTCAGGACTCTACATTTCAGCGGGACTTGGTGGCGGACCTCGAGATGGACTTATGGTCGGACTGACAAGAGTCTCGGGATTACCATTCTGGGCTGTCAGAACCAGTTGTGAGGCTCTAGTTCTAATCAGTGGTTGGTTGCTTGGCGGAACCGTTGGGCTTGGAACAGCTCTGTTTGCTATAGGAATCGGTTACATGCTCCAAGTTACGATGAAGTTGTTTGGCTTTGACCCAAAAGCCAACCCACACAAAGATAAAAAGTGACAATGGAAGAAAAAACACACGTAAAACACCGTAGAACGGCCCGTGTAATGCTTTTGAGCGATCAAAACAGCATTTTTTTACTAAAAACACACTTTGATCCGGAAGTTGGATTACCACCCAGGTGGCTCACGCCTGGCGGCGGGATCGACAATGGAGAGACTCCCTTAGAGGCTGCCATACGCGAGCTCAGAGAGGAAACTGGGCTAATAATATCGCCTGAGGCTCTTGCTGGGCCGGTACTGATAACTTCAGGTCGCTGGGATTGGGCTGACGGAAAGAGTTTCCATACCTACGAAGATACGATTTATGAACTTTTAGTTGAAGAATTTGAAATTGATAATTCAGGATTTACCACAGACGAACATAGAGACATTCTGGAGTATCGCTGGTGGAAGATCGATGAATTGTTGGCCAGCGACGAATCTGTGGGGCCACATGAGCTCAGAGCCCATCTTGAAACTCGGTTTGGTAATAACCGATAATGAACATTATGTCAAGTAATGTTTATCTGGTTGAGACAGGCTACTTATTGCTCTCCTCTACCCAGGCCTGAAGTTTTTCCGCTGCAGATCCTTGACTAATAGCATTTGAAGCCTCGACATACTTGGTTTTCATAGTTTCCAAAAAGTTGAAATCAGCTAGATCTTCTGACTGAGCTAGTTGATAGGCAGCCATTGCCACTGCCGCATTCAGGGCCACTATCTGGAAAATTGGGTGGCTATCCCCCAGTTTTCCCGAGAACAATTGCCTGGCTATTCCGGCATTCTCAGCGGCATCGCCGCCAATCAGCGCTGAAATGTCTGCACGGGTAATTCCAATGAGTTTTGGATCAAACTCGAGCGATTCGGTCTGTCCATTTTTGACTAAAATCACAGAACTGTTCCCAGTTATGGTTAATTCGTCCAAACCGTCATTTCCCCTAAAAATTATGGCCGTCCTACCTCGCTGAGCCATTTGTTCGCAGATTATGTCCATAATTGTGGCATTAGCGACACCCAAAGCCGTGGCCAGGGGCTGAACTGGGTTTGCCATCGGACCCAGGAAATTGAAGGTTGTTGGCACACCTAGTTGCTTGCGGATTGGGGCAACATGTTTTAGCGCCGGATGAAACAAAGGTGCAAAAAAGAAGGTTATTCCAAGTTTGGCAAATACCTCAGCTAAGCGTTCAGGGGCTAAATCTAGCTTTATCCCCAAAGCCTCGAGAAACTCTGATGAGCCGGTCTTCCCTGAGGCAGATCTTGAGCCGTGTTTCAAAACTGGGACTCCACAGGCGGCAGTAACAATTGCTGCCATGGTGGAAATGTTGACTGTTCCGAGCTGGTCGCCACCAGTGCCGACTATGTCTACCGCATCATCTGAAACTGGGACTTTGACCGAATTCGCCAGCATCACATCTACTAGACCAGAAATTTCGGCAGGACTCTCCCCCTTGGTTCTCAGAGCAAGAAGAAAACTAGCCACAACATCTGAGTCGGCTTCCCCAGACATCATTTCTTGCATCGCCCAAACAGCTTCAGCTTTTAGAAGATCCTGCTTGCTGTGAAGTTTGCCCAGGATAATTTCCCAATTTGGAGTTTCTACCATTACTAAAGTTTAGCGACGAGAAAGACAAAGATTTTCACAAAAATCCGCACCACAGAGCCGTTTTAGCCGAATTATAACGATTTGAACAGGTAGGATTAAGGCATGTCAACAGCTTCTGCAACCCATAACCAAATCCACCGGCCAAGCCCGACTTCTGTCGGAACAATCGTCTGGCTCGGTAGTGAAGTTATGTTCTTTGCGGCCCTTTTTGCCATGTATTTCAGTTTGCGAGCAAATTCCCCTGAAATCTGGGCTCATGACACCGAAATCCTGAATTTCCCGTTTGCCTTGGTTAACACCCTTATTCTGGTGGCTTCTTCATTCACTGCTCAGTTTGGTGTTTTTGCTGCTGAGCGCATGCAGCCAAGAGCGACAGGTAAATCTCCACTCAAATGGGGAATGGTCGAGTGGTTTATCCTCAGCTACATTCTTGGAGCAGTGTTCGTATCTGGCCAGGTTTGGGAATACGCGATGCTGGTAAGCGAAGGGGTTTCCCTATCCAGCAACGCCTACGGATCGGCGTTCTACATGACGACAGGCTTCCACGCCTTGCACGTAACCGGTGGTCTCGTCGCTTTCCTACTTGTAATTGGAAAGACTTTTGCCGCAAAGCGGTTTGGCCACAAAGAAGCGACCAGCGCAATTGTGGTCTCCTACTACTGGCACTTCGTTGATGTGGTCTGGATTGCCCTGTTCCTAATCATTTACGTTTTGAAATAGATAGACAAGAAAAGAAAATGCGCAAGTTGAAGAACAAACTGAATGGACTCAGAAGAAGCCCAAGGTCACTAATCGCAGTGCTTTTTGCTGGATTGATCGTTGTCGGTTCTGGTTACACAGCAGTTAGCGCAGCGGTCTCCCCCGATAGAAAAGTTAGCTACACAGCTGAAGAGGTTGAGTACGGCAAAAAACTTTTTCTCTCCAACTGTGCATCCTGTCACGGTAAAAATGCCGAGGGAACTGCAAACGGCCCTAGCCTGATTGGAGTGGGTGCAGCTTCGGTTGACTTCCAGGTCTCTACCGGTCGCATGCCTGGTGCGGCAAGTGGCCCTCAACTTCAAGTGAAGCCAGTCCAGTTCACCGAAGAAGAAATTAATGCCATGGCAGCTTACGTTGCGTCATTAGGTGTGGGGCCAAGTATTCCGGATGAGGCCTATCTACAAGCCAATGGTGACCCAACTAAGGGTGGCGAACTTTTCAGAATCAACTGTGCGATGTGTCACAATGCCGCCGGCGCCGGTGGTGCACTTACCGAAGGTAAATACGCCCCGAGCCTAGATCACTCATCGCCAAAAATTATTTATGAAGCTATGGTCACTGGACCGCAGAACATGCCAGTTTTCAATGATGCAAACATCTCCCCTGAAGAGAAAAATGACATCATCACCTACTTGGTTTACTTGAGAAATAGTGCCTCGGTCGGTGGCGAAGAGCTGGGTGGGCTGGGACCAGTTGTTGAAGGTTTAGTTTCCTGGTTTGGATTGTTGGGAATCATTATTGCCATCACAATCTGGCTTGGCGCGAAGTCGAACTAGTAAAGAAAGAAAAAATTGAGCGAGAAGTCAAACGACATTGAAGTTTCTCAAGAAACTGGATTGGCAGTTGTAAAGCCTGATGCTGTCCGCGATCCCGGCATTGAGCCGCATCGCGTAAGGATGACTGACAAGAGCCCTAAGCATGCTAAAAATGCAGCTCGTCAGGTTGCGCTGCTATTTGCTCTTTCAATGCTGGGCAGCGCATTTGCTCTCTGGGCTTACTTCGCCTTCCCAATTAATGAAGACCTAACCACTGTCCGTCAGAACACTCTGTTCTTGGGTCTTGGAATTACTTTCGGATTGCTTGGAATTGGTATCGGTGCGATTCACTGGGCCAAGACTTTGATGCCGGATCACGAAGTTGCTGAGGACAGGCATCTGATTGCCTCACCAGAAGATAAGCGTGCCGCTGCAATTGAAATCATCAACTTAGCAAACCAGGAATCTGGATTCACTAGGCGGAAGTTAATCCGCAGAACTCTTTATGGAGCACTGGCTCTCTTCCCTCTTCCAGGACTAATCATTTTCGGCGACCTCGGCCCGAATCCAGGTAATTCTCTAAGACACACAAAGTGGAAAGCTGGAACAAGGCTAGCCAGAGATCCATACGGAACTCCAATCAAGGCGTCGGATGTAACCATCGGTTCGGTTTACCACGTAGTTCCAGAAGGTCTCGTGCCTGGAACCGAGCATTACTTGGAAGAGAAAGCAAAAGCCGCAGTTCTTCTTGTTCGCGTTGAGCCAGACAAACTGATTGAAACTGAAGAACGAAAGAATTGGTCGTACCAAGGAATCGTCGCCTACTCAAAGATCTGCACCCACGTGGGTTGCCCCGTTGCCCTTTACGAGCAACACACCCACCACCTACTTTGCCCTTGCCACCAGTCAACCTTTGATCTCGTTGACGGCTGCAAAGTTGTTTTCGGTCCCGCATCACGACCACTTCCCCAGCTACCAATCTATGTAGATGAAGAAGGATACCTGCGTGCCCAAAGTGACTTCCATGAACCTGTTGGACCTTCATTCTGGGATAGGAGCGTGAAGAGTTGAGTAATACAACTTCCACCCAAAAGAAAAACGGATTCCTTGCCGGAACCGCAAACTATGTTGACGAGCGTCTGGGAGTTGCTGGAGTCCTAAAGGAGTTCGGTCGCAAGGTATTTCCAGACCACTGGTCATTTATGCTCGGTGAAGTCGCCCTCTATTCGTTCCTAGTGCTACTTCTATCTGGAACATTCTTAACTTTCTTCTTCCAGCCTTCGATGACCGAAGTTGTTTATGACGGAGTGTACGCACCACTCAAAGGCGCTCACATGTCGATTGCCTATGCCTCCAGCTTGGACATCACCTTTGAGGTGCGTGGTGGTCTACTAATGCGTCAAGTGCACCACTGGTCAGCGCTTCTATTTGTTGCTGCGGCTGGTCTTCACATGCTCAGAGTCTTCTTCACCGGCGCCTTCCGCAAGCCACGTGAAATGAACTGGGTGGTTGGTTTCGTGCTGTTCATCCTCGGAATGGGTGCTGGTTTTACCGGCTACTCACTCCCGGACGACCTGCTATCTGGAAACGGTTTGAGAATTATCGATGGAATGATCAAGGGAATACCTTTCATCGGAACTTGGATTTCTTCATTCCTCTTCGGTGGCGAATTCCCTGGCACCGCAATCGTTGGAAGACTCTATAGCCTTCACATCATGCTGATTCCAGCTCTAATCCTTGTATTCCTAGCAATCCACTTGGTAATGCTCGTGCTTCACAAGCACACCCACTACTCCGGTGCCGGAAAGAAGGACACCAACGTTGTTGGTTATCCGCTAATGCCGGTTTATGTTGCCAAGGCTGGTGGATTCTTCTTCATCGTCTTCGGTGTGATCATGTTGATCTCAACTTTCTTCACAATCAACCCGATTTGGAACTACGGTGGCTACGACCCATCCCCCGTTTCTGCGGGAACACAGCCCGACTGGTACATCGGCTGGCTCGATGGAGCGCTAAGACTTGCACCTAGCCATATGGAGTTCATGATTGGTGATTTCACCGTATCGATGAACATCCTCATCCCATTGGCCGTCAGCCTCTTGTTCTTGGCCCTAGTTGCTCTGTATCCGTTTATCGAAAACTGGATCACTGGAGACAAGAGAGAGCACCACGTCCTAGATCGACCTCGCAACGCTCCAGTTAGAACAGCTATCGGAGCAGCAGGTGTTATGTTCTATGCGATTTTGTGGGCTGGTGCTAGCACCGACCTTATCGCTACACAGTTCAAGATGTCTTTGAACCAGGTTCTAACAGCGATGCAGATTTCCCTGATCGTCTTGCCGATTGTTTCGTTCATCGTGACCAAGCGAATCTGTCTTGCCCTACAACGCAAAGATCGCGAAATTGCGCTGCACGGACGTGAAACCGGTCGTATCGTTAGACTCCCACACGGTGAATACATCGAAGTCCACGAGCCGCTTGATAAGTATGACCTCTACAAACTAGTTGACTTCAAGGACTACCAGCCAACTCTGGCTAGACCAAACGCAGCTGGAAAAATTACAGTGAGGGCTCGAATTCGGGCATCGCTATCCAAGTTCTACTTCAAGGACAGAGTCTCCCCCGTTACCCAAACAGAGATCGAAGATGCAAGACACCACGCTGAAGAAATAGAGCAGCAGGTTCAAAAAGCAATCGAGTCGAAGTAACAACAACTTAAAGTATTAATGCCCACTGCATAGCAGTGGGCATTAGTTTATTTAAGCTTTCTAGTGTGCGTGCTGGCCACGAGAATGTTCGAATACGAATCCAATTAGAGCGATTATTGCCAACGGGAAACCGATTGCGAACAACCACCAACCGACAGCAAGTGAGGTAAAGCAGATTGCAGAACCAATTCCTAGTGCTAGCGGCCACCATGACCAAGGGGCATAAAAACCAACCTCAGCTTCACCATCTTCGATGTTGGCATCCGGCAGATCCTCTGGACCAGTGAAATTCCTGGCTGCTTTACCAAAATAAAAAGCGATAAAGCCAGAGAGAAAAACCAGCATGCCAATTGCGGCGGTTCCGATAACTTCGATGTGTCGGTTATCTTCTGGAGAAGCTAACCAAGACCAGTAGCCGTAAGCAACAGTTACTACTACATAGAAGAAAGTCAGCAGGATAAAGATGTTGGTATTAGTCTTCACGAACTAGCCCTTTGCCTTTTCTTTATTCGAAGCTTTAGCCTCAGGTGAAGCAAACTCCGGGTGGTTCAAGTCGAAAGCCGGAGACTCACTTCTAATCCTTGGAATCGAGGTGAAGTTGTGTCTTGGGAACGGTGAGGAAGTTGCCCACTCCAGTGATCGGCCATAACCCCAAGGGTCGTTCATCTCAACTCTCACACCCTTGCGATAGGTTACCCAAACATTCCAGAGGAATGGAAGCATGGATAGACCCAGCAGGATTGAACCTACCGAGGAAATCTGGTTTAGCTCAGTAAAGCCATCGCTGGTTAGGTAGGTTGCGTAACGACGTGGCATACCCATCACACCTAGCCAGTGTTGCACCAGGAAGGTGATGTGGAATCCAAAGAACAGGGTCCAGAAGTGAATTTTTCCTAGACGCTCGTTGAGCATCTTTCCAGTCATCTTTGGCCACCAGAAATAGAATCCAGCGAACATGGCAAACACAACGGTTCCAAATACTACGTAGTGGAAGTGAGCGACAACGAAGTAGGAGTCACTCAGGTGGAAATCCAGAGCCGGTGAAGCCAAGATAACTCCTGTTAGTCCACCGAAGATAAAAGTAGTTAGGAAGCCTAGGCTAAATAGCATCGGCGTCTCAAAGGTTACCGAGCCTCGCCACATCGTACCGATCCAGTTGAATATCTTTACACCGGTTGGAACGGCAATAAGCATCGTGGTGAATGCAAAGAATGGCAACAGCACTGATCCTGTTACATACATGTGGTGTGCCCAAACAGTCATCGACAGCGCGGCGATCGCAATTGTTGCGTAAACCAAAGTCCTGTATCCAAAGATTGGTTTACGGCTAAACACTGGGAAGATTTCTGAAACAATTCCAAAAAATGGCAGAGCAAGAATATAAACCTCTGGGTGCCCAAAGAACCAGAACAGGTGTTGCCAGAGCATAGGCCCACCATTAGCTGGATCAAAAAGATGTGCACCGAATCTTCGGTCTGCTCCTAATCCAAAAAGCGCTGCGGCCAATGGAGGGAAACACATGATTACCAGAATTGATGTGACCAAGGTGTTCCAAGTGAAGATTGGCATACGGAACATGGTCATACCAGGCGCGCGCATGGTGACGATTGTGGTGATGAAGTTCACACCACCCATGATTGTTCCAAAACCGCTAAGCGCTAGACCGAATACCCAAAGGTCACCACCAAGTCCCGGTGAAAATGTCGTATTAGAAAGTGGCGCGTAGGCAAACCAACCAAAGGATGCAGCTCCTTGCGGAGTGAAGAAACCTGCAACGGCGATGAATGAACCAAAGAAATAGAACCAGTAAGCAATTGCATTCAATCTTGGGAATGCAACATCCGGTGCGCCAATCTGAATTGGCATTAGGACGTTTGCAAACCCAGCAAACAGCGGAGTTGCAAACATCAAGAGCATGATGGTGCCGTGCATTGTGAAAAGCTGGTTATATTGCTCTTTGGTCTCAACAATGGTTAGGTTCGGCATCGCCAACTGAGCGCGAATAATAAGCGCCATTACACCAGCGATCATGAAGTAGACAACCGAGGTGACTAAGTATAGGTAACCGATTTTCTTGTGGTCAGTGGTGGTCAACCAGTCGACGACTATGCGTCCCTTAGATTTCTTGACTGTAGTAATCATGGTTAACCTCTAACTTCCGGGTTGTCGCCAGGCAGGTTGTTGTTGCGGTTGAAGTTTGGATCGTCTGGGTTAGCGGAAAGCTGACCAACGTTTCCCATCTGTGCCAACTTCGCCATCTGGGCATCATAGTCTTCCTGAGAAACCACTTTCACATTGAAAAGCATCATCGAGTGGAATTCACCACAAAGCTCAGCACATTTGCCCTTGTATTCACCGATTACCTGCGGTGTGAAATACATTTTGTTCACAAAACCAGGGAAAACATCTTTTTTGTATAGGAAGTCGATTACCCAGAATGAGTGAATAACATCTCGAGAGACCAAATCAATCTCGATTGTCTTGTTTACTGGCAAATAAAGTGTTGGAAGATCTGCTTCCTTGTCATCAGCCTGCAGCTGGATACCTGTTTCATAAACATTGTTGTTGGTGTAGTTGAAATCCCAAGACCATTGCTTACCGATTGCTTCAATTCGGTAATCGCTGTCCACCTTCTTCTCGATGGCGTTCATGTCGATTGTGGTTTGAGCGAAGAATCCAATGACCAGGATGAATGGAACCACAGTGAAAAGAGTCTCAATCGGCATGTTGTAACGAAGCTGAGGTGGAATTTCGCGGTCACCTTTGCGGCGGCGATAGACGATTATGGCCCAGAACATCAAGCCCCATGCGATCATTCCAACGATGTATAGGACTATCCAGGAGCCATTCCACAGCTGAACGATGCGATCAGTATGGTTTGTTACTCCTGCCTCACCAGGAAGCCAGCCCCGGGAAAATTCTTGGGCTGAACAACCGGAAAGTATGGCAAGCAAGGCTGCAAAGATAGGCAAAATAGCCCATCTTGAACGCTTTTTTTGAGGCAAAATCGATCCTTCGATGTTGTTTCGTTACATTTCCTAGTCTATTCACTCAAAGCCGAGTTAACTGCCATAAACACCAATAAACAAGCGGAATTTAAGGAAAAATGCCCACCTCTCGGTGGGCATTTATTGGTCTTTATCTTTAGCTAAATGATGACCCGCAAGCGCAGGTACCCTGGCTATTTGGATTGTCAATTTCGAAGGATCGCTTCTGGAATGTGTCTACAAAATCGAAGGTAGCGCCATTCACGTATGGAGCGGTCATCGAGTCAACTACTACCTCAACTCCATCGAAATCGCGAATCAAATCATCCTCGCGAAGTTCTGGGGTTAGCACAAACGGAAGATATTGGAACCCAGCACAGCCGCCAACCTTGATTTCAACTCTCAAGCGAAGCTTTTGACCTGGTTCAAGGTCAGATACATCCGCAGATTCGATGTGACGGCGAAGTTCAGCCTTCGCAGCGTCAGTGATTTCTAAACCGTGAGTCAAAGTGTCAGTCATTTTTACTCCAATCCCCTCTATTCTAACTACTCGGATTGCAATTCATTGCAGCTCAAGAGGAATACAGCCTCGGCTACCATGGCATTTTTCAGCCCAACCAGATGGATGGATTCATTTGGGCTGTGGGCTCTGGAGTCTGCATCCTCAACTCCTGTGACGAGGATTTGAGCACCTGGGAAAACCTCGGTGAGATCAGCGATAAATGGAATTGAACCTCCAATTCCAATGTCAACGCTTGGGTTGCCAAAAGCTGCACCGAGGCTTGATTTAGCCAGGCTAGCTGCCCAGCCAGAGGTATCGGCCATAAACGGTTTACCAGTTTCTATTTCACCGAACTCAAGAACAGCACCGAAAGGCAGATTAGCCTTCAAATGCTCTTGAAGGCGGTTCAGGGCTTCATTTGGGTCTTGCCCGGGGGCAATTCTTAGACTGACCTTGGCCGAAACGGCAGGTTGCAGTGTATTTGACGAGGTAGCCACCGATGGAACATCGATTCCAATCACGGTTAGTGCCGGTTTGCCCCAAATTCGATCCATTAGACCACCATCGCCAATTTGGCTGACCTGATCGAGCAGGCTACTGTCCTTTCGAAGATTTTCTTCGGTATAAGGCAGATCATCGAATTTGTAGGTCTTTAGACCTTCGATGGCAACGTTACCCCGCTCATCGTGGAGTGAGGCTAAAACCTTGATCATCGGAATCATGGCATCTGGGATAGCTCCCCCGAACATGCCGCTATGGACGGCGTGTTCCATGGTTCTAACGGTAAATTCCTGCGAAACAAGGCCTCTGAGGCTTACTGTCAAGGCTGGAACCTCTGGGGACCAGTTCATGGAGTCGGCAACAATTATGACGTCTGCTGCCAGTTTGGCCTTGTTTTCTTCCAAAAAGGCCCTGAAAGTCCTCGACCCAGCCTCTTCCTCACCTTCGATAAATACTGAAAGCCCTAGGTCAAAATCATCACCCTGACTAGCCTTGAGTGCTTCTATAGCGGCGATATGGGCAACAATTCCGGCCTTGTCGTCAGCTGCACCGCGGCCAAAGATTCGACCATCCCTTGCGGTTGGTTCAAAGGCTGGGCTCTCCCAAAGAGTTTCATCCCCTGGAGGCTGAACGTCGTGGTGGGCATACAAAAGTACCTGTGGCTTACCATTTTTGGCGGCTCGATGGGCCAAAACCGCCGGCGCACCCGGTTTGCCATCGACCGTGGCGGTCTTAATTTCGACTGATTCAAAAACTCCGGTTGCTTTGAGCAGTTCAGCAGCGGCCTCGGCACTGCGGTCCAAGTTGGCCGCATCAAAAGCGTCCCAGGCAATTCCAGGTATTCGGACCAATTGGCCAAGAGTAGCTATTCGATTAGGGAACCCCTGATCTATGAGCTGTTTGGCTACTTCGACCATTTCTGGATTCGGGTTGAGTTTATTAGCGCTGGCTGCGTTCAGAGAGAATGTCATGAGAGTAATCTAAATCACAGCACCGTCAAATTAGAGGACATAAATGAGCGACCCGAAAAAAGATTCCAATTCGAAACCAAATGGCAAAGGCCGCCCTACCCCAACTCGCAAAGAACGAGAAGCCGCCAACATCCGACCTCTTGTCGGAAAAAAGAGCAAGGAGGCGATCGCCGAAGCCAGAGCAAAACAGGCTGAGGCCCGCAAGAAAGCTCGCGCGGCAATGCTATCCGGAGACGAAAAGTATTTACTGGGAAGAGACCGAGGTCCTCAGCGCAGAGTCGCAAGAGATGTTCTGGACAATCGTGTGACCTTTATTGAGGGGTTACTCCCGATGATGATTGTCTTCATGTTTTTTACTGCTATCGACAATAAATCGGTTCAAGAAATAGTAACTATTGTCATGATTACTGCATTAGTGATTTCAACACTGGAAGTTACTTTGCTTAGTCGAATTGTCAAAAAACGTATTTTGGAAAAGCTGGGTCCAGATACAAAAATGCAACGCGGCAACTGGTTCTACCTTTTTACCAGAGGTATGCAACCACGACCGCTTCGAATTCCAAAACCTGCCCCTCGCAGACAAAAGAAAAAGTAAGACTGCTTAACCCAAAAGGAATAATCAGTTTCTAGAACCACAAGTTCACAAAGGAGTTAACTGTGGCAGAGAAATCTAGCCTTAACCTGACCGACATGGTGCACCAGGTGGTCACCGCAATTGAGCAACTAAAAGACAGCTACGGGCCATTTGAAACACACCCCAGTGTTCAGGCCGATCAGGCACAGGTTTCCGATGTGCTGCGTAAGCTCACCGACCGTCTTGAAAACAACTTTCCATACTTCCATCCGAGCTACGCCGCTCAAATGCTGAAATCCCCCCATCCGGTGGCGATAGCTGCTTACCTTGCCACCATGATGATTAACCCGAATAATCATTCGATTGACGCCTCCCCCGCTACAACGCAGATGGAGCGCGAGGTTCTGCGGGACATGGCCGCCATGTTTGAGTACCCGCAGGAATTTCTTGGGCACCTTACGTGGAGCGGAACCACGGCAAATCTAGAAGCCCTCTGGATTGCCCGAGAGTTACAGCCAACTAAGAAGATTGCTCACTCGGCCGATGCCCACTACACGCACTCACGCATGTCGGAAGTTCTTGGCACCACAAATGTTTCAATACCAACAGAGGCCGACGGAAGAATGTCGCTTGAAGCTCTGGAGGAACAACTAAAAACCGGAGAAATTGGAACAATAGTTGCAACCATGGGAACCACAGGCCTCGGTGCGGTTGACCCACTGGCAGACATAATTACACTCGCCAAAAATTACCAGGCCCGAGTGCATGTTGACACCGCCTATGGTGGTTTCTTTAAGTTGATTGCACAAAATCACCTTTCAGCAGAAACCGCTAGACATTTCGCTGCTTTGAAAGATGCAGATTCCATCGTGGTTGATCCTCACAAACACGGACTACAACCCTACGGAAGTGGAGCTGTTTTCTTCAGGGACATCTCCATTGGAAAGTTTTATAAGCACGACTCCCCTTACACCTACTTCATATCCGACGATCTACACTTCGGCGAAATCCAACTTGAGTGCTCTAGAGCTGGGGCATCGGCTGCGGCTATTTGGGCAACGCTGCAAATATTTCCACTGACTGAAGCTGGACTTGGATCAGTTCTTCTACCAACGAGAACCGCGGCAACACGTTGGTATGAATTGCTAGAGGCATCTGACTCACTTCAGCCTTATCAGAAGCCCGAACTAGACATCCTGACTTATCTGCCTAGAGTTACAAAAATGTCTCTGCTCGATGAGATCTCTCATGAGTTGCTAGTCCAGCTAGGTCAAGGTCCAAGAGCTGAGCAAATCCACCTAGCAACCTATGTTGTAAAGCCAAATCAGCTGGAGCAACGAGGCTTCAGGATTGCTGAAGATTCAAAGAACGCAAGAATTTTACGAAGTGTACTTATGAAGCCGGAACACGAAACCTGGGTCCCACAGCTTCACAAGCGAATCGAAGACCTAGCCCGCCAACTTATTGGCTAACATCTATCTAAAGGAGTTCAAATGAAATATCGCTATCTAGGAAACAGTGGTTTTAAGGTAACCGAACTGGTTTATGGAAACTGGCTAACCCACGCCACGCAAATAGAAAACGAAAGGGCAATCGCAACGGTGCACGCGGCGCTTGACGGAGGCATAACTTCATTTGACACCGCTGATGTCTACGCTAATCAAGCCGCTGAGTCGGTATTGGGAGAAGCTCTAAAAGGTCAACGTCGTGAAGGATTAGAGGTTTTCACCAAGGTTTACTGGCCAGTGGCCGAACGCATGCCAAACGACACTGGGCTTTCTCGTAAGCACATCATGGAGTCGATTAACGGCTCACTGAAAAGACTTCAAATGGATTATGTAGATCTTTACCAAGCACACCGATTTGATGTCGAGACGCCACTTGAGGAAACAATGCAGGCTTTTGCAGATATTGTTCGTCAAGGAAAGGCGCTATACATCGGAGTTTCAGAGTGGAATGCCCAGCAAATTAGAGATGGTGTGAAGCTTGCCAAAGAACTAGGTATTCAATTGATTTCAAGCCAACCGCAGTACTCGATGATTTGGCGTGTGATTGAAGCTGAGGTTATCCCTGCCTGTGAGGAATTAGGTGTTAGCCAAATAGTTTGGTCTCCGATGGCTCAAGGAGTTCTAACTGGAAAATATCTTCCCGGTCAACCAGTGCCAGCGGGTTCGCGCGCTGCTGATGAGAAAGTCAACGGATTTATCCAAAAATGGTTAACCGACGAAGTTCTAACTCGTGTTCAGCAACTCAAACCACTTGCTGACGAATTGGGAATCACTATGGCACAGTTTGCTCTAGCCTGGGTTTTACAAAACAAGAATGTCTCAAGTGCCATTGTTGGGGCAACTTCACCAGAACAAATCACCAGCAACATTGGTGCGGTCGGCGTAGAAATTCCGCAAGAAATAATGGATAAAGTGACTGAAATTCTTGGACCGGTTATTGTTAGCGATCCAAAGGAAACTAGAGCTCCAGAAGCACGACTAGTTTAGTTTCCTAGCCCAGAGCGGACCGAAATAAACAAAACCGGTATAGCCCTGCACTAGGTCTGCTCCGGCGCTAATCCTTTGGTCAACCTGTTCTTTAGTTTCAATGCCGCCAACAGAAATGACGGTAAGGCTTTTGCCAACATTA
>CAYUBJ010000007.1:0-47450 GCA_964443065.1 uncultured Rhodoluna sp.
TATGTGAAGCTCTATAACCAAGCAAATAAAAGAAAGATTAAGGTTTATGGAGTTCAGTCGGAGCATGCTGCCGCCTACCCACCATCGCTAAAAGCTGGTAAGCCAGTAGAGATTCAAACCACACCGACTATTGCCGATGGAATCTCGGTAAGTAAGCCGGGTAAGGTGCCGTTTGAACTGATCAGAAAGAACATTGACAAGGTTGTCACTGTTTCTGAAAACGAAATAGCTAAAGCAATCTTGGTTTTGCTAGAGAGGTCCAAACAGGTAGTTGAGCCAGCAGGTGCCGTTGGTGTTGCCGCTATCTTGGCTGGAAAGCTAAAACTAAAGGGCAAGACTGTTGTGATTCTCTCCGGTGGAAATATGGATCCACTTTTGTTGCAGCGCGTAGTTAGACACGGTCTTGCCGCAGCCGAGCGTTACACCACCATCTCGGTGATGCTGCCGGATCGACCAGGACAGCTGGCGCTAACTGCTGAAGTGATTGCTAAGGCAAATGCCAACGTGGTTGAGGTGCTTCACACCAGACACGGTTTGGGGCTAAAGATCTCTGAAGTTGAACTAAATCTCTCAGTGGAGACTTCGGGGCATGAACACACACTTGAGGTTGTTAAGGCTCTAAAGGCAGCGGGATTGAAGCCCAGAATCATTGAGGCCCGTGAAGACTAACCGTTGAAGTGTTTGACGGCAAGAATCTTCACGGTGAAGGTTTTACCAGTAGGTGCCTTGTATTCAACAGTCTCACCAATTTTCACATCCATAATCGCCGTTCCCAATGGGCTATCTGGTGAGTAAACGGTTAGGTCGGTGTTATCAGCCATTTCAGCCGAACCGAGGAGAAATTCAGTTTCTCTGCCATTTAGTTCGACCGTGATGACCATACCTTGAGTTACGGTGTCGGAGGATTCTGGTGCTTCGCCAACTACTGAGTCTTTGAGAATCTGGGTTAGCCTTGCGATTCTGGCTTCGATGGTTCCCTGCTCTTCTTTGGCTGCATGGTAACCACCGTTCTCTTTGAGGTCACCTTCTTCTCTGGCTTCTTGGATTTTCTTGGCAATAGCGGCGCGCTCAACATTCACCAATTGGTCTAATTCCGCCTTTAGGCGGTCATAGGCTTCCTGGGTTAGCCAAGTCTGGTTCATTGCTCTCCAAAGTAAATAAAAGCGCTCGATCTACAGATCGAGCGAGGTTATGTGAATATTCTAGTCAAACCAGCAGTGGTCAACTAGTCCAGTTACCGCCTTGTGAGTGGTGGTTAGGGTCACTGTGCTGACTACGTATGACTCACCAGCTGGAAATTGGACCTCTTTATAGCCAACAATGGCATAGTCCTCTTTGAGTGCCTGGACTGCGCAGGTAACCGAGCGGTCCTTAGGTTTGGTGACGCTGAAATCAACCAGTGTAGTGCTTTCATTCCAAACCTCGTAGCTTATGGTTTTGCCTTGAGGCTGGTTCCCGGCCACAGCAACCCAGCCAGCCCAGACCAAAAAGGTAACCAGGGCTAGGCCCACCAGTGCCGTAATTAGTCGGCGATTTGGGCTTTTCCGGCCATATCTGGCCGCAATCGGGTCTAACGGTTCTTTCATCAGGTTAAGGTTAACTCATGAAACTTGTTAGTTTGACACTTCAAGCAGCCGAAGAAACCGATAGTTCAACCGCTACCGCGGCAAGCCCAGGCATCATGGGTTGGGTTTTTACCTTCCTGATGGCTATCGCGGTAGCCTTTCTGATTTATGACATGGTTAGACGAATTAGGAAAGTTCGTTACCGTGACGAGATTCAACAAGAGATTTCCGAAGAAGAGGCTTTGTTGGATGAAGTTAGGGAACTTGAGCGCGAACGACGCGAACGCGAAGAGAAAAACAAGTAGTAGAGCACTTTAGGAGGGTAAAGTGCGTAACCTAATTTATCGTCTCTACGAGAGACAGATTCTAGGATCGCTAAAGGATACCGAGCTACCGAAGCACGTCGCAGTGATGCTCGATGGCAATCGACGCTGGGCAGAAAAAAACTTTGGGGCTAAAGCTGAGGTTGGACACAGCGCTGGTGGCAAAAAGATTCACGAATTTTTGGGTTGGTGCGATGACCTAGGCATACCGGTTGTGACTTTATATATGCTTTCCATCGATAACCTAACCAAGCGGTCAGAAGATGAGCTAAAAGATCTACTAAGGATTATTGGTGAGGTAGCAAAAGATTTAGCTAAGGCCAAGCGCTGGCGAGTGAAACTCGTTGGTGACAGAGCTGCGCTACCAGAGTCGCTAAGAAAAAGCATCGAGCAGGCTGAAAAAGAAACCGAGGGTCTCTCCGGTCTGCATGTCAATCTCGCAGTTGCCTATGGAGGCAGGAACGAGATAGCCGAAGCGGTAAAGCAGATTCTTGTCAAACATTCAGCTGAGGGCACCAGCGTTGACAGTTTGGTAAAAAACCTAACCCCAGAGCTGATTACCGAACACCTCTACACAACCGGGCAGCCAGATCCAGATTTGATCATTAGGACATCCGGTGAGCAACGCCTCTCCGGTTTCCTGCTTTGGCAATCTAGTAACAGTGAACTCTATTTTGAAGAAGCGCTCTGGCCGGATTTCAGACGAGTCGACTTTTTGCGTGCCCTGAGAGCATTCGGTTCCAGACGGCGCCGGTTTGGGGCCTAGGTTAAGAACAGGTTACGCCTAAGCTTCAAGGGCGTGTTGAAACTTTAACCTGTAACCTTTAGGGCTTAATCTCTATTCAACAAAAGGCTTCAGGAGAATAAATGGCCACTAAGAGCAGTACTACAACTCAAAAATCCAAATCAACTGCTGGCCAAGAGAAAAATAAACCTGAAACCAAGATCAAAACCTTTGTCATAGACACATCCGTGCTCTTGGCTGATCCGAAGGCAATTTTCCGGTTCAAAGAACATGAAGTCGTTATACCCATCATCGTCATCAACGAGCTTGAGAAAAAGCGCCACGATCCTGAGATTGGATACTTCGCTCGACAGGCGCTAAGACACCTCGATGATCTAAGGTGCGAGCATGAGCGTTTGGATTTCCCGGTTGCTGTTGGCGACGGAGGAAGCCTTCGGGTAGAACTAAATCACATCGATCCAAATGTGTTGCCGGTTGGCTTTCAACTAGGTGACAACGATTCTAGAATCTTGGCGGTAGCGGCTAACTTAGCTAGCGAAGGTTTTGAGGTAACCGTTGTTTCTAAAGATTTACCGCTGAGGGTAAAAGCTTCGGCACTTGGACTCACGGCAGATGAATATCGCGCTGAAATGGCGGTGGATTCCGGATACACCGGAATTCATGAACTGGCATTATCAGCAGATCAAATGGCGATTCTTTACGATGATGAAGTATTTGAACATCCAGATGTTAAGAATCTCCCAGTCAACTGCGGCCTGGTTATTTCATCCGAACGAGGTCATGCTCTAGGACGAGTAACTCAGGATAAGAAAATCAAATTGGTTCGTGGCGATCGTGAACTGTTTGGGGTTCACGGTAGAAGTGCAGAACAGCGTCTCGCCGTGGATGTTTTGTTGGATTCGGAAATTGGTATTGTTTCACTCGGAGGTCGTGCCGGAACTGGAAAGTCAGCACTTGCTTTATGTGCTGGTTTAGAAGCTGTCTTGGAGCGTAGACAGCACAAGAAAATCATGGTTTTTAGGCCGCTGTACGCAGTTGGTGGTCAAGAGTTAGGTTACCTACCGGGCACTGAAGCTGAAAAGATGAACCCTTGGGCCCAAGCTGTGTTTGACACTTTAGGGCCGCTGGTTAGTAAAGAGGTCATCGAGCACGTAATAGATCGCGGGCTCCTCGAGGTGCTTCCATTGACTCACATTCGTGGAAGGTCGCTGCACGATAGTTTCGTGATTGTCGATGAGGCTCAGTCCCTAGAACGAAATGTCTTACTCACGGTGCTATCGAGAATAGGCCAAAACTCCAGAGTGGTGCTCACCCACGACGTTGCTCAGCGTGACAACCTGAGAGTGGGCCGACACGACGGGGTTGCCTCGGTTATTGAAGCACTCAAGGGGCAACAGCTATTTGCTCACCTTACTTTGACCAGGTCTGAGCGATCCCCGATAGCCGATATGGTTACCAGCCTGCTCGATAACTAGCTGGGGATAACTTCTGCACCTAACGGCCAGGTTGGCTAATTTTGCTACGTGTCCAATCTGCCTCAGCTACTAGCGCTAATTCCTGCCTTGTATTTAGTGCTAATGGCCATACCGCTGACGGTGATCGACCTAAGAGAGCATCGCTTGCCCAACAGGATAGTCCTACCTGTATTCCCGATAGCGCTCTTGGCTCAACTAGCCGCCTGCTTGGTCGGGGCAGATTGGACACACTTTGTATTGGCCTTCGGTTTGGCAATTATTGTCTTTATCGTCGGGGTCATCGCTAATTACTTTGATTGGGTAGGCATGGGGGATGTGAAGTTGATTTCAGCAATCACGCTAACGCTGGCTTTTTTTGACCCGATGCTCTCCATTTTGGCAATCGGGATAGCCTTTGTGCTGGCCTTTTTGTTTGTGATGCTAAAGATCCTCAAAGGCAAAGCCGAACTGGGGCAAAGTATTCCGTTGGGGCCATACCTACTGATTAGTTTTATTGGCAGCGCTATCGCGCATGTTTGGACTAGCTGGGCTTAGTCATCGATAAAACATCCAGTGCTTTATCAAGTTGCTCCAGGGTCAGTTTCTCACCATCGACATAGCCGAGTTCAATAGTTGCTTCTCGGATAGTGATTGATTTAGCAACTGCGTGCTTAGCAATCTTGGCCGCAGCTTCATAGCCGATGTATTTGTTTAGTGGGGTAACAATTGAAGGACTTGATTCGGCTAGTGCTCGAGCACGGTCGATGTTTGCCTCAAGGCCGGTAATGGTCTTGTCGGCTAGAAGTGTTAGCGAATTAGTTAGCAATCTGATTGACTCCAGTAGGGAATTACCCATAACTGGGATGGCGACGTTTAATTCAAAGTTTCCACTGGCACCAGCCCAAGCAACTGCTGCATCGTTACCAATCACTCGAGCAACAACCATCATCACTGCCTCAGGGATAACTGGATTTACTTTGCCTGGCATGATTGAAGATCCAGGTTGCAAATCTGGAATGGAAATTTCACCAAGGCCAGCATTTGGGCCCGAACCCATCCAGCGAAGATCATTACAAATCTTGGTTAGGCTGACTCCTAAAACGCGAAGCGCTCCAGATGCCTCAACTAGGGCATCCCTGGCCCCTTGTGCTTCAAAGTGATTTCTAGCTTCGGTAACGGGGAGGTTAGTTTGGCTGGCCAGCAACTTAATAACTTCCTGAGGAAAGCCCTTAGGCGTATTGATACCAGTTCCAACTGCAGTGCCACCGAGGGGAACTTCCGCAACTCTCGGCAAGCTCGCCTCAACTCGCTCTGCAGCGTATCTAATCTGAGCAGCATAACCACCAAATTCCTGGCCTAGGGTTACCGGTGTTGCATCCATGAGGTGAGTTCTACCGGCTTTGACAACCTGATCCCACAAGCTCGCTTTTTCTTCCAAAGCCTTGGCTAAGTGATCTAGGGCTGGAAGCAGGTCGTTGATTAGGGCGCTGGTAACTGCGAGGTGAACTGAAGTTGGAAAAACATCGTTTGAAGACTGTGATGCATTTACGTGATCGTTCGGGTGCACCTTGCTACCCAAAATATTGGAAGCCAAACTGGCTAAAACCTCATTCATGTTCATGTTGGATGAGGTTCCAGAGCCAGTCTGGAAAATGTCCACTGGGAATTCGCCATCATGCATTCCAGCGATAACTTCATCGGCGGCTTTAGAGATCGCATCGGCAACATCTTGGTTCAAGACGCCAAGTTTGGCATTAGCTAAGGCAGCTGCCTTTTTGATTTGCGCCAAAGCAGCGATGTGTTGACGCTCCAGGACAGTTCCACTGATTGGGAAGTTCTCTACCGCTCTTGCGGTCTGGGCTGCGTATAGAGCGTTTACCGGAACCTTGACTTCTCCCATGGTGTCGTGTTCGATACGGTATTCCATCTGGTTACTTCCTCTAGTTAGACAAGGTTTCCGACAACCTGGATGGGTTTTACTTCACCCAAGCTCAGCGCATAATTAGCACCTACAACAGCCAATTTACCCGATTCGATGCGACTCTGAATCAGTTCTGAGCGGGCAATCATCTCGTTGATGGTGTCTTTGACGTGGAGCACTGTGATTTCATCGATTTCAGTCAGTCCGTGAGCCTTAGCTTCGCTTACCGTCTCCGCGATCCTAGAAACCAAATTATGGATAAAGGTGCCCTGGGCCGTCAGTTTGCCCTCGGCTGAGTCCATGGTGGCCCGTATCGCACCGCATTCGTCATGCCCGAGCACCAAGATAAGAGGCACCTGTAGCACCTCTACGGCATATTCCAGTGAACCGAGGATGGTTTCAGCGATAACCTGACCAGCATTTCTAACCACAAACAAATCGCCTAAACCGACGTCAAAAATAATCTCAGCTGAAAGCCTCGAGTCGGAACAACCAAATAGTGCCGCAAAAGGGTGTTGGGTCTCGAAGGTGCTGTTGCGATGATCAAAGTCTTGCCTAGGGTGGGCAGGACTACCGGAGACGAACCTAGAATTGCCTTCAAGAATTGCCTGCCAAGCTTCGGCTGGACTAGATGGTCTAATCAATATTGGCTGCCCCACGAATTCGATCAACTATTTCATTTGCGAAAGCCTCATACTCGTTTTTGTCAGCAACACCGTAGAGAAGTATGTAATCATTTTTCGAATAGTTAAGCACCATTATGTAGTCCATGGTTTTCTTCGGATCGTGTTTTACCACAGACTCATATATTTCCCATTTGAAATTGGCGTAGCTGTATTCACCGGTGATGGTAGTCCCAGCTAGTTGGAAAGCTAACCAGGTTGGGTTACCTTCGAAAGCTTGGGTATAACCGATGTATTTGATATCGGAACCAACAAAGCCCGCCTTAAAGTTGACCACCGCATCTGAGCTCTCAGTATTTAGCTGAGCTAGATTGCTCCACCAGTTATCCAGTGGCTTGATTTTTATCAGGGGCAGTGAACTTGAAGCCTTAGCCTCATCAACAATTGCGCTGTAGTTTACTTCCTTGATCCGGTTTGATTCATCTCGCGGCACTGAAGTTACCAGCAGCACGACAACAGCAACGCAGGCGGCCAGAGCAAGAACTAGATTTACGACTGTCTGTTTTGCTCGATACTTTGCGCCGGAATCACTCAAGAGTTAGTCTTTCTTGTCTTTTAGAACTTCATCAAGTTTCTTGCGAGCACCGCTTAGCCACTCTTCGCATTTTTGGGCAAGTAACTCACCGCGCTGCCAGAGGGCCATTGACTGATCTAGGGTTACCGATCCCTGCTCTAGCTGGCTAAGAACCTTGGTTAGTTCATCACGAGCCTGCTCGTAGGTCATCTTTTCAATGTCGCTGTTGTTGTCAGTCATGTTATCTCCAGTTTATTTCGCTGTTGCTTTTATCTCACCCTTGGCAAGGGTAAGGGTCAATTCAGTGCCGTTTGGGGCTGATTTAGGGTCAGTTACTACCTCTCCAGATGTGGTTCGAACTACCGAATAGCCGCGATCTAGGGTGCTTTGCGGCGAAAGTGAGCGCAGCAGACTCCGCGAGGAGGTCAATTCATTGCTCTGCCGCTCGAGAC
This sequence comes from uncultured Rhodoluna sp., assembly GCA_964443065.1. Classification (GTDB taxonomy): domain Bacteria; phylum Actinomycetota; class Actinomycetes; order Actinomycetales; family Microbacteriaceae; genus Rhodoluna. The sequence goes on from CAYUBJ010000007.1 coordinate 7,658, forward strand.
GGTAATCCATTCGATCGCGGAGATCTGAAATTGCCCTGGTCAGGTCATCGTTTCGCTGATCCAGATAGGCGTGCGGGTCGCGCAGCATCGGATGTGAACGAATCTGCTGCAGCAGAGTCAGCTGGGAACTCACATACTGAGCGATCCGATTTTCCATTCGAGCTAGAGCTTCGCGAATCTTGTTGCGCTCATCTACCACGTCGGGCACTACACGTTTTGCAGCATCGGTCGGTGTCGATGCCCGGAGATCTGAAACCTCATCAATTATTGGTCTGTCGTTTTCGTGACCAATCGCAGAGATGACCGGCTTCTTACTCGCCGCCACCGCGCGTACCAGGGCTTCATCACTAAAGCCAACCAGGTCCAGAAAACCACCACCGCCTCTGGCGATGATAATTACGTCAACATCTGGGTCCTCGTTCATTTGTTTGAGTGCTGCGATAACTGAAGGCGGACAATCAGCACCTTGAACACTCACGCTAATTGTCTTAATCACGGCCTCCGGCCAACGAAGCAGAACGTTTTGTTTCACGTCTTTTTCAGCATCGGAGTTTTGTGCGGTAATTAGACCAATCGCATTTGGAAGAAACGGCAATTTCTTTTTCTTTAGCGGATCGGCCAGACCTTCAGCGATAATTTTCGCTCGCAAAGCCTCAATTTCGGCCATCAGAACACCTAGACCGATTTTCTTAATAGCCGAAACTTTTAGGGAAAGCTTTCCAGTGGGTACGTAATAGTCCATGACACCGTTGACCAGAACTCGATCACCGTCTTGGAATTCTTCTTTAGCCCCTTGCAGCACACCGTTGAAAATCACCAGTGGAATGGTCGCACCAGTGTTTAGGTCTCTCAAGTTTGGATAGGCATGGCCACCGGATTTATGTTGAAACTTGATCAGCTCACCCTCAACCCAGGCCGAGCCCCAACGGGTAACCGCATCAACTATTCGCTGGCTGAGTTGGGCAACCGTGAATGGGTGATCGGGGTCTTTACCGAGTTCCGCTGGTGTGTTCACCGACCCCTCCTTCGTTAGACTTATCTTGTGACCACTACCCAGAATACTTCCGAGATACGACACAAGAGAGTGCTTTTAGCAGCTCCCCGCGGATACTGCGCTGGGGTCGACCGTGCCGTAATAGCGGTCGAAAAAGCCCTCGATCTGCACGGTTCACCGGTCTATGTCCGTAAAGAGATTGTTCACAATAAGCACGTGGTGTCGGCCCTGCAAAAACGCGGTGCCATCTTCGTCAATGAAGTCGACGAAGTCCCAGAGGGCTCAATCCTTGTCTTTTCAGCCCACGGGGTTAGCCCAGCAGTGGTTCAAGCTGCCAGCGAGCGTAACCTAAACACCATTGATGCCACTTGCCCACTGGTAACCAAGGTTCACCGTGAGGTTCAGCGTTTTGCTAACGAGGACTACGACATCCTATTGATTGGCCACGAGGGACATGAGGAGGTTGAAGGTACCGCCGGTGAAGCCCCAGACAAGGTTCAACTAGTTGATGGCCATAAAGGTGTTCTGAACGTGACGGTTAGAGACCCCAATAAGGTTGTCTGGCTGTCACAGACCACACTTTCGGTTGATGAAACTTACGAAACAGTCGAAAAGCTCAAGGAGCGTTTCCCAACTCTGCAGAATCCACCCAGCGATGACATTTGCTATGCAACCCAAAACCGACAGGTGGCAATAAAGAAAGTTGCCAAGGATGCCGAATTGGTAATCGTGGTTGGCTCGGCTAACTCTTCAAACACCGTCCGACTTGTTGAGGTTGCTTTAGAAAATGGTGCTAAGGCAGCCTATCGAGTTGATTTTGCTTCAGAGATCAAAGATGAATGGTTCCTAGGCGTTGACACTGTTGGAGTTTCATCAGGAGCTAGCGTGCCAGAAGTTTTAGTCGATGAGGTTCTAGCTGATCTTGCAGCAAGAGGCTTCGGTGATGTTCAGATTGTGCAGACTGCAGAAGAAGATGTCCAGTTCTCGCTACCTAAGGAACTAAGAAAAGATTTAAAAGCTGCCGGTGAAGACACCAGCAACAAGGTCAAGCGAAACTAAATCGACATAGACTTTCCGGCGGAACCTAGTTCCTGGGTGGCCAAAGTAACTCGCTTAGCCATAGCAGCTTCGGCGGTCTTACCCCAACCTCTAGGGTCATACATCTTCTTGTTGCCAACTTCACCGTCTATCTTCAATACACCGTCGTAGTTGGCGAACATGTGTCCGGCAATAGCTCTGGTGAATGCATACTGAGTATCGGTATCAATGTTCATCTTCACAACACCGTATCTAACTGCGTCGGCAATCTCTTGTTCGGTTGAACCAGATCCACCGTGAAAGACCAAATCAAACGGCATGCTCTTGCCATACTTATCGCCAACCGCACGCTGGATGTCGTTTAGTAGTTCTGGCCGTAGCACCACGTTGCCCGCCTTATAGACACCGTGTACGTTTCCGAAAGTTAGCGCAGTTAGATAGCGACCGTTCTCACCAAGACCTAGAGCCTCAGCGGTTTTCATGCCATCTTCGATCGTTGAGTAGAGGTGCTCGCCTTCGCCACCTTCAACGCCGTCTTCCTCACCGCCGACAACACCAATTTCTACTTCGAGAATTACGCCAAGCTTGCTTGTTTCAGCCAAAAGCTTCTTCGCTATCTCAAGATTCTCGGTCAAGCTAACAGCTGAACCGTCCCACATCTGAGAGTTAAACAGTGCCTCTTGGCCACTTCTGACTCGCTCTTTGCTGATTTCCAGTAGCGGTAGCAAGAAAGTATCGAGGTGATCTTTCGAGCAGTGGTCGGTGTGAATACCCACAGTTATTGGGTAGTTTTTAGCTACCTCTCGAACAAAATTAGCCATGGCAGCAGCTCCGGTAGCCATGTGCTTTACGGACGGTCCTGACCAGTAGTCGCCACCGCCAGTGGTAACCTGCAAGATGCCATCGGAACCAGCCTCGGTTAAGCCCTGGAGCACAGCGTTCACCGTCTGTGATGAAGAAACATTGATCGCTGGATAGGCAAAACCGCCCTTTTTCGCACGGTCAATCATCTCAGCGTATTGTTCGCTCGACGCTACTGGCATTTTTAGCCTCCTAAGGCTTCGCTACTTCTTCTAGTGGTGCAGTTAGATCCGGAGCTGAAATAGTTGCCTCCGGCATGTTATCCAAATTAGCTAATCCAGAAGTTGGTTGGGTAACTGCAATAGCCCCCCAGCGCACTGCATTCTGCACTCCGAGCGGAACATTAAAGCCCACTCCAAAATCTTCGCCACCTTCGACAATTGGGTTCTCCACCACAGCAGCCAAGAAGCCAGCCAAAGTTGCATCTCCAGCACCAACAGTGTTTATTACCTTCACCGGTGGAGTTTTTGCGGCCCACTCACCGGTCTTCGTGACAGCTATCATTCCATCTGCCCCCATTGAGGCAAGAACCACGTCGATACCATGCCCACAAAGTTCACGGGCTGCTAGAACTACATCACCGACAGTTTTTAGTTCACGACCCACCGCTGAGGCAAGTTCCTCAGCATTTGGTTTGATTACATTTGCTGTTCCTTTGCGAACCCAGTAGGAAAGAGGTTCACCGGATGTGTCTAGGGCTACCTTGACACCAAGTTTTAGCATTCGATCAAAAATTGGTTGTAGGTCAACAAAAACTCCAGTTGATTTATAAGTTGGTAATGCTCCAGCAATAACCAGCCACTTTGCACCGGTATTTCTAACCGTCTGTTCGGTCAGGTCAACGACTTTTTGCCAGTCTTCTTCACTGAGTGCTCGAGGGGATTCATTTACTTTGGTAGTGGTGCCATGCTTGTCGACAATTGTGGTCGAAACTCTAAGATTGCCATCCACCCAAAGCGGAACTAGGAAAGACGAACCAGTTCTTTCTAGGACTGAAGGATCTGCGTTACCAATTGGGACAACGCCTGGAGCATGAATGTTGGCTAGGGTTAGGCCACGAGAAACGTTGATACCTTTACCGGCTAGCTCTTCACGAACATCATCGGCACGGTTCACCCCACCCGGGTGCAGGTGATTCACGTAATAGGTTCTATCCAGAGTTGGAGCTGGGGTAAGCGTTACCACCGATGCTCCGAAATGGCCCTGCGACATTGTCTCTCCTGGGAAAAGTTAGGTTTTTGCTAAGCAAACGACACTGTCGGCTAGTCCAAAAAAAGTATAGCCAATATGGCCCTGCCAGCGGTTTCCCAGCCTGGAACCCGCCTAAAACCTAGGCGTCAGGGCCACCTTCCTCAGGTTTTGCGGTTAGTTCGGGCTTGGTGAAGATGCGGCTAGTCTTGTCGATTTCAGTGACCTCGGGGATTGGCTTACCCTTATCCAGAATCTTTTTCTGCTGCTCATTGAGATCTCGGGTTGATTTAAGCAGGTTCGTCTCTAGGCTGCCGACCAGTTCATTAAAGGAGGCTACCGAGTCATTTAGCTTGCTACCCAGTCTTGAAGCGTGCTCAGCAATGACCCTGACCGATCCGTATAGTTTCACACCTAGATCTACGATTTCCTTAATGGCATCTTCCTGAGCGCTCTGTTTCCAGCTGTAGGCGATGGTCTTTAGCACCGAGAAGAACGATACCGGTGAGACTAGAGCAACCCTTGAGTTGAAGGCGTATTCGAGAATAGTCGGATCGTGCTCTAAAGTTACCGAGAGCAGGCTCTCACTTGGCATAAACATAATGGTGAATTCTGGTGAGCTTGAAAGTCCGCTGAAGTACTCCTTTGAGTTGATATCGTCAATATGTTTCTTCACATCAGCAACGTGTTGCTTCAGAAGCTCTTTACGCTTTTTCTCATCTGAACCATCAGCTACCTCAGGAATTTCAAAAGCGCGCTGGAAGTTGTTATATGGAACCTTGGAATCAACTGCGACGAACTTTCCATCAGGCATGTTGATGATTACATCAGGTTTGATGTTCTTACCTTCTTCATTAACAGTCTGATACTGCTCAATAAAGTCAATTCCAACTCGGAGCCCAGACTGCTCAAGCATTCGTCTAAGGGTTAGCTCACCCCATTTACCGCGAACCTGATTATTAGTAAGGGCTCCGGCTAGGGCCTCAGTGTTTCTGGAAAGTTTTTCCTGCTGACGCTGGCTTTCTAGAATTTGTTCTTTGATGGTGTTGAACTGATCAACCCGCTCACGCTCGGCGGCTACCACATTGTCCTGGACCTCTTTCAACTTTGCCGCCAGAGGTCTAAGTTCTTGGAGATAGACGCTCTCCATTTGGGCGACATCCTTTTCACGCTGCTCGAAAGATTCGATTCTCGCCTTGGCGTCGGCTAATTGGTTTCTAATTTCGCTTATCGTAGCTTGTGCTGCTGCTAGTTCCGCTTCACCGGTTGATCCCTTAGTACCACCCTGTCGCCTGGCAATGAGAAAGCCCAAAGCTAAACCGAGTATTAAACCTAAAATTGCGCTCAAAATGTCCATGGCTAAATTCTCACACCCCGCTCTGACATTTGTTTACCCAACTTCAGGCAGAAGCCGCTTTAACTTGTGGTTTGTGGCCTCGGCTAGCTCATCAATGCTCTCAACACCGTGGCGGTTAGCCATGTGAATGACTATTCTGGCGCAGGCATCGCTATCGGCAAGAGCATCGTGATGGTCAAATTCCTCGTGACCGATAGCATAGGCGACTTGATTTAGCCGGTAACTTTCTAGGTTATAGGTTTTACGGGCCATGATCAGCGAGCAGCCATACCTAAGATCAGGGACATCTGCATCTATTGTTTCAATGCTGGCAAGTAATACACCCATATCAAAACCGGCATTGTGGGCAATCAAAGTATCGCCAGATATGAACTCCAACATCTGTCCAAGAGCTGTCTCCCAGGATGGCGCAGACAAAACATCATTTGGCTTAATCCCGTGAACTTTTATATTGAACGGGTCAAACCAGTCATGCGGGTAAGGAGGTTGAATCAGGGTTTGGAAGGTATCAATGATTTTGCCATCGACTACTTTTACCAGTCCAACAGCGCAGGGACTAGACGGCGACCCATTAGCAGTTTCAAAGTCAATTGCCGTGAAAGATAGACCCATCTAATGAGACTACTCTCTTCGCAAATGTTAGAGTTGGTGCTGAAGTTGTTTTAGGGGAGGAAGCGTATGTTGAACTCAGGTTTGAGAGTATTCGGGGCATTTTTCGGTAATTCTCAGCAAACACTTGCAGATCCAGAGCATTACTCCAATCGCCCTCCAACTGTTAGCGCTGGAGTTATGTCTGTAAATGCCATAAGGATACAACTATGATCAGTCGAATCGTGAAGATGTTCAGTAGGTGGCTAAATCCTGTTGATTGGCAAAGTATGTCCGAGAAAGAACGCCAAAAAATAATGGCGTCAAACAGGAAGAATGGAAAGCCACCTTCAAGAAAGATTTGGGCCAGACTTTTGTTTTTTGTTAAGCCAAAAGTCACCACCCCAGTTATTAACGGCACCACAGTAAGTGGAAGTTGGGGGTCAACAACCGGAGCTGTGATCTGGGATCAAACTAATCAGGAGCGTCAGGAAATCATGCAGGACAACATGCGGCAGGCGAATCGGGAACCCAAAGGCAAGTAAACTGCTCTAGTGGCTCTAACTATCGGTATCGTCGGACTACCTAACGTCGGCAAATCAACGCTGTTTAATGCTTTGACCAAGAACAATGTTCTAGCGGCCAACTACCCGTTTGCCACAATTGAACCCAACATCGGGGTGGTTAACCTGCCAGATGCAAGGCTAAATAAACTTGCTGAGATTTTTGGCTCGGAGCGAATTTTGCCAGCTCCAGTTTCTTTTGTTGATATCGCCGGTATCGTCCGTGGCGCTTCGGTGGGGGAGGGTCTGGGTAACAAATTTCTAGCAAACATCCGCGAGGCTGACGCTATTGCTCAGGTGGTCCGCGGGTTTGCAGACCCAGATGTTGTCCATGTTGACGGCAAGGTTGATGCTGCCAGTGACATCGAAACAATAAATACTGAATTGATTTTGGCGGATATGGAAACTCTGGATAAGGCTAGAGCCAGAATCGAAAAGGAAGTCAAGGGCAAGAAAACTGAACCCGTTGTCCTTGAAACAGTTGATCAAGCGATTGCCTTTTTGAATACCGGTAAACCGTTATCTATTTCTGGAATAGATATTTTGCCAATTAAAGAACTCGGACTGCTAACCGCTAAACCAATCCTTTACGTCTTCAATGTTGATGAGTCTGTGTTAAGTGATAGCGCTAAGCGTAAGCAACTTGCAGATTTGGTAGCACCTGCTGAAGCGGTCTTTTTGGATGCCAAGGTAGAAAGTGAACTGATTGATCTCTCAGCAGATGAAGCTCAAGAACTTCTCGCTTCACTCGGTCAAGAGGAATCTGGTTTGGACCAGTTGGCTCGCATAGGATTCAAAACACTGGGACTGCAGACCTATCTAACTGCAGGGCCAAAAGAAGCTAGAGCCTGGACCATTAGACAGGGTTGGACTGCTCCTCAGGCAGCCGGTGTGATTCACACCGATTTTCAGAAGGGCTTTATCAAAGCAGAAATTGTCTCCTACGTAGACCTAGTAGCTGCCGGTTCCATGAACGAGGCCAAAGCCCAAGGTAAAGTGCGCATGGAAGGTAAAGACTATGTCATGCGCGATGGTGACGTGGTCGAGTTTAGGTTCAACGTTTAGGCGCAAAACGCCCAGGGCAGATGCTATTTGTCCAAGCATCTTCACAATTAATCTCTATACTTTCTAGCGTGCAAATTGACATTTCTAATCTAAATTTCTTAGCGATATTCATCGCCTCGATACTTTCCTTTGCAATTGGTGCTATTTGGTTTGGTCCAAAAACCTTCTATCCGGTTTGGATGCGTGCGCTTGGAAGGGAAATCCCTAAAGAGCGAGTAAAGATGACTGGGAGCGAAACCCTGCTTATGTTTGGCGGCACCTATCTGGCCGCTTTCATTCAGGTTCTCACTCTGGCAGTAATCATTAGTTTCGGCAGGGAATTAACTCCAGGGTTTGGACCAATAGATGGGCTGTTGTTTGGCTTTGTGTTCTCAGTTGGACTAGGCGCTTTTGCTTCCCTGTCTCACAGAATGTTTGGTCAGGCCAATTTCAAGGTTTACCAGTCATTGAAGGTTTGGTTGATTGAAGTTAGCCAGGATGTTATCTGCCTCAGCCTCGCTGGGCTAATCCTTGGATCCTGGGGCTAGCTGAGTTAGTCATACTGATTACGTCTTGGTCTAAAGTTTTTTGACCTAAACGAGCGCAGATTGAATTTACGTACCAAGGAAGGCCACTTGGCCATGGCTTGAATGACCTCTGGGTCATTCAAGGCCTCAGTAATCAAGGCATCTTTGTTAGCCGCAAAGTAATCTGACAGCTCCTGAAACTTTTCTTCATCTAGAGCCATTAGATCGACAACTCTAAGCCTGCGAATCATCACTAATGGAGCAATCAAAGTCCCAATCATGAAGACAAGGGCAACGATAAATTGGTCAAATGCGACAAACACTAGACCAATACAAAGTGCTGCACCCATTATCAATATGGCTAAAGCCCCTGTGTGCTGACCTACCTTGATTTGGCCTTTAGTCCAGACCCTGGCTATCTCTTCGGCTGATAATGCATCGGTATCAATCTTTAGTTCTGCATTTTTTCGCTTTGCACTGGATTTCACCCACCATTGAAAGAAAACCATGAGCCCGATTAACCCAGCTAGATACCCCCAGTTTTGCGGCTTTAGCAATTCGATAGCAGCTTCAAAGTCATTCATGTATGCCCCCTAAGAAGTGTCTAAACAACAATAACCTAACCGCTCCTAGACTGAGATTGTGAAAACCACGCTGACTCTAAGACGCCTAAGTGTTGAGACCTTGGACGACTTTCTGGATTACTTTGATCATCGGGCCTTCCTGAACGACCCTAATTGGGCAGGTTGCTACTGCCAGTTTTATCTCAACGACGGAACAGAAACCAGTACTGATAATCGACAGCTAGCTTGTGATCGAGTCCAGACTGGAAAAATGGACGGATACCTTGCATACCTTGATGACCAAGTAGTTGCCTGGTGTGCAGCGGCTAACTCATTACTTTTTCCGATGTTTCCAGATTCCAGCGAACAGTTAGCGAGAATTCTTTGCTTCAATGTTGATCCGGATAAACGCGGTCAACAGCTAGCCGGCCAAATGCTTGATTTGGTGCTAGCTGACCTAGCCGAACGTGGGTTTGAGGCTGTCGAAGCAGCGCCAAGCAAATCTGAATATTCAGACAAAACCTACCGGGGGAGCTTGTCGATGTTCAGAAAACGAGGTTTTGAAATAGTTACCGACCTGGATGACTCATTTGTGCTGGTGCGCAAATACTTGACTTAATACCCCTAGGGGGTATATTGGAGTTATGCGTGCAGATATCAAAAAGCGAGCCCTGCATCGGGCCAAAATCCTAGAAGGTCAGATCCGTGGCCTTGAAAAGATGATTGAGCAAGAAGGCTATTGCATGGACATCATCACCCAGTCGCTTGCCGTTCAAAAGTCGCTAGGCTCGCTCAATAAGTTGCTGGTGGAAAATCACCTAGATACTCACGTTAGCCACATGATGCATTCCAAAGATAAAAAAGAGAATGCAAAGGCGATTGAAGAGCTTCTGAAGATTTTTGAGATAACTCAAAATAGACAAAGTAAATAGGAGGTGTGAAATGTCTGACGAGAAGGAATGCAACTGTGGCGAGGGCTGTAACTGCAGCGCCAAGACCGAAGGAACTAGCTGCAACTGCTAGGTAATTTGTAGTGGTGGGGTGCTAACACACCCCACCAAAAAACTTAAGGGAGATCATGTTTAGAAAAACTCTAGTGCTGGTCACGCTTAGTCTTAGCTTGACCGGGTGCTCACTTGTTCAGGTGGTTGACGCCAATCACTCAAACCACGGCATGCAGCACGGTAATTCTGATATGTCTTCTTCTGATCTGATGTTTGCCCAAATGATGATTCCGCACCACCAGCAGGCAATCGAAATGTCTAAACTTGCTCAAACCAGGGCGGAAAGCCCTCTGGTGAAGGATCTCGCAGAACAAATACTGGCCGAACAAGGTCCTGAAATAGATTTGATGACTTCCTGGCTTACCGAAGCTGGACAAAAACTTACCGATCACTCCATGCACGGACACAGTTCCGGCATGCTTACCGAGGAACAGTTGCAGACTTTAGCTGGGCTAAAAGGTAATGCCTTTGACAACTACTTCCTAGATGCCATGATTGACCATCACAAGGGTGCTGTCTTGATGGCTAAAGATGCCCTGATTACCTCTAATCCAGATCTACAAATGTTACTCGAACGGATCATAGATTCACAGAACGACGAGATTGCTGTTATGAAGCAGCTGCTAGTTGAGATTAACTAGTCGTCCCACTCATCTTCGTAGTCATCGTCATAGTCATCGTGATGGTCTCGATCACCATCGTCTTCCCAATCTTCATCCTCTGAATCATCATCTGAGTCTTCATCGTCCCCTTGAAAACTTGGTGGGTCAGTGATGACTGGGCTTTGGGTTGGAAGTGGAACCGGTGTGACCGGAATGATTGCTGGAGCATCGGGTGATACTGGGACTGCCTCAGGGCTTGGCTTTGCTTGATCCAGCGGTTGATTTACTGAACTCTGATTTGATGGATCAGCCGGTTGGTTAGCTAGCGAAACAGCGAATGCTGAACCGCTGAGTGCCACTGCGCCGATGATTACGCTGGCTAGCGTTGCTGGTGAGAATGCCATGAGGACCTCTTTTCAGTTCCAAACTAAACCCAAAGTCAGCATTTTTCATCTATTTATGCTGAATCTTTGCTGAATGCTAAAAATCACTACTAGCAAGCGCTGTTTTGCCTTCACTCAGGGCAGTCATTATTGTGTTGACAACATGCTCAGCCGTCATACCTTGAGGAAATGATGGGGCAGTGCCAAAGATAGCTCTCGTTGCCAATCCGGTTTCGGTGTGTCCCGGTTTAGCATCCAGCACCTGAATCTTTTTGCGACGCAGTTCCATAGCTAGAGTCTGCAGGTATGCGCTGTTTGCCGTTTTGCTAGCCGAGTAAGCGCTCATGCCTGGGAAAATCTTCTCTGAAACAATTCCATTTATTCCGACAATAAAAGACTCATCGGCAAGTATCGGTAGAAGGCTACTGATCAATTGTGCCGGGCCAAGGTGGTTGATTTGCATCAATCGGTGAGCGCCTTCGCTTGGAGTTTCTTCAGCTCGGCCAAAACCAACTGCACCAGCTGTCTGAACTATTCCGTTTAGTTGGATGCCTTGGTCTATTAGATAATCGGTTAGCAGTTTGATGCTGGCGGAATCCTCCAGATCGAGTTTTAGCCGAAGATTAGCGCCTTGCGGGATACGATCAGTATTTCTAGCGGCGGCGAGAACTTGGTAGCCCTTTGCCGCAAGGCCGGTTACAAACAGCGAGCCAAAGGCTCCAGAAGCCCCGATAACCAAAACATTTTTAGATTCCATGAGATAAGTATGACTGGTATTTCTTGCCTATTGTTAAAGCTATGGAGTTGGATAGAAAGAGCTTTCTGATTGGCGCTGGTAGCGCCCTGCTCTTTCCTGCAGATTTAGCCTTAGCCAGGCAAAAACCGATATCTAATTTGCCAGCATCAAGCCAACGCCGGATTGCCTGGACCATAGACGATGGGGTCAGTAACTCTGCTGTGAAGAGTTACTTAGATTTGGCTGAAAAACACAATTTGCATCTGACCCTTTTTGTTACCAGTTGCTATGACAGCTGGCGTAAAAATCGAAGTCAAATAAAGCACTTGATCGGCACCGGTCAAATCCAGCTGGGCAATCACACTCTCAGCCATCGGGATCTATCAGTTTCTTCAGATGGCATTGTGCGCAACCAGTTACAGGTTTGTCACGACTTCTTGTTAGACACATACGGCTATGACGCGAGACCTTATTTTCGACCAACCTACGGGCACTGGACTAGACAGGTTATTGATGTTGCCGCAGAGCTTGGCTACACAGCACCGATGATGTGGTACGGAAGCCTTGGCAGTGGGACCAAGACAGAAGAGAACACCTATGCGCTTGCCCAGAAGTGGGTAGCGAATGGCCGAATTGTGATTGATCATGCAAATACTCGAAAAACCGATCGTGCCCTCGAGCAGATAGTAGGTTTGATAAAGTCCAGAGGTCTAAAAACTGTTACCCTGCGCGAAGCTTTTGGACCGAATTTCAGATAGGACTAACAATGCAAACTCATCGTGGAGTCGTCTACTCACGTAATGGTGGAGCAGCAGCCAGCCAACCGATAGCAGTAGCAGCCGCTCTGGAGATACTAAATGCCGGTGGAAGCTTCATCGATGCAGGTATCGCGCTAAGTGCAGTTATCTCTGTTGTTGAGCCTGGAGCATCGCAACTAGGTGGCGACGCTTTTTTGATTACTCACCACGCTGCTACCAAGGAAAATTTAGCTTTCAATGGAAGCGGTGAGGCAGGGCATTCGGCCATAGCATCAGCATTCGAAGACAAGATTGACCACCACGGCCCTAGGTCTGCAACAGTGCCCGGAACCGTATCCACCTGGTTTGCCGCACATGAGCGTTACGGAAAACTTCCGATGGATGTGGTTTTAGCACCAGCTATTAGATACGCCGAAAATGGATTCGCGGCGACTAGAGATTTTGTCTTAAGGATTCAGAATTTCCTAAAAATGTTTCCAGAGCAAAACTTTTTTGCTGACATGGGAATTGACAGCAACTTGGCAATCGGAGACCTTGTTGTTCAGAAAGACTTGGCAAGAACTCTTCGGGCGATTGCAAGTTCAGGTAGGGATGCTTTCTATAAAGGTGAGATAGCAGATCTTATTGTTGCTGGAACCAACGGCTGGTTTAACCATGAAGATTTAGCCAAACATCAAACCAGAGTTTCTGCTCCGCTGACGGTTGACTACCGAGGTTACAAAGTTCACGGCCAACCGCCTCCCACACAAGGCATGATTTTGATGGAAGAGCTTCGTCTGGTGGCAGATCGAGACTTAGAGCAAATGAGTGAAATAGACCGCATTCACCTAATGGTCGAGGCAAAGAAGCTTTCATTTGTTGACCGCAATGAGATTTTGGCGGACCCCGAATTCACCCCGGTCGATGTTGATCGAATCCTCGCTGATGAACACATCGCACTAAGACGCAGTCAGATTGACATGAATTCGGCTTGGAATGGTCCAGAGGCAAACCTTTCCGAAGGCTCGGACACTACCTATTTCATAGTTGCCGACGGTGAAGGTAACGCCGTCTCCTGGATCCAAAGCGTCTTTCATGGTTTCGGATCAGCTTTTGTTCCAAAGGGGACAGGAGTGCTACTGAATAACCGCGCAACCGGGTTCAACCTCGAGGCAGATTCACCTAACCTCATCGAACCTGGTAAGAGACCAGCACACACCCTGAACGCTTGGACAGTTACCAACCCTGACGGATCGCTGAGGCTGGTTGGTGGAACGCCAGGAGCTAACATTCAGGTGCAAAGTAATTTTCAATTGATTGTTCAACTTCTAGACCTAGGGCTCAATGTTCAGCAGAGCTGCGAGGCACCTAGGTGGCAACATCTCAACGGTGACTCTTCTGCTGTGGAGACCGGTCAGGGAACTCTTCAGCTTGAAGCAAGATTTGGAAGCGAAGTAATTGAGGGGCTGAAGGCAAAAGGCCACGAGGTAATTGTGCTTCCAGATTATGGTCACGGTTCTGCAGTTCAACTACTGGAACTAATGCCAAATGGAACTATGTGTTGGGGCAGCGATGTTCGAGTTGACGGATTAGCAGCTGGAATCTAACGAGAAAGTAATCCAGCTGCTGCCTCAAGAATAAGTAGAGCACCGAGGCGCACCGTGCGCTGATCTTCGCTGTCTCTGGTTGCATCTATTTCGGTAATGTCAATCGATCGAACGCGGTTGTCCCGACAAAGCAATCTGGCAAATTGTCGAAGTTCGAAAGCAGAAATCCCACCCGGTGCACTTGCTGGCGTTGCTGGCACATAACTACGATCACAAACATCAACGTCAAAATCAATGTGGATATTTCCATCTCCGAGCATGGCCAGCGCTTTACCCGCTGCACCTTGCACTCCTAGTTCAGATACTTCTTCACGAGTAATAACGTTTATTCCATATTCTTTAGCTCGCTTGGAATATTCGAAAGAGTTGGAAAAGTCATTTATGCCAATTTGGACAATCCTGTTACCAGGTAGTCCAAACTCCTCAATCAATCTGCGCACCGGAGAACCGTTAGAGATCCCAGATCGAATATCATGGTGGGCATCTAGTGTTATCAGTGAACCACCGGAAGCCAAAGTCGCTTTGGCAACTGCAAAGGTAATCGAGTTATCGCCACCTAAAGCAACGGCAAGCTTTGATTTAGATAGAACCAGTTCGGCAAGTTCAGTGGTGCGTAGCTCACCGGCAGGGCTATCTGGCTCTGTGACATCACCAAAATCATGAGCGATAAGTTCAGCTAGATTTCCAGCTGAAGAATTCAGGCTGTAACGGGTTAGTGCTGCCCTAATGGCAGCTGGAGTTTGATTGGCTCCGGTTGGCGAGATGCTGGTTAGGTGAGCTGGGACGCCAAACACCCCCAAATCGCAGTTTTGGGTGCTGGGTTTGAGCCAATTGGCCGCTCTTGGCCAAAGCTCGTCTTCGCCTTGCATAAGTTCAGTTTGGCAGAGCGTGCCAGTTTGCGCCAATGGCGTTTCTAGGGTGTGATTGAACTATGAGCAATGTAGGTCATTCCCAGCTGCACGCGGCTACCGGTTCCAATCTCACCGCCCTAGGGTGGCCACAAGAAGCAGCGGTTCGCATGCTGCATAACAACCTAGATCCAGCGGTAGCCGAATTTCCCGAAGACCTGATTGTTTACGGTGGTACAGGTAAAGCTGCTAGAAACTGGCCTTCTTTTGATGCCATAGTAAAAACTCTGAATCAACTAAAAGGTGATGAGACTCTTTTAGTGCAGTCCGGTAAACCGGTTGGTGTCTTCCAAACTCATGAGTGGGCACCTAGAGTTCTGATTGCTAACTCGAACCTGGTCGGCGACTGGGCCAACTGGCCAGAATTTAGAAGGCTTGAGCAACTTGGGCTAACTATGTATGGCCAGATGACCGCAGGTTCCTGGATCTACATCGGTACCCAAGGAATTCTGCAGGGAACTTATGAAACCTTTGCCGCTGTTGCCGCTAAAAGATTTGGCGGCACGCTAGCTGGAACATTAACCGTTACCGCCGGTTGCGGCGGCATGGGCGGGGCTCAGCCCCTAGCGGTGACGATGAATGAGGGAACCTGTCTAATTGTTGACGTTGATGAGTCTCGCATTCGTCGCAGATTAGCCGATCGCTATCTCGATGAGTTAGCTGACAATCTTGATGATGCCATTGAGAAAGCACTCGCCGCTAAAGCCTCCCGTCGAGCAATCTCGATTGGTTTAGTTGGCAACATGGCGCATGTACTTCCGGAATTGCTAAGAAGAGATGTTCCAGTAGATATTGTTACCGATCAAACCTCGGCTCACGACCCTCTGGCATATCTGCCTCTTGGTGTTGATCTTTCCGAAAGTGCAGAGCTTGCAAAACGTGACCCCGCTGATTACACAAAGCGTGCTGAAGAGTCGATGGCTAAGCACGTTGAAGCAATGGTTGGCTTTATGAATAAGGGCACCGAAGTGTTTGACTACGGTAACTCGATTCGCGATGAAGCTAGAAAAGGTGGCTACAAGGAGGCCTTTAAGTTTCCTGGCTTTATCCCCGCCTACATCAGACCACTGTTCTGTGAAGGTAAGGGGCCGTTCCGCTGGGTTGCTCTTTCAGGAGATAAGAAAGATATATATCGCACTGATAAAGCTGTCCTAGACCTCTTCCCAGACAACGATCACCTACGCCGGTGGATTACCATGGCCCAGGAGCGGGTCCAGTTCCAGGGATTGCCTGCTCGTATTTGTTGGTTAGGTTATGGTGAGCGGGACAAAGCAGGAGCCGTCTTCAATGATTTAGTTGCCCGCGGTGAGCTTAGCGCTCCGATAGTCATCGGTAGAGATCACTTGGATTGTGGCTCGGTTGCCTCCCCGTATCGAGAATCCGAGGGCATGATTGATGGTTCAGATGCGATTGCAGACTGGCCACTGCTAAATGCTATGGTCAACATTGCATCAGGTGCATCTTGGGTTTCTATCCACCACGGAGGTGGAGTTGCTATCGGTCGCAGTATCCACGCTGGCCAGGTTTCGGTTGCTGATGGAAGCGCATTAGCTGCTCAAAAACTTCAGCGCGTGCTTACCAATGATCCGGGCATGGGAGTTATTCGCCACGTTGACGCTGGTTACCCAGAAGCAGTTGAGGTAGCGAGAAATAAGCATGTGCATGTTCCGATGTTAGATACCGAGTAATGAGCACAGTCCTATTCACCGACATCAAGACTCTGGTTACCAATGATTCGAGTCTTGAAGTAGGAAAACTCGGTCTGCTAAGCGATGCTGCCATGGTTGTTGAGAATGGCCACATTAGTTGGATAGGTAGTGCCGCTAAAGCTCCAGCTGCCGATGAAAGTGTTAGCTTGGCCGGAAAAACAGTCTTGCCTGGTTTTGTCGATTCGCATGCGCACTTAGTATTCTCCGGTGACCGGAGCGCTGAATTTTCTGCTCGGATGAATGGAACTAGCTATAGTGCCGGTGGGATCATGACCACAGTTAAGGCAACCAGGGCTGCCAGCGATGCTGAGCTGGATGAGAACATCGCAACCCTAGCGATGGAGATGTATCGATCTGGGATAACTACTTTTGAAACGAAAAGCGGTTATGGATTGAACGTTGAGGATGAGCTGAGATCGGTTCGCTTAGCCACCCAGCACACCGAGGATGTTACCTTCATGGGGGCCCATCTTGTTCCAGAAGAATTTGCTGGAAGAGCCGATGACTATGTCCATCTGGTCTGCGGTGAGATGTTGGAAAAGTGTGCTCCCTATGCGAAGTGGATTGATGTCTTCTGTGACCAAGGTGCTTTTGACTATGACCAAGCCAAGGTAATCCTGCAAACTGGTATTGCTAATGATCTACAACCCAGAATTCACGCGAATCAGCTAACTTCAGGAAGAGGTGTTGAATTAGCTGTTGAACTTGATTGCGCCAGCGCTGATCATTTGACACACCTAACCGATAAAGACGTCGAATTACTGTCTTCAAGCTCCACCGTTGCCACCTTGCTGCCAGGTGCCGAGTTTTCGACCCGCAGCGAATTTCCAAACGCCAGAAGGCTAATCGATGCTGGGGCAACGGTTGCATTGGCAACAAACTGCAATCCAGGCAGTTCATTTACCAGCTCGATGCCTTTTGTTATAGCCCTTGCAGTCAGCCAGATGCAGTTCACTGTTGAAGAGGCTATTTGGTCAGCCACGATGGGTGGGGCTAAGGCGCTGCGCCGAGACGATGTTGGTTTACTAGCGGTTGGTAAATCAGCGGATTTTGTGGTGCTCAATGCACCGAGCTTTATTCACCTTGCCTATCGGCCAGGAGTTGATCTAATCAGTGAGACAGTAATCGCTGGAACATCCATATACAGGAGCAGTAATTGAAAACCGTAATCGTAAACCCAACAGGCATGACTATTGACGATGTCATCGCGGTAGCTAGAGGTAACGCAAAACTGGAAATTTCTGAAAAGACTGTTCAGGCCATGCAGGTTACTCGAAGCGTAGTTGAGGAACTTGCCCGAGGAGATGAAGCTGTCTACGGTATTTCAACTGGCTTTGGAGCTTTAGCCAGCACCTCAATTGCTCAATCCGATCGCGTGCAATTGCAGAAGTCGCTGATTAGATCCCACGCTGCCGGTGTCGGACCCATTGTTGAAACCGAAGTCACTAGAGCACTGATGACATTACGCTTGAAAACTTTGGCTTCGGGAAGAACTGGCGCTCGTCCGGTATTGGTTCAAACTATGGCCCAGATTCTAAATGCCGGGATTACCCCAATTGTTCATGAGTATGGTTCACTGGGGTGCTCTGGAGATCTAGCCCCACTGGCACATTGTGCAATGGTGCTCATGGGTGAAGGTAGAGCGCTAGGCCCTGATGGCATCGAAGGCGATGTTCCAACTCTTCTTGCCGAGCACGGTATTGCTCCAGTCGAATTACAGGAAAAAGAAGGGCTGGCGCTGATCAACGGAACAGACGGCATGTTAGGAATGCTGATACTTGCTCTAGATGACTTAGCCAAGCTTTTAGATTATGCCGATGTGATTGCTGCGATGACAATCGAGGGATTACTCGGCACTGACCAGGTGCTGCGCGCAGAATTGCACGAACCGCTCCGCCCACATCCAGGTCAGGCTAAATCTGCTGCGAACATGTTCGCAGCTCTGGTTGGCTCTGAAATCGTCAAATCACATCGTCACGGTGATGGACAGGTTCAGGATGCTTATTCGCTACGCTGCGCTCCGCAGGTAGCCGGTGCGGTAAGAGATACCGTGGATCACGCTAGAACTGTTGCACTGAGGGAATTAGCTGCCACTATCGATAACCCGGTTGTCTTAGAAAGCGGGGAAATTAGTTCGAACGGTAATTTCCACGGTGCCCCGATTGCCTATGTCTTGGACTTTTTAGCTATTGCGGCAACCGATCTTTCTTCAATCAGTGAGCGCAGAATTGACCGCATGCTGGATAAGAACCGCAATAATGGGCTAAACCCATTTCTGGCGGGGGATGCCGGTGTCGATAGCGGTCTGATGATTGCCCAATACACCGCAGCTGGACTGGTCACTGAATCAAAGCGCTTAGCAAACCCAGCCAGTGTTGATTCAATTCCTTCTTCTGGCATGCAGGAGGACCATGTTTCTATGGGTTGGCACGCCGGCCGAAAACTTAGAAAAGTAATCGAGAATCTGAGGGGAGTATTGGCCATCGAACTTATTGCCGCAGCTAGATGCATAGACCTTAGAGCGCCACTGAAACCGGCGAAAACTACCGGGGACCTTGTCGCTAGGCTTCGCAGCGTAGTTCAAGGTGTTGGCCCAGATCGTTTCTTAGCTCCGGAAATCGCTGCAGCCAGCAGACTACTTAATTAGTTCTTCGCGGCCGTAGTGCTTTCCAGCCTTGAGCACAGCAGGTCCAAAGATTAGCAATATGACTAAACCAATTACCGCTGCTGCCTGAAATACATTTCTAACCCCAAAGCCGGCTATTGCTATTCCGGCTATAGCCGTGCTGGTCACACTACCGACAGTAATAATGGCGTTGAAGGTGCTCATAACTCTTGCCCTTACTGACTCCTCGGTTCGATTCTGGATAAATCCAATTCCATAGGCATTCAGCAGTGACATGCAGACACCTCCGATAAAGCCGAAGGTCATAACAACCCACCAGTGATGTGCTCTAGCAATAGTGAAAACCACAATCACAATCATCAAAATTGCCACCGTGACTATTCTTAGGTGGTAGCGAAGCGGAACTTTCTTCAAAGTGGTAAAAACTCCACCGGTAATTGCTCCGAGAGCGAATATTGCTCCGACTATTCCATAGATCAACGGTGTTGCTCCAAGCTCATCTATAAGTAGGAACACTTCGCCAACCTGAATAACACCTAGCGAAACAATAAGCACAGCGGTGAGTAGGACTATCGCTCTAATCAGTGGGTCTTTGAAAACGAACTTAACTCCAGCTAAAGCTTTGAGTGAACCTTCATCGTGTTCGGTAATGCCGACTCGATTAACTTTGAGCAGGATAACGGTTAGGGCAAGAACTAGGAATGAAACTCCGTCAATGATAAATGGCCAGACGTACCCGGTTCGATCAACAAGAACACCACCTAAGGCTGGAGCCATCATGGTTCCCAGAGCATTAAAGGTGGTCTGCATTCCAGTTACTCGCGACATGTCCTCTCGCTTTGCCAGAGATGGAATCAGCGCTGTGAATGAGGCGGCAACTCCGGTGTTAGCCGTTGATGAGAGGAATAGGGCGATGTATGCCCACCAGACTGGGAGATCTAGGGCCAGGCTGAAACTGCACAGGCTCATCACTAGCATCAGCGGTGGAAGAAATAAGCGGGTCTGATATTTATCGGCCAGCAGTCCAGCCCAGGGACTGAAGATAACCGAAGGAACCAGCATACAAAGAAACAGCGCTGAGACTCCGGCAGGACCAGCGGCTTCTTTATCACGCAGCACTACGGCAAAAGTTGTGAGTGCACTACCTAAGAATGAGAGACCGGAGGCGGCGGTCAGTATCTGTAGCTTGCGCCATTGAGTTTCTTGGACCAAAATCGCCTCCCTCCATCTAATCTAGTTGCCAAGACAGGCTAGTTGAAAAAGGCGCGGACTTTCTCGTGGAGCAGCCCGTTGCTGGCTATTACATGCGATGATTCGGGGGTCAATTCCCCAACAAAATCGGTGATTCGACCGCCTGACTGCTCAACTATGGGAACGAGCGCGGCAATGTCATAGATCTGTAAACCGTGCTCACAGGTCATATCAATCGCGCCTTCGGCTAAGAGCATGTAACTCCAGAAGTCACCGAATGCCCTGGTGCGCCAAACCTCTCTGACCAGATTCATTAGGTTATCCAACTGACCGATTTCGTCCCAGAGCTTTAAGCTCACATAGCTCATAGAGGCATCAGCTAGGTTGTCTATTTTGGAAACCGCAAGATCGGTCACTTTGCCATCGATCTGTTTGGTTTGTGCCCCGAAGCCAGGTGCTGCCCACCAGCGTCTACCCATTGCTGGGGCGCTAACTACAGAGACCACCGGTTTACCATCAATGGCAAGGGCGATCAGAGTCGCCCAAACTGGGACACCGCGCATGAAATTTGCGGTTCCATCAATTGGGTCAATAATCCAGGTACGTGATCCAGGACCATGCAGATTATCTCCACTGGTTCCATATTCCTCCCCGATTATGCCATCTTCAGGTCTTCTAGTTATCAGAACATCTTTTATAGCTTTTTCAACTGCGCGATCTGCTTCAGTAACCGGGGTGGCATCAGGTTTATTTTCTACTAAAAAGTCTTGAGCAAAAAACCTTGGCAGTGAAATTGAGTCAGCGAGATCAGCTAACTCAAGCACTAGATTGAGATCCTTGGTGTAATCCACTTATTCACTTCCAGTCGAGTTCATAAGTCGTCTAAGTGAATCCACTCTTGCCGCAACAACGGGATCTTTATCTTTAGCTTCATCCAAAGCACAATCAGGGGAGTCGGCTAAATGTGAGCAATCTCTGGGGCAGAGTTTCACTATTTCCCAGAGATCTTCAAAACTTCTAAGCAGATTTGCTAGCGAGATGTGTCCTAGGCCAAAAGACCGAACGCCCGGGGTATCGATAATCCATGAACCAGAATCTAGTTGGAGGGCACGTACCGAGGATGAAGTGTGTCGACCTCGACCGGTAACTTCATTCACTCCACCGGTTGAACGCTCAGCTGAGGGAACCAGCGCGTTGACCAAAGTGGATTTGCCAACTCCACTAGCTCCAACAACTACCGTGACCTCGCCAGTTAGAAACTCGCTTAGCTTTTCGATTGATGGTGAATCTTTGCGATTTAGAATTACCGGAATTGAAAGCGCTGAGAAATGATTTACCAGTTCGGCTGGATCGGCCAAATCTGTCTTGGTCAGCACTATTGCCGGGTGCAGTCCGGCATCGTATGCTGCCGCCAGATAGCGGTCGATAAGTCTGGTTCTCGGCTCAGGATTAGTAACCGCTGCAACAATTAGCATCTGGCTGGCGTTAGCAACAATTACCCGTTCAACTTGGTCGCTGTCATCGGCACTTCTGCGAAGCAGTGAGACCCTGGGTTCGACTCTAACAATCAGAGCTAAAGCCCCTTCTTGACCAGAGATATCGCCGGAGAGAGCCACCCGATCGCCGACCACAGCCCCAGATTTACGTAATTCTTTGCCAAGTGTTGCCGTGATTATTTGCCCTGATTCAAGAGCCACAAGGTATCTACCGAGATCAACCTGTACCACCATTCCGATAGGTGCGTCGGTGTGTGCAGGACGGGTCTTAGTCCTCGGTTTATTGCCTTTCGGATTCGGCCTTACCCGAACATCCGTTTCATCAAGCTCATGGTCATCTGACTCCGGCTCGTATAACCAACTCAATTGCTAGCGCCTAGCATCTTGGTCCAGAGTTCAACAAAGTTCGGCATAGTTTTGGTAACCACGTTTATATCTTTTACCGTAATTCCCTCAATTGCTAGCCCTAGGATTGCCGCTGCGGTAGCCATTCGATGATCCCCGTAGGTTTCCCAGATTCCACCGTGGAGTTCCGAGCTAGGTTCGATAGCGATACCATCGGCCAACTCAGTTGCCCTTCCACCTATCTTGTTTATTTCAGTGGTTAGCGCATTCAAACGGTCTGTCTCGTGGCCACGCAAGTGAGCAATACCGGTAATTCTTGACGGTCCATCAGCCAGAACCGCAAGAGCGATAATTACAGGTGCTAACTCTCCACCTCGACTCAGATCGATATCTATTCCTGATATCTTTCCGGTACCGATTACCTCTAAATTGCCAGCATGCACAGAAACCTTCGCCCCCATTTGTGGCAGTATTTCAAGAAACAACTTGCCCACTTGAGTAGTTTCTTCAGGCCAGTTCTTTATAATCACCGAACCACCGGCAACCAAAGCGGCTGCCAGAAATGGTCCAGCATTTGAAAGATCCGGTTCAATCTCGATGGTTTTGCCCATAATTGGACCTGGTTCCACTCGCCACTGAGTTTCTGAAACCTGAAACGCTTCAACGCCTCTATCGCTAAGACACTTGAGAGTCATTTCAATATGTGGCTGGCTCGGCAGGTGCTTACCTATGTGTGTCAGGGTTAGCCCCTTTTCAAATCTTGGGGCAGCAAGTAGTAGTCCAGAGACGAATTGCGATGACGCACTGGCATCGATTTCTAGCTCCCCGCCTGAAACCGACCCAGAAGACTCAATCGTAAAAGGAAGCGAGTCGGGGTTCTCAGCATTTACCTCAACACCAAGTTTTCTAAGCGAATCGATGGTTGTTCCCATGGGCCTAGACCGAGCAGCCAAATCGCCATCAAAGCTCGTTGTTCCCGCAAATAGGGCCGCCACCGGCGGCATAAAGCGCATCACAGTGCCGGCAAGCCCACAGTCAATCTGGGCGGCAACCGGCATGTCAGTGGTTGCAGGGAGAATAAAACAGTTGCCCCTTTCGGTCTTGTTGATTTGGGTCCCTAAAGCTCTTAGGGACTCGATCATCAGGGCAGAATCCCTGGATTCGAGAGGTGCGATGAGTTCGGAGGGCCCAGATGCCAAAGCGGAAAGGACGAGTTCTCGGTTGGTTAGCGATTTTGAACCCGGGAGCGAGACAATTCCAGCCAAGGAATGGGAAATTGTTGGAACTAACCAACTTTTTTCACCAATTTGGGAATAATCCGGAGTCTGCATTGGTATCTATTCTATCTGCCGCAGTTTTTCGCTTTCGAAGTGGAATTTCGAAGTTTCCCCGACAGATAGTAACGGCCCCATATATATGGGGGATAAATATTCGAAGGAGAGATAACTATTACTATTCAAATCACTAATCTAAGCACCAAACCTGCTAGAAAGCAGTATCGTTTAGCAGCACCCCTTTCAGCGTCCAAAAGCTGCCAGAAAGAAGGCAAATCAGGTATGACAGATCAACCAGGTCTCAACGAAGATGCCCTGCGTTTACTCGAAGAAAACTACGAATGGCTTCGCTACCGTTGCCGCGTCACCAACCGCAAGGTAGAGGATGAGCTTTTCAGCATCGTTCTCGAGAAAGCCTTCAATAGCCTAGGTAGTTTTGTTGACACCGGCTACGGCATGAAGCCCTGGCTGAACAAGATCCTCTATAACGCAAACCTTGACCTAGGTGCTAAGTCCAGCAAGGAAAATAGCAAGCGTCAAAACAACATCGTTTCATTCGGTGGAGATGATGGCGAAGAGATTAGCATCTTCGACAATCCAATCGATGAGGCTCTGCAGTCAATCTCTGCTGAAGAACGATACATGTATCTAAATGATTCAGAAAACATTGAAAAGGCCCTAGTTCAACTAGATGAGCCGTTCCAGGAGACTATCCGTCTCTGGCTTGCAGGTTTCGGTTATGCCGAGATTGCCAAGCAGCTTGGTGTTCCAACCAATACCATCGGTACCAGAATTCACCGCGCCAAGCGCGATCTGCGTCCACTCCTAAAAGACCTGGCCATGGAATATGGCTTTTCAAGCAAAGATAAGAAAAAGTAAAGGGAATCAGCAATGACAGTTTTCAACTGCCAGCAAGTCTTAGACAAGGTTGTTTTTTATTTAGACAACGAAATTGATCAATCAGAGCGAGAGCCAATTGACCAACATCTAAAAGAATGTAAATCTTGCGTGGAGGAGTATGCGGTTGAAGCCCGAATCTCAAGCATGATTTTGTCTTCAGATTGGAATCCAGTTAGCACGCAGGAATTGGTTAACCGAGCCATGCAGAATTTCAGGAAGAGTTCTGAGCAGCTCTGAAGAGCTCTATATCTCTTGCTCTGGAAGATCCAACCAGCGATACCAGCCCTGGTTTAGAACTAGCCAGGCAATAAGTCCATGTCCCAGTTGGCCGGGCTGACCAAAACTTGAGTTTCTTAGCTCATCGTTAAAGCCTTGGTGATCAATTAGTGGCCGGAAGGCATCAACAAAAGGTAGTGACCTTCTAGCCGCAACATCCTCAAAGCCGGCGGCAAGGTGTTCAATGTCGTAGTTCAGTTGCGGGTTTCTCGAGGGAATCGGCGAAACCACAAACGGTTGAATACCTTTGCTGTTGGCTGTGTCCAAAATATTTGCCAAGTTTAGCCTTGACCGAGACATTGATATTCCCGCGTTGATGTCGTTTGGGTTCAGACAGACAACTAGACGGTTATCGGTATCTTCGGAGAACCTTCTCGAACACTCTTCTAGCCAAATATCGCTCATCCCAGCTGAGGTGATCTCAGGTGTTGGCAGGCTATAGAAATCTACTTTTGGATACTCACTCTGGGTCTTCGCTATTACCCGACCAACCCAACCCAGGCCTTTTGGATCTCCTCCAGCGCTAACCAGATCGTCACCGATGATGACAATCCTGATATTGCGTCTGGGCTCGTTCATTTTTTAGGCGAAAGCTCTCTCAACCAAATCTGCCTGCTCGACAGCGTGACGTTTAGCCGATCCGGTTGCCGGTGATGCGCTGGCAGGTCTGGAGACCAACTTAGCTACCTGACCATTCATGTATTTCGGTAGGAATAGTCCGATGTATGTCCAAGGGCCTTGGTTGGCTGGTTCATCTTGAACCCAAACCAATTCAGCATTCGGATACTGAGCATAGGTCTGCTTGATTTCGTCCACCGGAGTCGGGTAAAGCTGTTCTACCCTGACAATCGCAGTGGTTTGATCGTTGCGCTTTTCGGCTTCAGCCAATAGATCCCAGTAGACCTTGCCGGAACAGAACAAGACTTTCTTGACGGCTTGCTTATTCAGTCCACGCTCGTCATCAATAACGCGCTTGAAACTACCGGTGGTGAAATCAGCAACGTTTGATGAGGCGGCCTTTAGTCTGAGCATCGACTTCGGTGTGAATACCACCAGCGGACGACGAGGTCTTGAGTATGCCTGCTGACGCAATAGGTGGAAGTGGTTAGCCGGAGTCGATGGTTGAGCCACAGTCATGTTGTTTTCCGCACACAGCTGCAGGTATCTTTCGATGCGTGCTGAAGAGTGGTCTGGTCCTTGCCCTTCGTAACCGTGGGGGAGAAGAAGCACTAGAGAAGAGTGCTGGTTCCACTTCTGTTCGGCTGAGGAAATGAACTCATCCAGGATGGTTTGTGCTCCGTTAGCGAAGTCACCAAATTGTGCTTCCCAAAGTACTAGGGCATCTTCTCGCTCTACTGAGTAGCCATATTCAAATCCCATTGCGGCATATTCGCTTAGCAGAGAGTCATAAATATAGAACTTGGCTTGGTTCGCAGTTAGGTTTCTAAGCGGCATCCATTCCTGGCCATTTAACCGGTCGTGGAAAACAGCGTGACGCTGAACGAAGGTTCCTCGTCTTGAATCCTGTCCGGCCATCCGGATGTTGACACCCTCAACCAAAAGTGAACCCAGCGCGATCAATTCGCCGAAGCCCCAATCGATTCCGCCTTCGCGACTCATCTCAACCCGCTTAGCTAGCAGTTGCTGCAACTTCGGGTGAACATTGAAGTTCGGTGGCAGATTGCTGTGTGAATCTCCGATTAGTTCGACGACCTCTTTGGAAATTCTGCTTTCACGGAATATTTCAGGGTGGTCGCTGGCTGTTGTTCCAATACCAACCGGCTTAGGTACGATCTCAGCTGGCCTTGAGGTAGCTTCGTGAACTTCGGTGAAGGCGTTTTCAAGTTTGGCCTGGAAGTCTGTGTTTGACTGCTCATACTCCTCGCGGGTGATATCTCCTCGACCGACAAGTGACTCAACGTAAAGGGTTCTAACCGAACGCTTAGCTTCGATCAGCGAATACATCAGCGGTTGAGTCATCGAAGGGTCATCACCCTCGTTGTGTCCACGTCTGCGGTAGCAAACCAAATCGATGATCGCATCCTTAGCAAAACGCTGACGGTAGTCAAAAGCCAACTGGGCAACGCGCACCACTGCCTCTGGGTCATCTCCGTTCACATGGAAGATTGGAACTTGGATTCCCTTGGCTACGTCGGTTGCATAGACAGTGGAGCGTGACATCGACGGCGGGGTAGTAAAGCCAACCTGGTTATTGATCACGATGTGAACAGTTCCGCCGGTGCGATAGCCACGAAGGCTCATCATGTTTAGCGTTTCAGGAACTACACCTTGACCGGCGAAGGCGGCATCACCGTGAATTAGAAGCGGTAACACCGGATACTCCTCAGGCGACTTATCGATTCTGTCCTGCTTGGCTCGAACAATACCTTCAAGAACCGGGTTCACGGCTTCAAGGTGAGACGGGTTAGCCGCGAGATAAACCTTGGTGGTATTTCCAGAAGCGGAGGTGAAGACACCGGATGTGCCCAGGTGATACTTAACATCTCCCGATCCTTGGACTGACTTAGTGTCGGTATTTCCTTCGAACTCCTTGAATACCTGTCCGTAGGTTTTACCAGCGATGTTGGTGAGCACATTCAGGCGACCACGGTGGGCCATGCCGATGGCAACCTCATCGAGTTTGGCATCAGCTGCAGCCTGCAAAATAGCATCTAGCGCTGCGATTGTTGATTCTCCACCTTCAAGGCTGAATCGCTTTTGACCGACGAACTTTGTCTGCAGGAAGGTTTCAAAAGCTTCGGCTTCATTGAGCTTTTCCAAAATGCGAAGTTGTTGAGCTCGGCTTGGCTTTTCGTATGGCCGTTCCAGCTGTTCCTGCATCCACTTGCGCTCTTCGGGTGAGTGAATGTGCATGTATTCAACACCTACGGTGCGACAGTAGCTATCGCGCAGAATCTTCAAGACATCGCGAAGCAGCATCTTCGGCTTGCCACCAAAGCCACCGGTTTTCACAACTCGATCTAGATCCCAGAGACTTAGCCCGTGGGTTAGCACATCTAGATCTGGATGGCTACGCTGCTTGTATTCCAGAGGATCGATATCAGCCATTAGGTGTCCACGAACACGGTAGGCATTGATTAGTTCTTGGACTCTGGTTTCTTTGCTTCTAGCTTCGCTGTCTTCAGTGTCAACTGACCAGCGTATTGGTTGGTAAGGAATTCTTAAGTCAGCAAATATCTCATCATAGAAGCCGCGTTCGCCAAGAAGCAGTTCGTTGATGATTCTTAGGAACTCACCGGAACCGGCACCTTGAATGACCCTGTGGTCATAGGTGGAGGTGAGCGTAATTACCTTAGAGACACCCAACTTGGCCAAGTGCTCTTCACTCATCCCTTGGAATTCGGCAGGGTAATCAAGTGCTCCGGCACCGATGATGCAGCCCTGACCTTTGGTAAGTCTTGGCACAGAATGAACCGTTCCGATACCACCTGGGTTTGTTAGCGATGCTGTGGTGCCAGCAAAATCTTCTGCGGTTAGTTTGTTATCTCTGGCACGCTTAACCAGATCTTCGTAAGCAGTTAGATACTCAGCAAAGTTTAGCCTTTGGGCTTTTTTGATGTTTGGCACAAGAAGTGCTCTAGTGCCATCGGGCTTAGGAATATCTATTGCCAAACCAAAGTTGATGTTTGCTGGTGTTACCGCTGCTGGTTTGCCTTCGATTTCCTCGTAGTAAACGTTTTGGCTAGGAAATTCCTTGAGAGCTCGGATAATTGCGTAGCCAATAATGTGTGTGAAGGAAACTTTTCCACCGCGAGTTCTAGTCAAATGTGAATTGATGACAATTCTGTTGTCAATCAAAAGCTTTGCTGGAATCGCACGCACGCTTGTTGCAGTTGGGATGCTGAGCGACGCATCCATGTTTGCTGCCAGAGTCTTTGACATTCCCTTAAGAATGTTCACCTGATCTTCAGCGGATTCATCGCTGTCTTGAGGTGCCTGGCTAACCAGCTGTGCGGGGATTGGAGTGGGTTGCGGTTCGACTCTTGTCGTTCTGGCGACCAAAGGCACAGAACCGGTAACTGGTTGTTCGGTTGATGCTGGGGATGCAGGGGCAGCTTGGGTAACCGGTGTTGCTGCACTGCCACCTCGGGCCTGGTGGAATTGCTCCAGTAGCGGTAGCCATTCCTTATCGACTGAGTCTGGATTTGCTAGCCATTGGCTATACATTTCCTCTACAAGCCACTGATTTGCGCCAAATTCCTGACCAGATTGTTGGTTGTCGCCGGACAACTGCTCACCTCATACTTTTTGGGGAAATTACAACCTTAAGCCTACCTGCTAATAGCGGCTGGGGTTTTATCCCCAGTAAAACGGGGGATTTAGCCCTTCGGGTATGCTGGAAACTGTTATGGATCCCGACCATCCCGACCCGAAGGTGTTAGAGCAATGAACGAATGGTTCTTGCTCGCCCTGGGTATCGTACTCACCCTTGGTACCGGCATTTTTGTTGCCAGTGAATTCTCCATGATCAATCTGGAGCGAACCGAATTAGAAGGTCGCCAGGACCGAGGTGAAAAGGGGCTCGGTCTAAGCATTAGAGCTTTGAAGCGAACCAGCACACACCTCTCTTCGGCTCAGCTTGGTATCACCCTGACCACAATGCTCACTGGATTTTTGGCGGAGCCTTCGCTAGCCAAGCTTTTAGAGACACCTTTGGCAAGCCTTGGCTTGGGCGAGAGCGCAATAAGGGCGACAGCCTTGACGGTTTCGTTGGTGCTAGCAACGATATTTTCAACATTGGTTGGTGAGCTAATACCTAAGAAGTTAGCCTTGACGATTCCGCTTAAGGTCAACAAGGCAGTGGTTAGATTTCAACTGATCTTTAGTTGGATTTTTGGTTGGTTAGTTTGGTTACTCAACACCACCGGTAACGCAATTGTTCGGGCGATGGGAATTGAACCAAAAGAGGAACTAAGTTCATCCAGAACAGCAGAAGAGCTAAGTTCTATGGTTCAAAGATCAGCAAGTCTCGGTGCTATGGAACAGCGTCACGCCGACCTGATTACTAAAACTCTTGCGCTTTCCCAGTTGGTTGCTGCCGATGTGATGACCCCTCGAACCAAGTTGGAATCAATTGATGCTTCGGCAACCGTTCAGGATGTCATTCACCTTTCCGATAACACTGGCTTTTCGAGATTTCCAGTCTTTGACGGCTCCAATGATGACATCGCGGGAATTGTCCACGTTAAAGCTGCCGCATCGGTGCCACGTGAAAAAAGAGAACTGGTTCCAGTAACCGCTTTGATGGTTGAACCGTTTCGTGTTCCAGAAACAATATCATTGGAAAAACTCATGGGTCAGCTAAGAGCCCACGGTTTGCAGATTGCAGTTGTTGTCGACGAATACGGCGGCACTGCAGGAATTGTGACCCTAGAGGAT
This sequence comes from uncultured Rhodoluna sp., assembly GCA_964443065.1. Taxonomy (GTDB): domain Bacteria; phylum Actinomycetota; class Actinomycetes; order Actinomycetales; family Microbacteriaceae; genus Rhodoluna. The sequence continues at coordinate 37,575 of CAYUBJ010000007.1, forward strand.
CTTGTCGAAGAACTGGTCGGCGAGCTTGGCGATGAGCACGATAAGGCAAAGATTGATATTCGTTCGGCTAAAGACAAGTCGGTAAGTTTCCCAGGAATGTTCCGACCAGACGAGCTAGAGGAGAAACTGGCTATCTCGGTTCCCGAAGACGGTGACTACGAAACAGTGGCTGGTTTTATCATGGCAAAGCTCGGCAAGGTGGCTGAAGTCGGTGATGAGGTTCGAATCGAAGGCGGACTACTTAAAGTAGATCGAATGGATGGTCGAAGAGTTGACCGAGTGAAGTTTATTCCAGACCCAGTTGAGGTGAAAAATGACTGAGTCATGGCTTGGACTTCTCGCTTTAGTCGGATTATTGATTGCCAATGGTTTCTTTGTTGGTGCGGAATTTGCTGTTATTTCCGCACGCCGAGCACAGATAGAACCTAGAGCGGAAGCTGGTTCAAGACCAGCCAAACTAACTATCAAGGCAATGGATAACGTCGGCTTAGTGCTGGCCACCTGTCAGCTGGGTGTGACTATTTCTGGCCTACTTATTCTTTTAGTTGCTGAACCGGCTATACATGAGCTTCTCAAAGACCCGCTGCATCTATTGGGTCTGAATGATTCAGTTGCCGGTGTTGTCTCGTTCGTGATCACGGTCTTCATCGTCTCGTTCCTGCACGTGTTAATCGGGGAGATGGTGCCAAAGAATATTTCTTTCTCGATTCCAGAGCGCGCTTCGCTAATCCTTGGACCACTGGTGTATGGCCTTGCCATTGTTGTGAAGCCGGTCGTTGTTGCACTTAATGCGATCGCCAACTTCTGCATCAGGATTTTTGGCATCAAGCCGGTAAATGAAGCAAATTCGGCATTCACCATTGAGCAGGTGGAAGATATTGTTTCTCACTCAACTCGAGAGGGTGTGCTTAGCGATGAGACCGGGGCTATTAGCAACACCTTCGAATTCACCGATAAGCAAGTGAAAGATATTTTGGTTCCAGTTTCTGATTTGATTACTGTTGATCTAAGTGTCACTCCACGAGAGATAGAGCAGTTAGTAGCAAAACACGGATTTAGTAGGTATGTGGTTCTTGGTGATGACCAGGAACTCGAAGGCTACCTACATCTAAAGGATGTCATTGACGCTAAACCAGACGAAGCCGATTTACCGGTTCAGCGAAAGCTGATTCGAAGTGTGAAGAGTATCGGTGGTGGAGTTGAACTCGAAGATGCACTTGCCCAAATGCAGCGCGATCACCAGCACCTAGCTGCTAACTACGATGAAAGCGGAAAACTCCTTGGTCTAATCTTCTTGGAAGATATTCTTGAGGAGCTGGTCGGTGAAGTTCAGGACGCTACTCGACGCGACTAGTCGGTCGGATACTTCCCACGAACATATTGCACCGGCCAGTAGTCAAGCTCAACACCCAATTCGTTTGCGGCTCTAAGTGGCCAGTATGGATCACGAAGCGATAGTCGGCCAATCATGATGACATCAATCTCAGTTTCTTGAAGTATTTTCTCGGCTTGAGCCGAATCCGTAATAAGTCCCACTGCGGTCACCGGTGCCTCGAGATTATTTGCCAGCTCGGCAGAAAGCGGAACCTGATAGCCCGGCCCGAGTGGAATCTTCACTCCGGTTATTAAACCTCCGCTGGAAATGTCAAACAGGTCAGCACCGGCTGCATAGCACCAACTTGCTACCTGAGCACAATCAGCCACAGTAAAACCGCCTTCTTTATAGTCGGTTGCTGAGAATCGGATCAAGATTGGTACCTCGTCGCCAATTGCGTTGCGCATTTGCTTTACCATCTCAACCAAAAACCTCGCTCGGTTCTCGGCGCTGCCGCCAAACTGATCGGTGCGTTGGTTGGTAATCGGTGAGAGGAACTGGTGAACCAAGTATCCGTGTGCGGCGTGAATTTCAATCATGTCAAAGCCGGCTCTAACCGAGCGCTCAGCAGCCTGAACCCACTGGTCGATCATGATCTGCACTTCTTCGGTGCTCAATTCGTGAGGAGTGTTGTATTCGGGGAAAGCTTCTCCAGTTGCCGATACCGGTTGCCAACCACCTTCAGACTCGCTCATCGCACCATCACCGGACCAGCCACGGTAGATGCTCGCCTTGCGGCCGGCGTGAGCTAGTTGAATTGCAGATAGCGCACCGTGGCTTCTGATGAATTCATTTATTGGCTTCCAGGCCTCAACCTGCTCTTCATTCCAAATCCCGGTATCCCAGGGACTGATTCTTCCGTCAGGGCGTATCGCTGTTGCTTCGCAGATGACTACACCGGCTCCACCAATCGCTCTGGAACCTAGATGAACCAGGTGCCAGTTGTTTGGCACACCATCTTTGTTTTCACAGGAATACTGACACATCGGCGCAATCCAGATGCGGTTGCGTGCAGTTAAACCCCTTACGGTTATTGGTTCAAAAAGCTTGGCCATGAGATAAGCCTAACCACTGCTATTGCTCCTAGACTTGCACAGGGGGAACAACAAGGAGATATTTTGCTCGCCACACGTTTTATGGCACTAACCAAGAACTTTTGGTTTATTTTGCTAATTGCGCTTTTGGCTCAACTGACCTTGATTTGGTTTGGCACTGCTGCCGGGGATCCATTTGGTGATGTTAGGTATGTCTATGACGCCTGGATCAGCAACATGCGTTTGGGTAGTTATTTTCTCGGCATAACCGACCCGTGGGTCTATCCATATCCGGCTCAAATTCCACTTTGGTTAGCCGACCTTATCTCGCCAACAGATTACCTATCGGGTTGGTATCTGCTGGTGGTCAACACCAACATGCTCTTAATCGCCTATGTGCTTGGTTGGGGTAAGGCGATGCAGCGAGCTAATGCGGTCTGGTTTTTTATCGGCTGCGTATTTCTAATTGGACCAGTTGCCATCGGTCGCCTCGAGGTTTTCTCAACGGCACTCACCGTTTTAGGTGCCGTTGCCTTTTATGAAAATAAACAATCCAAATCGATTCAGTTGTTTAATCTTGCGACCTGGATAAAAGTTTCTCCAATGGCAACTTTGGCATCGGTTTTTGTGGTAACTGATCAGAAGAAAAAATTCATCATCAACATCCTGATTGCAACAACGGTGATCGTTGGAATTGGCCTAATCTTGGGCGGACGCGAGGAGCTGTTTAGTTTTATTGGAATGCAAAGTGGCAGAGGAATCCAGGTTGAGTCCAGTATTGCGGTGATTTGGCTATTGGCGATACTCTTTGGTATTCCGGGAGTTAAGACCTATTACGACAACGAGATAGTGACATTCCAAATCTCAGGTTTTGGGGTCAGCGAAGTAGCTAGCGTGATGACTTATGTCCAATTTTTGGCTTTGGGTATTACCATCTGGTTGGGTTTCAGAGCCAAGAAAAATGGTGCCGATAGAAATACACTCTTCGCCTGGCTAATCCTTACGGCAACCTTAGATCTTTTAGTCTTCAACAAAGTTGGCTCACCCCAGTATCAGTTATGGGTGGTCGGTGCTGCATTCTTCGGAATCCTAGCCAAAACAGCCCAATGGAAAATGGTTACCTGGATAACAGTAATTACCTCAGCCCTGTCCTGGCTAATCTTCCCTATTTATTACGGTGATCTACTGGATGGAGCACCGCTTGGAGTTGGACTTTTAGTGCTGCGTAATTTAGGAATTATCGCAATATTGGTTTACGCCAATATGCAACTGATTAAACTTGGTAACCGGAAAAAGCTAGTTACAAAGTAGCGGCAAAACCCAACTCGAGATCGGCAATGATGTCGTCGATGGTTTCAAGCCCAATTGATAATCTGATCAGTCCAGGCGTTACCCCAGAAGCTAGCTGCTGTTCTGGGCTTAACTGTGAGTGGGTCGTGCTGGCCGGGTGAATCAAAAGTGATCTCACGTCACCGATGTTCGCCACGTGCTTGAGCAGTTTGACAGACTCGACAAACTTTTCACCCATGGCCGAGCCACCTTTGATTTCAAAGGACATTACCGCACCACAGCCCCGAGGTGCATACTTTTGTCCAGCCGCGTAGTCAGGAGACGAAGGGATGCCGGCGTAATTTACAAACTCCACCTGCGGGTGTTGCGATAGCCAGGTTGCAACCTTAACCGCGTTCTCATTGTGACGTTCCATGCGTAGCGAGAGAGTTGACATACCCTGGAGCAGTTCGTGAGCGCTGGTCGGTGCAATCGAGGCGCCCATATCTCTTAGCAGTTGCACTCGAGCTTTGACGATGTATGCAATCTCATCGCCGAGTGCCTTCGAGTATGTGATGCCGTGGTAGGAAGGGTCTGGGGTGGTCAGACCAGGGAACTTATCTGAGGCCGACCACTTAAATTTTCCACCGTCAATAATCACACCGGCAATCACTGTGCCGTGTCCAGATAGAAACTTTGTCGCCGAATGGATGACGATGTCGGCGCCGTGCTTGAAGGGCTGAATCAAATATGGAGTTGCCACGGTGTTATCGACAATCATCGGGATGCCGTGTCGATGGGCTATTTCAGATATGCCTTCGATGTCCAAAACTGCGACTCTTGGATTACCTAAACTCTCACCGTAGAAAACTTTGGTGTTCGGTTGAATAGCAGCTTCCCAAGCCGCTAGATCATCCTGGTCATCAATAAAAGTTGTCTGGATACCCAGTTTTGGCAGAGTGTATTTCAGTAGTGAATATGTTCCGCCATACACCCTCGATGAAGCTACGACGTGATCGCCGGCATTAGCAATATTGAGAATTGAATAAGTTTCTGCCGCCTGACCAGACGAGAGTAGGAGTGCTGCTGTGCCACCTTCTAATGCAGCGATGCGCTGTTCGGCAAAGTCTTGAGTTGGGTTATTAATTCTGGTGTAGATGTTGCCGGCCTCGGATAAACCGAACAGGTTTCTAGCGTGCTCTGCTGATTTGAAGAGGTAGGCGGCGGTGTCATAGATTGGCGGGACGATTGATCCCGTGGTTGGCTCTACCTGATAGCCGGCGTGGATTTGCTTTGTTTCAAAGCCCCAGTTTTTTGAGTCATTGTTCATCGTCATTGATGCTTTCTCTTGTGGAGGATTACCTTAACCAGCGTAGGCATGGTTAGAACAGATATCCCCTAGGGCAACGAAGGTTTATGAAACCTTAATGCTAGGAAAGCGCGTCAAAAGCCAGGGCTGCCAGCAAGGCTGCGCCGTCAGCAAGAACTGCTTCGTCATACTGAGCTTTATTGCTGTGGTTTGACTCCAACTGGTGTGGGGCAAGTCCAGGTTGGGCCGCACCTAGGAATATAAAGGCACCTGGGATTTCCTCCAGAATGCTGGCATAGTCCTCACCGCCTGGAATCGGCTGGCTCATGGTGCGGTAACGTTGCTCACCAAACATGTCCTTGGCTACTGCTTCCACTCGATCAACTGCGTGGTGGTGGTTGATCAGGACCTTGGTTGCTGGAGTGAACTCAACTTCAGCGTTCAGGCCGTGAGATTCGGCCATGCCCTTTATGAAGGCAGGAAGCTTGGTTCTAGTTTCTTCGTAGCCTTTTTTAGAAAACGATCTTACTGTTGCACCAAAGCTAACTGATTCCGGAATGATGTTTGTGGTGTGATCGTCACCGGCTTTTATCCAGCCAACATTGACGATGATTGGGTCCAGGGCATCAAAGTTTTTAGCAATGAAAGCTTGTAGTGAACTAAGAATCTCAATCATTCCGGTGATTGGATCTTTGGCTGTCCACGGCATTGATCCGTGACCACCGCGACCGCGGATGGTAACTAGCATGTCGCCGGCTGAAGCCATCATGGTGTCTTTCTTTGTGGTGAATAGACCAGATGGGACAATCGAGAAAACGTGTAATCCGTAGGCCGCAATTGGTTTCTCACCGGAGACCATGTGCATGTTCTGCGCCAACATATGTCCAGCACCATCGTGTCCTTCTTCACCAGGTTGGAAGAACATCAGGACATTACCGTTTAGTTTGTCCTTATTTGAATGAACCAATCTGGCAGCACCAATTCCCATCGCCATGTGTAGATCATGTCCACAGGCGTGCATGTATCCGTTGGTAGAGGCAAAATCCAAACCAGTATCTTCAATCACTGCAAGGGCATCCATGTCGGCTCGAAGAAGAACAGTTGGGCCAGGGTTGGCTCCGCGAATCAAAATTGAGGCTGCGGTCATGTCTTTGCCGAGAGTTACCTCACCAAGATCGCCAACCTCTCGAAGAATAATGGCAAGTGTCTTAGGTAAATCGAGCCCAAACTCTGGAGTTTGATGAAGCTCTCTTCTTACCTTCACGAGGTCAGCCTGCTGAGCATGGGCTTGGCTAATTAGGTCTTGGTATTCCACGGATCCTCTATTCTTTGGCGACACACCTATTGTGGCACCATTTACTGCCTAACATTTACTTATGTTCTTTGAGCAAATGCATCCACGTTGGCAGGCCTACCTGGCCGATCAAAAGCCACTGCTGGAGCAGCTTGAGAGCCGAGTGGCCAATCTTCAAGACCTGCAGCCAGATGTGGATTTCGTGATGCGAGCCTTTGTTCGAGACCCAATTCTTACCAAAGTTGTCCTTTTAGGGCAGGATCCTTACCCAAATCCAGGCGATGCTAATGGGTTAGCTTTTGCTGTAAATCCAAGCCAGCCGAGACCAAGATCTTTGATAAACATCTTTAAGGAGTTGTCCTCGGATCTAGGTGAGCAGATTAGCCCCAGTGCCGATCTAAGTGAATGGAGCCATCGAGGCGTACTACTTCTCAACACCTCGCTGACCACACTCGCGCATAAGCCCGCCGCCCATGCTGGTATCGGCTGGGAGGAATTCACATCAAGAGCTCTTTATGTCCTCTCACACTTCCAGAAAATAGTAATTATGGCTTGGGGTAATCATGCAAAGAATCTAGCTAGTTTGATCCCCGACACTGTGGTGGTCGAATCTGCCCACCCGTCACCACTTTCAGCTAGTCGTGGATTCTTTGGATCTAGGCCGTTCAGTCGTGCAAATCAGGAACTAATCAAGCTCGGTTTAGAGCCGATAGATTGGAAGTTATGAGAGGAGGTCACATCAAATGCCGTTGGATTCAGAATCACGTTGGCGCTTAGTCAAACTGCTCAAAGCTAAGGGTGAACCGGAGCTAAAGAGCTTAGATGACCTTCTTATTCGTAAAGCAACTGAGGCCGATCTTTCGCAGGTCTGCGAGATATACAACTACTACGTTGTTAATTCAGTAGTCACATTTGACATTGAAAAGACCAAAGAGGACTTCTGGCTAGATAAGTTCAGCTACCTAAAGAGCCTTGAACTTCCATTTATTGTTGCCGTAACTGAATCTGGAACGGTGCAGGGTTTTGCCTATCTAGCACCTTGGCGACAGAAAGCTGCCTATCGCAGAACCGTTGAAGACACAATTTATCTTCGCCCCGCCGCCATCGGCAAAAAGTTAGGAACAAGACTTCTAGATGAACTCATCAACCTCGGAAAAGCTGCCGGAGTCAAAGAAATCGTTGCTGTCATCAGCGATAAAGGGGCAGACCCTTCGATAGCCTTGCACGAGGCCTTCGGATTCAAGCGACAGGGCCACTTGGGCAAAGTAGGGTTCAAGTTCAATCGCTGGCTTGGCACGATATTGATGCAGAAAAGCTTGTGAGTAAATTCAGGAAAAATTCAGGGCTTGGGACTAGTCTCTCAAGCATGAAACTAGCCAAGTTGACGGCAGTGCTGTCCGTATCTTCATTGCTGTTTACTGCTTTAGCACTAGTTTCTTTATCAACTAATCGTGCCGAGATTCTAAGTGACCCTAATCTTCTCGATAAGCCAGTTGTCGGTTTAGCAATCGAATATCGAGAAAATGTAGCGCCACTGAACATTTCTGGAAAACTTTCGGGTACCGAACCGATTAGTTCTGAGATTAAGTCTTTTGCTGATGTCGGTCTCGGGATCTGGTCTGTCCAATTTAGCGAGCACAAAACCGAATCCGAAGCTAGAGAGCTAGCCACTCGTCTTGCCGTTAACCCAAATATCAAAAGCATCTACCTAGACCATCTTCTAATTCCGGCAACAATCAAACACTCAAGCCCAGTTCTTGGTGGGATGAAATCTAGCTCTGCGCCTACAGCTCTTCGGGCAACTGATGGTTGGCGCTCAACTGCGCCACAGGATCCTCGAGTTCGCCTAAGTTGGAGCGCGCCGACCAGGCTAAACGGGGGAGTCATCTGGGGCTATCGGATTAGTCAATTTGATTCGGATTCAAATACCTGGAAGATTCTGCTCAGTAATACCCAAAGCACCGCAACAGCAATAACTGTCACCAGCAACCTGATAGCTGGGACAACTACCAAGTTAAAAGTTGCTGCGGTCACAAAAAGTTCAAACGGTAAAAACATGGCGGTGAGCCCATACAGCGCCGTAACTAGTTTTAAACCAACGGCTGCCCCGAAAGCGCCACTTCTGCAGAGTGCCGGCGAGATTACCTCAGCCAGTCCGCTGGTGAGTTGGCAACCCCAAAGCACTCGCGAAAAAGGTGGTTTAGCAACTAACTATCAGGTGAATGCTGCCGCTCCGGATAACTCCAAACTGACCTGCACTACCACTTCAAATAGCTGTGTCCTAAGCGGTATGCAGTCGCAAACCAAATACACGGTTACGGTAACCGCAACAAACCAAAAAGGTAGCGCTACTTCGGTCCCCGTTTCAGAGACTACGGATCCGATGTTTGGCGAGCAGTGGTATTTGACTTCGGAGTATGGAGTAAACATTCAACCAGCTTGGAAGATAACCAAAGGTAGCCCAAGCGTTGTAGTGGCTGTTTTAGATACTGGTATTACTTCCCACCCCGACCTGAATGACAACGTGGTGGCGGGCTATGACTTCATCCTCTCCGATAGCAATTCGAGGGACGGGCAGCCAGGTAGAGATGCAGATGCAACCGATCCCGGCGACTATTCAACGACTAAGCGGGAGGACAGTAGCTGGCATGGTACCCATGTTGCAGGCATCATCGCCGCTAGCGCAAACTCCATAGGAATCACAGGAGTAGCGCCAAATGTGAAGATTTCTCCAATACGAGTCCTCGGAGTCAACGGTGGCAGTGAAAGTGATATCGCTGCCGGAATCAACTGGGCTATCGGAGTGCCGATCAGCGGTGTGCCGACAAATAAAAATATCGCCAAGGTAATTAACCTCTCAATTGGATCAAACGTTTTTAGTAACTGTGGGCAATTCTCGCCGACTCAAAAAGCTATCGATGCTGCGAAGGCGAGAAATGTGACCATAGTGACTTCGGCCGGAAACGACGATAAGTATGCCTCAGAGTCATACCCCGGCAACTGCTTTGGAAATATCACCATCGGTGCAACAGGTTATTACGGTGATCGAGCAACATACAGTAACTACTCGTATTTAGACGAGACCTATGGCATGTATATCGGGGTCGACATATCAGCACCTGGTGGTGATGAACAAGCAGATATTGAACTTCCGGCTGAGGGCGGCATATGGTCAACCTGGAATGATGGTAAGACAAAAGCAGGAAACCCAACTTATTCAAGCGAGGTTGGCACGTCAATGGCTTCGCCAATAGCTGCCGGAGTAATTGCGCTGATGTATTCCTTGAAGCCCAACATCACCGAAGAGCAAGTCTGGGAAATCCTTCGCACCACCGCTAAGCCCTTTGCCCCAGACACGCTCTGTTCGGACCTGCAGTTAACTGCGCAACTGAGAGACGGTGGAGATTACCTAACCGGCTACTGTGGTGCTGGAATCATCGACGCCGGAGCTGCAGTTACCGCCACCAAGAACTTAAAGTAATTGAGGCCGACCTAAGTCGACCTCAAGTGCTGGTGCGGAAGGTGGGACTTGAACCCACACGCCATAGGCGCTAGAACCTAAATCTAGTGCGTCTGCCAATTTCGCCACTCCCGC
>CAYUBJ010000008.1:0-23074 GCA_964443065.1 uncultured Rhodoluna sp.
AGTCCATATCTTTAGCCAGGCCAGTAACAAGCCTGGTGTAGTAGGTGAACAAACCCTTACCTTGGGTTGACCAAGGACGAATTACTCCACCTCGAATTGATTCGGAAGGGTCTCCAATAACTAAATCCTTGTCGACAGCCATTTTCGTGCCGAGACCGGAGCACGTCGCACAGGCACCAAATGGAGCATTGAAGGAAAATGTCCTAGGTTCGATTTCGGTGATGGCCAGCGGATGCTCATTCGGACAGGACATTTTTTCTGAGAAATTGCGATACTTTCCTTCACCCTGCACGTCAACGAGATCAATCGTTACTTTGCCGCTAGTCAGTTTTAGAGCAGTCTCTACCGAATCGGTTAGTCGTTGAATGATATCTGGTTTAGCTACTAGTCGATCGATAACCACAGAAATGTCGTGCTTATAAGTTTTACGAAGCGGTTTGGCCTCGGCAAGGGTGACAACTTCTCCATCAACCACAGCTCTAGCGAATCCCTGAGAGATAAGCTCTCGGAACAAATCAGAGAACTCACCTTTCTTTTGATCTACAACCTGAGCTAGCACCTGATACTTAGTTCCGGCGGGCAGTTGCATGATCTGGTCAACAATCTGCTGTGTGGTCTGCTTCGCAATTCGTTCACCGCAAACCGAACAGTGCGGAATACCGATTCGGGCCCAGAGCAGGCGCAAATAATCGTGAATTTCGGTAATTGTGCCAACCGTGGACCTGGGGTTACGGTTAGTGCTCTTCTGATCAATTGACACTGCTGGTGATAGACCCTCGATGAAATCAACATCAGGTCGATCCACCTGGCCTAAAAACTGCCTGGCGTATGCGGAAAGCGACTCCACGTAACGCCTCTGCCCCTCAGCAAAAATAGTGTCAAAGGCTAGCGAAGATTTGCCGGAGCCACTTAATCCGGTAAAAACGACCATCGCGTTGCGAGGTATTTCCAGAGTCAAGTTCTTTAGGTTATGGACCCGAGCGCCTTTGACGATCAGCTTTTCTTTAGCGGGGCTTTGAATGACGGGCATGAGATTTAGTTTAACCCGCTAGATCTTATCGATCTGACGGATGGTGTATTTAAGCTCGGATATCTCGTCTCTTAGCCTTGCAGCAAGTTCAAAGTTCAGCTCCTCGGCTGCTGACTTCATCTGAGCATCAAGTTCGACTACCAGCGAAATAAGGTCGTCATAACTAGAGTTCTTGTCTGGCCTGCGTCTAATCGGGGTGATCGGCTTGCCATCGCGGTTACGCTTCGGTTTTTGCGCCAGCAGCTCCTCCGTATCCTTTTCCTCAGATAGCAGACTGTCGGTGATGTCAGATATCTTCTTCCGCAGCGGGGTTGGATCGATGTTGTTCGCTTTGTTGTAAGCAACCTGCTTTTCTCGACGACGGTTAGTCTCATCAATAGCTTTGGCCATAGAGTCCGTTATTCGATCTGCATACATGTGTACTTCGCCAGAAACATTTCTAGCTGCTCGACCAATGGTCTGGATAAGCGAAGTTGTTGACCTTAGGAAACCCTCTTTATCTGCATCCAGTATGGCAACTAGAGATACCTCTGGCAGATCCAATCCCTCACGCAGCAGGTTGATACCAACCAAGACATCAAATATTCCCTGACGTAGTTCTCTGAGTAGTTCAACCCTGCGCAGAGTATCGACGTCACTGTGAAGATAACGAACTCTAACCCCAGCCTCAGTGAGGAAGTCCGTGAGCTCCTCCGCCATCTTTTTGGTGAGAGTGGTCACTAGCACGCGCTCGTCTCGTTCCGCCCGACTCTTAATCTCTTCGAGTAGGTCATCAATTTGACCCTTAATCGGCTTGACCACTACCTTCGGGTCAACTAGCCCTGTCGGGCGAATTATTTGCTCAACCACCCCATCGCTAACGGAAAGTTCGTATTTACCTGGCGTTGCCGACAAGTAGACCGTCTGTCCAACGCGGTCTAAGAACTCCTGCCACTTAAGCGGCCGGTTGTCCATAGCCGATGGAAGTCGAAAGCCGTATTCAACCAGTGTTCGTTTCCTAGAGGAGTCACCTTCAAACATCGCACCTATTTGTGGAACTGTAACGTGTGATTCATCGATAACAGTAAGAAAATCTTCTGGGAAATAGTCGAGCAAACAGGATGGGGCTGAGCCAGGTTCCCTACCGTCTATGTGTCGTGAGTAGTTCTCTATTCCCGAGCAAAAACCTAACTCTCTAATCATTTCCAGATCGAAAGTTGTTCTCATTTTTATTCGTTGAGCTTCCAAAAGCTTGCCTTGAGTTTCAAACTCTTTAACTCTGGCAACCATTTCCTCTTCGATTGCCTCCAGAGCTAGCCCCATCCGCTCAGGTGAGGTCACATAGTAACTTGCTGGAAATACGCTTATGGTGTCAATGTTCTTTATAACCTCACCAGTTAGCGGGTGAAGTTGATAGATGTTCTCTATCTCATCTCCAAATAGTTCAAGCCTGATGGCTAGTTCGTCGTAGACAGGGATAATCTCAATAGTGTCGCCCTTAACTCGGAAATTACCTCGACTGAAGTCATAGTCGTTTCGTTGATACTGCATCGAGACAAATTCACGGATCAATTCGTCTCGGTCAATAATCTGACCCTTGTGCAGCGGTAAAGACATGTCCAGATACTCGCTTGGCGCACCAAGGCCGTAAATGCAGGAGACGGTGCTTACAACCACCACATCTCTACGACTTAGTAGGCTCATCGTGGCCGAGTAACGAAGTCTTTCAACTTCAGCGTTTATGCTTGAATCCTTCTCAATGAAGGTATCTGTCTGAGGAACATAAGCCTCTGGTTGGTAATAGTCGTAGTAGCTTACAAAATACTCCACCGCGTTATTGGGGAGCATTTCTCTAAATTCATTTACTAATTGGGCAGCGAGCGTTTTGTTATGAGCGAGGACTAGTGTCGGACGCTGCAGTTTCTCGATAAGCCAAGCAGTGGTTGCGCTCTTACCGGTACCGGTAGCACCAAGAAGGACGACATCCTTCTCTCCTGCCTTTATTCGGGATGCTAGTTCTTCAATAGCAGCCGGTTGATCCCCTGAGGGCTTGTATTCACTGACTACTTCGAAAGGCTTAAAGACTCGGGTTGGTTCTTTCACTTTTTTGAGTCTGCCCTTCTACAGAACTCTTCCCAAAGTTCCCTGGCGTCCGCGATAAGCAGATCGAGACTCTGATTTGAATTCAAGACATAATCTGCTCGAGCTGCTCGCTCAATCGGTTTGGCTTGGTTTGCTATGCGATTAGCTGCATCTTCCCGACTCATGCCTCTTGACTCGATAAGTCTTTTTATCCGCACTTCTTCGGGCGCTTCAACGGTCACAACAACATCAAAAGGAAGATCTACATTGGCTTCAACCAACAGCGGCACCGTATAAACAACAATCGCATTTGGATTTGCCTGGGTAATAAGCTCTTTAGCTTTAGCTTTAACTAAAGGGTGCACGATTGATTCGAGTTTTTCTTTTGCCTGCGAATCCGAGAAAACCAATTCGCCGAGCTTTGATCGGTTAAGTTCACCGGTCTGGCTGAAATATTCTGCACCGAATTCATTTGCTATCTCTTGTGCTCCTTTAGTGCCAGGTGCAACAACTTCGCGAGCTAGTATGTCCGCATCGATTTCAATAGCCCCCAGGCTCTGCCAAAAATGTGCCACCGTGGATTTGCCGGCTGCGATTCCACCAGTGAGACCAATAAGGAACATGTAATAAAGCCTAACTTGAGACGCAAAAACGGGGTTGAGTTAGAACCCAACCCCGTCAAAGCTTGTTTGACTACTCGGCGTTGTCGAGCTTGTCCTTTAGAGCGTTTAGCGACTCATCGTCAGATAGAGTGCCTGTGGACTCGCTCATACCCTCAGAGGATGAGCTTGAGGAGTTGGTTTCCTCAGGCTTAGCGTCTGGAAGTGTTGCCTCAAGCGCAAGTGCAGCAGCAACTTGCTTCTTGTGCTCTTCCCAACGAGCGTGAGCCTCAGAGTATTCCTTCTCCCACTTGGCCTTGGCCTCTTCAAAGCCAGGCTTCCACTCGCTAGTTGCTGGGTCAAAGCCTTCTGGATACTTGTAGTTACCCTGGTCATCGAAATCAGAAGCCAGACCGTATAGCGCTGGGTTGAAATCGGTGCCGTTAGGGTCAACTTCCTCAGTTGCCTGCTTTAGTGACAGGCTGATTCTTCTACGGTCAAGGTCAATGTCGATTACCTTGACGAAGACATCCTGGTTAACTGTCACAACCTGGCTTGCTAGATCGATGTGCTTTGAAGAAAGTTCAGAGATGTGAACTAGTCCCTCGATGCCATCAGCAACTCGAACGAAAGCTCCGAATGGAACAATCTTGGTTACCTTACCCGGCGCATACTGACCAATAGCGTGGGTTCTTGCAAATACCTGCCATGGATCTTCCTGGGTTGACTTCAGCGAAAGTGAAACACGTTCACGTTCTGCATCAACTTCAAGAACCTCAACGGTAACTTCTTGTCCGATTTCAACAACCTCTGAGGCGTGTTCAATGTGCTTCCATGAAAGTTCAGAAACGTGTACGAGGCCGTCAACGCCACCTAGGTCGATAAACGCACCGAAGTTCACGATAGAAGATACAACACCGGTACGAATCTGTCCCTTAGCTAGATCTGCTAGGAAAGTGGTTCGGTTAGCAGTCTGCGACTCTTCGAGAAGTGCACGACGTGACAGTACGACGTTGTTACGGTTCTTGTCTAGTTCAAGAATCTTGGCTTCAACTGTTTGACCAAGATATGGAGTCAGATCGCGAACACGACGAAGTTCAATAAGCGAAGCTGGTAGGAATCCACGTAGACCGATGTCGACGATTAGACCACCCTTAACTACTTCGATAACTAAACCGTTGACAACGCCATCGGTTTCCTTAATCTTTTCAACATCACCCCAGGCACGCTCATACTGAGCACGCTTCTTGGAAAGAATTAGTCGGCCTTCTTTGTCCTCTTTCATTAGGACTAGAGCCTCGATTGAATCGCCTACGGTAACAATGTCGCTTGGATCAGCGTCGTGGCGAATGGATAGTTCACGCGAAGGAATAACACCTTCGGTCTTGTAACCGACGTCGAGTAGAACCTCGTCGCGGTCAATTTTCACAACAATTCCAGAGATTAGATCTCCATCGTTGAATGATTTTAGGGTTTTTTCGATTTCTGCAAGCAGTTCTTCTGCTGAGCCGATGTCGTTTACTGCAACCTGCTTGGTTGCCTTTTCGGTACTTGTCATAGAGAAAATATCTCGTTCTGGTTTTACTCGGGCCAATAGACATAGGCTTTCACACCGATATCGCTTGGCGATGGATAGGGACTTGGCTCAAAAATGAACCTCCCCAAGTCTAGTCCCGTTTTAGGACAGAAACAACGGCGATAAGCACCTCAAGGACCGCTTGCGAATCTGGTCCAGATACTTGAATGTGAACCTGCTCGCCCTGTTTTACAGCCAAACTAAGCACCCCGAGAATGCTCGAGCCATCGACCACCCTACCGGCAGAATTTCTTAGCTCTACCTGGTGCCCGCTCAGCGTCACCGCTCTGACAAAATCAGCCGCCGGCCTTGCATGTAGCCCCTCGGCAGCTGCAACTGTAGCGACTCCATTGGAAATCAATGGGCGGCCTCGTCCCAACTCTTGCCAATACCGATGTTGACTTCAAGCGGAACATCGAGCTTGGCCACTTCGGTCATACCTTCTGTGACGATAGCCTTCACCTGCTCAAGTTCCCCCTTGGCAACTTCAAGCACGAGTTCATCGTGTACTTGCAAAAGAATTCGGCTCTTAACTTTTGCCTTTACAAGCAATTCATCTACCCTGATCATCGCCAATTTCATGATGTCGGCTGCTGTGCCCTGAATCGGCGCATTCAGCGCTGCCCGACGGGCATTTTCTCGAATGGTGAAGATTTTGCTGTTCAGGTCGTCAAAAGGTCTGCGACGACCATAAATAGTGGTGGTGTGCTGGTTAATCTTTGCATCGTCAACAACTTTGCTGAGATAGCCTCGAACCCCACCAAATCTTGCAAAGTAGTCATTCATGAGTTGTTTGGCATCCGCGTTGCTGATTCTAAGTTGTTTGGCTAAGCCATATTCGCTCAAACCATAAACCAATCCGTATGACATTGCCTTCACCTTGGCGCGCATTGCTGAGGTCACCTCTTCAGGCTTAACCCCATAGATGCGAGCTCCAACAAAGCGATGCAGGTCCTCACCGGATCTAAACGCTTCGATTAATCCGGAGTCTTGGCTGAGATGAGCCAGGATTCGCATTTCAATCTGTGAGTAGTCAGCGGTCAACAGCGTCTCAAACCCTTCACCAACTACGAAGGCGTCACGAATTAGACGACCTCTTTCACTTCTGACCGGAATGTTCTGCAAGTTCGGATTCTCTGAGGATAAACGTCCGGTCGAAGTTCCAGTTTGAACATATGTGGTGTGGATTCGCCCGTCTGCGGTAATTGTTTTACCGATGGTCTCTACTATTTGGCGTATCTTGGTTACTTCTCTATGTTGGAGCAGCTTTTCTAAGAATGGGTGGCCTGTCTGCTCGAATAAGGTAGTCAGCGCCTCAGCATTTGTTGAGAATCCGGTCTTAACTTTGCTAGTTCCCTGCATCCCTAGATCTT
Organism: uncultured Rhodoluna sp.; assembly: GCA_964443065.1. Classification (GTDB taxonomy): domain Bacteria; phylum Actinomycetota; class Actinomycetes; order Actinomycetales; family Microbacteriaceae; genus Rhodoluna. The sequence goes on from CAYUBJ010000008.1 coordinate 6,640, forward strand.
CAAATAGCACAGTCTGAAGTTGTTTTGGTGAAGCTAGGTTAATTTCCTTACCGATTAGCTCAAAACATTGCTTTTCTAGGCTTTTGATTTCTTTATCGAGTTCGCGAATAAGTTTGTCCAAGACCCGTTCATCAATTGAAATACCAGTACTTTCCATCTTGGCTAGGGCGTGTGCTGAAGGAAGTTCGATAGTTCGATATACCTGCTCTTGCTTCGTTTCTTTGAGCAGTGCTTCCAACTTATTGGTGAGGGGAATCATTAGCCAGCAGAGTTCAGTTACATCAGCGCCACTTTCGACAGCCTCTGTAGATTCAAAAGTTAGGCCGAGGAATTCCCCAATCAGATCTTCTAAACCAAACGCGCGGCGTAAAGGATTCTCGATGTAGGCCATCAGCATGGGGTCATCGACTATGGCTGAGGTTGATTTACTTTCCTGAAGTAATGTTCGTTCAAGTTTCTTGCTGTCGAAGACAATCTTTGATTTATCGCTGGTGAGAAGTTCCTTCAGCTGCTTGCCAAACTCCTTGAAGTCGAAGTAACTGCGAGTTTTTTCAGTCGCCAGCGACAATCCGGCTACACCGAAATCGTTATAAGAAGCGAGTATGGCTATTGGCTCTTTGTCCTTAGCCATTTTTTCCAGAAGCTCTGGTGAGGCTTTGGCGGGTTTTGGAACATTTAGATCAATTTGAACTACCTCTGCAGGTGGGTCTTCGACAACAGAATCGGATTCCACTTGTTCAGTTGACCGAACTACACCCAGACCCTTGAATACTCGCTCAAGTAAAGACCTGAAATGCAGTTTTGCAAATGTATCGCGCACAGCTTTCTCATCAACTGGCTTCAAGGTGAAGTCATCAAATCCAAATCCAACATCGAGGTCCCTGACTAGATGATTCAGTCGGCGATTTCTGACTGCAAGTTCTTGATGCTCTCTCAGACTCTCGCCAACTTTGCCAGGGATCTCCGTAGCCGCTTTCAAGATGGCCTGGAGATCACCATATTGTTGCAGCCACTTCGCTGCAGTCTTCGGACCAACACCTGGGATACCGGGAAGGTTGTCGGAGGTCTCGCCAACCAACGCAGCTAAATCGGGATACTGCTTGGCATGAATCCCATACTTTTCTAAAACAGCTTCGTCATTCATGCGAGCCAGATTCATTACGCCTTTTACTGGATACAAAATTGTGACGTCGTCTTGAATCAGTTGGAAAGTGTCTCGGTCTCCAGAAACGATAAGTACTCGATAACCTTTGGCCGCACCCTGATCAGCGAGGCTGGCGATAATGTCGTCGGCTTCGTAGTTATCCCTGGAAAGAGTAATTATGTTCATGGACTCAAGCGCTTCGCGCAGGAGCTCTGTTTGACCATTGAACTCCGGTGGCGTCTCTCCCCTGGTTCCTTTGTATTCGGGATATTGCTCGGTTCGGAAAGAGCTGCGGGAAAGGTCAAATGCCACTGCCAGGTGAGATGGTTTCTCGTTAGCCAAGATGTTCAGCATCATCGAGATAAAACCATGAACAGCGTTGGTGTGTTGGCCTTGAGGTGTCTTGAATGAATCCGGACTTAGTGCATAGAAGGCTCGGAAAGCCAGGGAATGACCATCGATTAGTAAAAGTGTAGGCTTGCCCTTGTCGGTCATGGATAAAGCCTAAATGGTCGGCTTGGTTCAACAAGGTAAGGAAACGAAATGTCGGGCATGAGTGATGAAGTCGCCTACTGGGTGAATAAGCGCGGTGTTGGTGAACTGGCGGACTCGATGGGAATCAAAATTCTTGAGCTATCAGCAGAGTCCGGCATTGCAACTATGCCAGCCGAAGGTAATCGCCAACCGCTAGGAATAGTCCACGGTGGCGCATACGTAGTTTTAGCTGAAACTTTAGGCTCGATGTGTGCCTATGTCGCTGCCGGTGAAGGCCGTCATGCGGTTGGAATTGAAATCAATGCTTCCCACACCAGAAGCTGCAAGTCGGGGCTAATCACAGCAACGGCGAAAGCGGTAAATATCGGCAAGAATTTGACCACTCACGAAGTTGTTGTAACCGATGAGAACGGCACTAGGCTTTCGACAGTTCGCATCACAAACTTCCTCAGAGATAACCGTTAGTTTTTATCGCCCAGTTGTTCGATCACGGTCTCGGCTACCTGTCGCATGGTTAGGCGTCGATCCATTGAAGCTTTTTGAATCCAACGGAAAGCCTCTGGCTCATTCATTTTCATCTTTTCAGTGAGAAGACCTTTAGCGCGGTCCACCATTTTTCTTGATTCCAGTTTCTCGCTCATCTGTTCCGCCTCTTCCTCGGCTGTTGAGATGCGATTGTGGAGCGAAAGAGCTATCTTCAAGGCGGGAATTAGATTATCTGGATTGAACGGTTTGACTACATAGTTATAGACACCGGCGGCACTTGCCCGATCTACCAACTCTGGTGAACTAAATGCCGTGAGCAAAACCACCGGAAGTTTATACTGGGCCAGTTCTTCAGCAGCCTGAAGCCCATCGGTGCCAGGCATCTTGATGTCCATTAGGACAAGGTCAGGCTTTAGCTCGACAGCAAGCCGAATGGCTTCAGCCCCGTCGCTTGCTTGAGCAACACAGTTAAATCCATTTTCGGTAAGGGTTTGGACGATGTCTAGGCGAATAATCGCCTCATCTTCGGCAACAACTACTCTGGGTAGTTCTTGGGCTGTCTGGTCCATAGAATTAACATACCTTCCGGAAGATGGTTTAGACTCGTTATTCGTAACATGCCGAAGTGGCGAAATGGCAGACGCGGAGCACTCAAAATGCTTTGCTCGAAAGGGCGTGTGGGTTCGACTCCCACCTTCGGCACCCAAGAAAAAACCCCAGACAACTGGGGTTTTTTACTATTTGGCGTAGGCCGGTACGACACCATTTTTAGCATCGCCAACTCTATGCACACGCAATGAGTTAGTCGATCCTGGAATACCAGGCGGTGTCCCGGCAACCACTACGACCTCTTCCCCGATTTCTGCAATGCCTTCAGCAAGCAAAATCTCGTCTACCTGAAGCATCATCGCGTCGGTATGCATGACTGTGGGTACTAGATAGACATTTGATCCCCAGACCATCGATAGCCTGCGCATGGTCTCTTCTGATGGAGTGAAGGCTATTGTGGGAATCTCGTGACGCAGACGAGCAACTCGCTTTAGGGAATCTCCGCTTTCGGTGAATACACAGATGTATTTCGAGCCAAGAAGTTCGGCAATCTCGGCTGCAGCCAAAGTTACGGCACCGCCTCTGGTGTGCGGTTTTGTGCCAAGTTCTGGAATTCGGCTCAAACCATTTTCTTCGGTTGAAGAAATAATGCTAGCCATCGCAGCCACTGTTTCAACTGGAAATTCTCCGACCGATGTTTCACCAGAGAGCATGAGGCAATCTGCTCCATCAAGGACGGCGTTTGCAACGTCACTAGCTTCTGCTCTAGTTGGACGGGAGGCAGTGATCATCGACTCGAGCATTTGAGTTGCCACTATTACCGGTTTAGCCCAGCGGCGAGATAGTTCGATTGCTCTTTTTTGAACTAGTGGAACCTGCCAGAATGGCAGCTCAACACCGAGGTCACCGCGGGCGACCATTACGCCATCGAATGCATCGATAATTTCCTCAAGCGCTTCGACCGCCTGAGGTTTCTCAATCTTTGCGATGACGGGAAGGAATTTCCCTTCCTCTCGCATGATTTCATGAACACGAACAATGTCAGTTGCATTTCTCACAAATGAGAGGGCAATCATATCAACACCGAGTCTGATTCCCCAGCGCAAATCATCTTCATCTTTTTCACTTAGAGCAGGAACATTAACAGCTACCCCAGGAAGGTTGATGCCCTTATTGTTACTTACTGGCCCCGGCACCTCGACAACAGTGGTGACCGTGGTATCTGATACTTCGGTGGCTCTGAGACCAACTTTGCCGTCATCGATTAGTAGAACATCGCCAACCTTGACATCCCCCGGTAGTCCTTTGAATGTTGTGGAGCAGATCTCTTTAGTTCCAGCAATATCCTCAATAGTGATTTTGAAGACGTCGCCTTTTTCCAGATTTACCGGTCCGTCGGCGAATTTACCGAGTCTAATTTTTGGACCCTGAAGATCAACGAAAATACCGACCGGCTTTTTTGCATCTGCCGCAGCTTTACGAACGGTGCGATAAATTTCCTCATGCACATCGTAGCTTCCGTGGCTCAGGTTCATTCTGGCTACATCGACACCAGCTTCGATAATCGCCTTGATGGACTCGTAGGTTGAAGTTGCTGGCCCTAGCGTGGCAACGATCTTCGCTCTTCTCATTATTTCCTTCGTTTTGCTCACCTTAAGCCTACCTTTTGGCTAAACGGTAATTCCTTTGTCTGATGGCTTAACTGGTTTAGGAAGTACTGTTTGTCCTTCCAAGAATGCATCAATTTCTGCTGCGGCTGCCCTACCTTCAGCGATCGCCCAAACAATCAGGCTTGCCCCTCTACCGGCATCGCCGGCGATGAAAACGCCTTCGACATTACTCGAGTAGTCGTTCTCGCGTTCAAGATTGCCATTGGCTGCTCGAGAAATGTTAGTTCCGTTGATACTGATTGCAGATACTGGACCGCTATAGCCAAGGCTAAGTAGCACTAGGTCGGCAGGTAATAGAACCTCAGAGCCCTGCTTTGGTCTGCGGATACCATCGATAATTTCTGTCTCGGCAACCCTAAGTCCGGTGACTTTTCCATCCGTCCCAACGAATTCAACTGTGCTTGCCAAGTACTTACGCTCACCGAATTCCTCGTGGGCACTAGCAATCTCGAAGAGATTTGGGTCAACTGGCCATGGTTGATTAGGAGTTCGTTCGCTAGGTGGTTTAGCGCCAATCGCAAGAGTCGTAACGCTTAGCGCTCCCTGTCGGGTTGCAGTTCCCAGACAGTCTGCCCCAGTATCGCCACCGCCGAGGATTACAACATGCTTACCAGCTGCACTTATTTGTTCCTCGATAATTTCACCAGCAACGGCTCGGTTAGCCTGGGTCAGATACGGCATAGCAAAGTGGATGCCAGACAATTCTCGGCCGGGCACCGAGAGTTCTCTAGGTTTGTCCGCACCAACGGCAATCAGCACTGCGTCGTAACGACGGTAGATTTCATCCCAAGTGATGTCTTCCCCGATGGAGACGCCGGTTCTGAATCTGGTCCCTTCGGCTTCCATTTGTTCGATCCGACGATCGATGTGAAACTTTTCCATCTTGAAATCTGGGATACCGTATCGAAGAAGTCCGCCGATCCGATCATCCTTTTCATAAACAGCGACCGTATGTCCTGCTCGAGTTAGTTGCTGGGCTGCTGCTAGACCAGCAGGACCAGATCCGATAACTGCGACTGTCTTGCCGGTCATGCGTTCCGGTGCGTGCACTCCCACCCAGCCGCGATCGAAGGCCTGTTCAATTATTGAAAGTTCAATCTGTTTGATAGTCACCGCTGGCTGGTTTATGCCAAGCACACAGGAACTCTCGCAAGGTGCTGGACACAACTTTCCGGTGAACTCCGGAAAGTTGTTCGTGGCGTGAAGCCGCTCTATAGCTTCTTTGCCGTTTTCTCGCCAAACCAGGTCGTTCCACTCGGGAATTAGATTTCCTAACGGACAGCCGTGGTGACAGAAGGCAATCCCGCAGTCCATGCAGCGTGAAGCCTGATTGCTAACTGTCGCAGCATCCGCTCGATCATAAACTTCTTTCCAGTCCTTTATGCGAACTTCAATTTGTCTTGCTGGAGCGGTTTCCCGTTCCGTTATCTTCAGAAAGCCTTTTGGATCAGCCACGGGCGCTTACCTCCAAAATCTTGGTCCACACTTCAGGGCTGTCAGTAGCCTTACCCTCACCAATCGCTTCAGCCTGAATACGTTGCACGTTGGCATAATCTCGCGGTAGCACCTTGGTGAAGTTTTGAATCTCTTCCTCAAAACTAGTGATGATTTTCTTGGCAACAGCCGAGTCTGTTTCTTCGATGTGTCGAACAAGGAGTTCTCTCACTAAATCTTTATCCGGGTCATTCAAAGGCAGTAGGTCGAGCTCGCCATCGCGAAGCGCGGCTTGGTTTACTAGATCGGCTCTAAGCAAGTGAATGTAGGCGGTTCCACCAGACATGCCGGCAGCCAGGTTCCTTCCAGTCTTGCCAAGAATTAGCGCGGTGCCACCGGTCATGTATTCCAGGGCGTGGTCACCAACACCCTCAGCCACTGCAATTGCGCCTGAATTCCTAACTAGGAAGCGCTCACCGACAATTCCTCTCAGGAATAAGAATCCTGAGGTTGCGCCATAGCCAATGACGTTACCGGCGATAACGTTTGACTCAGCGGGAAATACCGATTTAGTGGATGGTCGCAGCACAATCGTTCCACCGGAAAGCCCCTTGCCAACGTAGTCGTTTGAATCCCCAGCTAGGACCAGTTTTAGACCACGAGGGATAAATGCACCGAAAGATTGTCCTGCTGAACCAGAGAGTTTGAGAGTAATCGTTCCGTCAGCAAGCCCTTCAGCGCCGTAACGCTTGGTTATCTCGTTACCTAGTAACGTTCCGATCGCCTGCTGGGTATTGTTTACAGCTTTTTCAATAACTACCGCTTGCGCATCTTCAAGAGCTGGTTTGCAACTTTCAAGGATTGCTTGGTCAAAGTGGCTTTCTAGCTGATGGTCTTGGAAAGTGTATCTGCGCAGCGGGCCTGACTGGTCAGGCGTTGCCAGAATTGGTGTTAGGTCCAGGCCATCGGCTTTCCAATGTGAGATGGCTCTATTGACATCTAGTAGTTCACTGTGCCCAATAGCCTCATCTAGTGATCTGAAACCAAGTTCAGCTAAATACTCTCTTACCTGTTCGGCTAGGAACATGAAGAAGTTCTCGACGAATTCTGCCTTACCTGTGAATCTAGAGCGTAGTTCCGGATTCTGCGTCGCAACTCCTACCGGGCAAGTGTCCAAATGACAAACGCGCATCATCACGCAACCAGATACAACAAGTGGTGCTGTTGCGAAACCGAATTCCTCTGCACCAAGTAATGCAGCGATGACAACATCCCTACCGGTCTTGAGCTGACCATCAACTTGAAGGGTAACTCGGTCCCTCAGCCCGTTCAGACGCAGTGTTTGCTGTGTCTCAGCGAGACCTAACTCCCATGGAGTTCCTGCGTGCTTGAGAGAGGACAAAGGAGAAGCGCCAGTTCCGCCATCGTGACCGGAAACCAAAATTGAATCGGCTTTTGCTTTTGCAACACCCGATGCTACGGTGCCGATACCAACCTGGCTTACAAGTTTCACCTGAACACGTGCCGAGCTGTTTGCGCGCTTTAGATCGAAAATCAGCTGTTTCAAATCTTCAATCGAGTAGATGTCGTGGTGCGGCGGTGGTGAGATAAGCCCAACACCTGGGGTTGAGTGCCTCACCTTGGCAATCCATGGATAAACCTTGTTAGGTGGCAATTGGCCACCTTCGCCAGGCTTGGCACCCTGTGCCATCTTGATTTGAATGTCATCGGCGTGAGTTAGATACATGCTGGTGACTCCGAAACGTCCGGAGGCCACCTGCTTGATTGCGCTTCGTCTTGTTGGATCAAGTAGACGATCAACGTCTTCCCCACCTTCACCAGTGTTTGATTTAGCGCCGAGCCTGTTCATGGCGATAGCCAAGACTTCGTGCGCCTCCGGTGAGATAGAGCCGTAGGACATAGCTCCGGTTGAGAAGCGCTTCACAATTTCACTGGCGGGTTCAACTTCCGAAAGGGCAACTGCACCCCTCACCCCAGTTCTCAGCAGGAATAAACCGCGCAAAGTCATTAAGCGTTCGGCTTGATTGTCTACTAGATCGGTGTATTCCTTGAAAATGTCGTAACGCTTAGACCTGGTTGAATGCTGAAGCTTGAAGACGGTTTCTGGATTGAATAGATGTGGTGGGCCAGACCTGCGCCATTGATACTCGCCACCCACTTCTAGTTCTTCGTGAGGTCGCATAGCACGCTCGATTGGATACGCGCTCGAGTGACGTTGAGCAATCTCAGCTGCAACAACATCAAGTCCGATTCCGCCAAGTTGGCTGGTTGTTCCAGTGAAGTAAGCATCAACGAATTCTTGAGAAAGACCGATAGCTTCAAAGCACTGGGCACCAGAGTAGCTTGATACGGTCGAGATGCCCATTTTGGACATCACCTTCAAAACTCCCTTACCCAGAGCTTTGATCAGATTCTGAGTGGCTTTGACAACAGTCAATCCGGCAATGTCACCATTTCGCACCATTAGTTCGACAGACTCCATGGCAAGGTATGGGTTCACTGCCGCAGCTCCGTAACCAATGAGAGCTGCAACGTGATGCACCTCTCTAACATCTCCAGCCTCTACGACCAAACCAACCTTGGTTCTCATCCCCTGTCTCAGCAGGTGATGGTGCACTGCTGAGGTAAGCAGCAAGCTTGGTATTGGAGCAAGCTCACGGTTGCTATCGCGATCGGAGAGAACTAAGAATGTTGCTCCGTCGATTAGAGCCTGATCAACCTCAGCGTAGATCTCTTGCAGCCTGGCCTGCAAAGCTTCGCTACCTTCATCAACCCGATATAGACCTTTTACCACGTAAGCAATGCCAAAACCAGAGTCTTCGGCGTATTTGATTTTCGATAGCTCGTCGTTAGACAACACTGGGAAATCAAGAACCACCATTTTGGCGTGCTCAGGTGTAGCCGTTAATAGGTTTTGCTCTGGACCGATACCGACACTCAGGGAAGTCACAATCTCTTCTCGGATCGAGTCCAAAGGTGGGTTCGTTACCTGGGCAAACTGCTGCACGAAATAGTCAAATAGCAACCTTGGTCGATCACTCAGTGCAGCGATGGGGGTGTCCGAACCCATCGCTCCGATCGGTTCAGCACCGGTCTTTGCCATCGGGGCAAGGATTACTCGAAGTTCCTCTTCGGTATACCCGAAGGTTCTTTGACGTCGGCTTACAGAGCTCTTCGTATAGGCAATGTGCTCTCTATCAGGGATGTCTTTCAGATTGATTCTGTTCTGTTTTAGCCACTCACCCCATGGCTCAAGCGCGGCTATTTCAGCCTTGATGTCTGAATCGTCGATGAGTCGTCCGCTTGCTGTGTCCGCTAGGAACATGCGGCCCGGTTGCAATCTCCCCTTACGGACGATGCGGCTCGGATCTATATCGACAACACCAATTTCCGAGGCAAGCACTACTAAGCCATCTTCAGTTACGATGTAGCGTCCAGGTCGAAGACCGTTGCGGTCGAGGGTAGCCCCAACTAGGTCGCCATCGGTAAATAGCACGGCGGCTGGTCCATCCCATGGTTCCATCAGCATCGAGTGATACTCGTAGAACTCCTGTAATTGGGTCGGCATGTCCGCTTGCTTTTCCCAAGCTTCGGGAATCATCATCATTAGCGCGTGTGGCAGTGAGCGTCCAGAGAGCACGAGTAGTTCGAGAACCTCATCGAAGGAAGCAGAGTCGCTCGCTCCAGCTGTGTTGATTGGCTTAAGTTCGTCCAAGAAAGGAAGAAGTTCGGATTGCAGTTTCGCTTCCCTAGCTCGCATCCAGTTGCGATTTCCCTTAACGGTGTTTATTTCGCCGTTGTGCGCGATGAATCTAAATGGATGTGCAAGAGGCCACGACGGGAAGGTGTTCGTGGAGAAACGTGAGTGGACAATTGCCAATTTTGACTCGAAAAGTTCATCGGATAAATCCGGATAGAACGGTTCAAGCTGCATCGTAGTTAGCATGCCCTTGTAGACAATGGTTTTCGATGAAAGGGACGAGTGGTAACAGCCGAGCTTTCTTTCGGAAAGCTTTCTTATGTAATAAAGATCCCGCTCGAATTCAATGCCAACTTTTCCAGTAGCGGAAGAAACAAAGACTTGAATAATCTTTGGCATTGCTTTTCTAGATAAATCACCTAGAACTTCTGGACGAATAGGCACTGTTCGAACCCCGAGCACTTTGCAGGCTCGTACCGCCGCAATTTGTTCGAAACCAGCAAGCCAAGCTCTTTCATCAGCATCTTGCTCGAGATAAACAAGCCCTGCGCCGTAGTGACCAAGAGCAGGAAGTTCAAATGAAACTTTTGATCTGAAGAACCGGTCTGGGATTTGGCTAAGCAGTCCAGCGCCATCACCGGTTCCTTCGTCTGAACCAACAGCACCTCGGTGATCTAGGTTGGTTAACGCTTGGAGCGCGGTTCGAATGATGTCGTGACCGGGTGTGCCGCGAAGTGTTGCCACCATGGCAAGACCGCAGGCGTCTTTGTCTCTTGCAGGGTCATATAGGCCAGACGCCTTCGGAGCAGTGTTAAACCGCTCAAAGGGTGATAGGCCGGACATGCTGTCTCCATTCAAATGTTGTGTATGGGGACGACAATGGCCCAGAGTTGGAAAGACCTGATTTACTCAGGGTCTGATTTAGATTCTACAACCGTCTTTTCAGCCTGCGTAGATTCAGCCTGCGTAGATTCAGCTTCGTCCGCCTTGGACTTGCTTTTCTTGGCCGCAGGAGGCTTTGGCTCCCAAGACCTGCCAGGCAGATAACCGGAAGTCTCTTGCCCCGGGTGCTTTGCTGTCTGCAGGACATAAATAAACAGACCAATAAGTATGCCGATTAGAGCCGACCATTGGTTTGTTCTCAGTCCTAGCAAGACATCAGCTGAATCCATTCGGATGCTCTCGATGAAGTAACGACCGATACCGTACCAGATGAGGTATAGCGCGAATAACTTGCCCCAACGAAGATTAAATCTACGTTCAGCAAGCAGTAGCACTGCTATACCAAGTAGTGACCAGAGCGATTCGTATAAAAATGTCGGGTGAAATAAGAGCCCTCCCGATAGCGTGTCCAAACCTAGCGGATAGCTAGGGTTAGCTGGGCTGACCTCTAACCCCCAGGGTAAATCAGTCGGTTCACCAAATAGTTCGCTGTTGAAGTAGTTTCCCCAACGACCTAAAGCCTGAGCGACAAGCAAGCCAGGAACGAGAGCGTCGGCAAAACTAAAGAAGCGTATGCCAGCAGATCGAATTCTCAGTGGCTTTATATCTACCTGGCAGGCGATGTATGCTCCCAATGCTCCGAAAATCAAAGCACCGTAGATAGCAAGGCCACCTTCCCAGATTCTGAAGATGTTAGTCCAGTCTTTACCTTCACCAAAGTAATCGTTCAGATGGGTTAGAACGTGGAAGAGTCGACCACCAATAATTCCAAAAGGTACCGCCCAGATAGCGATGTCTATTGCAAGTCCTGGGTCCATTCCACGCTTTTTCATTCGAGCCGCGGTCCAAATCGTGGCCAGAATGATGCCCACAAGGATAAACAGAGCGTAGAAGTGGATTACGAATGGCCCTATTTGAATGTTGCTAATCGTTGGCGCTGGAATGGAATAAAAATTCATTAGTTAGCTCCTGCTTTTAGTTCAGTTACGCAATCAATCAAACCCGGAATCCCAGATTGGACGTATGCCTTTATGATTGCGCTACCTACGATAGCTCCATCTGCATATGAGTTTACTTCGGCTACTTGAGCTCCGGTTGAGATTCCGATACCAACACAGACCGGTGTTTCAGATTCAGCTGCCCTAACTCCCGAAACTACCTGTCGAGCTTTCGAGTCTAGGTCTTCACGTGTTCCTGTGATTCCCATGGTGGATACTCCGTAAACAAAGCCTCGGCTTAGATTAGCCGCTTGGCTCAATCGGGCTTGGGAGGAAGACGGAGTAGCCATGAATACTCGATCTAGATTTAGTTCATCGGATATTTGGATCCATTCACTTGCTTCGTCAGGAATCAGATCAGGTGTGATTATCCCCTGCGCCCCTGCTTCAACTAGGTCCTCAGCTAAGTGTCGAACACCATATTGAAGAATGGGGTTCCAGTAGCTCATTACAAGTATCGGTGTCTGTACCTTTTGCCTGATTCCGCGGACAACATCACTTATCATCCGAATCTTGAATCCGTTAGCAAGGGCGACCTCGGTGGCCTCCTGGATTACTATTCCATCCATGACCGGATCGCTGTATGGGATTCCCAATTCCAAAATGTCTACTCCGGATTCACACATGGCGATACAGGCGTCGATTGATTCTTGAACATTGGGAAAACCTGCTGGAAAATATCCAATCAGGACGTTCTCACCTGAAGCTTGCTTGGCTCTAATTAACTCCGCGACACTACTCATTTTCTTCTCCGAGGAATCCGAAATAGCGTCCAACGGTTTCCATGTCCTTGTCTCCCCGACCGCTTAGATTTACAAGAACACTGGAACCAGGTTTTAGTTGAGATCCATGTTTGATCACTCCGGCAAGAGCGTGGGCAGTTTCTATCGCAGCAATTATTCCTTCAGTTTCTGCAAGAGCCCTAAGTGCCAGCATGGCCTCGTCATCGGTTATCCCGAAGTACTCAGCGCGCGAAATGTCTTTGAGCCATGCGTGCTCTGGTCCAACACCTGGGTAATCTAGACCAGCAGAGATTGAGTGGCTTTCGACGGTTTGTCCATCTTCGTCCTGAAGAATGTAACTTTTAGCACCATGCAACACTCCAACTTTTCCTTCACTGAGAGTGGCCGCGTGCTTGCCTGTTTCTATTCCTTCTCCAGCTGCTTCAAAACCCCAAAGTCGAACATCGTCATCGAGGAAGGAGTGGAAGATACCTATGGCGTTCGATCCACCGCCAACGCAGGCAGCAACTACATCTGGTAGCAGGTTGAACTCATCCTTTAGTTGTGCCTTGGCTTCTCGACCGATTACTGAATGAAAATCTCTGACAATAGTCGGAAATGGATGCGGCCCGGCAACAGTGCCCAGTAGGTAGTGAGTGTCGCTAACATTGGTGACCCAATCGCGCAGTGCCTCGTTAATTGCGTCTTTCAAAGTTCTCGAACCAGTTACCACAGGAACCACCGTGGCACCCAAAAGTTTCATTCGAGCAACGTTTAAGGCCTGTCGTTTGGTGTCTACCTCACCCATGTAAACGACGCACTCTAATCCAAATAGAGCTGCGGCAGTAGCGCTAGCAACACCGTGCTGCCCCGCTCCGGTTTCGGCAATAATGCGTTTTTTACCCATTCGCTTGGCTAATAGTGCTTGTCCGATTACGTTGTTGATTTTGTGTGAGCCGGTGTGGTTTAGATCTTCTCTTTTTAGAAAAACCCGAATGTCACCAGCTAGCGCAGCAAACTTTGGAACTTCGGTGATGATTGAGGGCCTACCAACATAAGTTCGATTTAGAGAATCGAGTTCCGCTTGAAAAGCAGGGTCAGACTTAGCTTTTTTGTATGTCTCGTCCAGTTCATCCAATGCCGCAATCAGAGACTCGGGTACGAATCTTCCACCGAACTGCCCGAAATATGGGCCGTTCTGGCTACTTAGCGGTGTTTGATTTGACATGGTATTACAGTCTAATCTTCGTTACTTTGCTGAATTCGCTTATGAGGGCTTTGTGATCGCCCGTCACCAAAGCCTCGCCAACCAGGACAGCTTGAGCCCCTGCTCGAGCGTACTGCTCAACATCAGCTAAGTTCCTAACCGCTGATTCCGCTACTGCAACAACGCCTTCTGGAAGTAGTCCAACTAGTTCAGTGAACAACTCCCGATTTGTCTGAAACGTCGATAAATCCCTGGTGTTTATGCCGATAAATTCCGCGCCAATGCTGATTGCCCGGTCAATTTCTTCGGCGCTGTGTGTTTCAACGAGGACAGCCATTCCAAGATTTCTTGCAAAGTCAAACAGGTGACTTAGCTGTGGTTGATTGAGGCCTGCGACTATGAGAAGAACTATGTCGGCCCCTGCGGCCCTGGCCTCAAGTATCTGGTACTCGGTTGCTATGAAATCCTTGCGGAGTACGGGGACTGAGGACACTGCTGCTACCTCGATCAGATCATCTAGTGATCCCTTGAATTGACGCTGCTCAGTTAGGACTGAGATTGCCGCTGCACCTGCAACTTGGTATTCGATGGCTAATTTTGCGGGATCTGGAATTTCTGAGAGGTCGCCTTTAGATGGTGATGCTCGCTTGATTTCGGCGATAACGCTTACTGTCGTCTTCTTGAAGAAGCTTCTAACATCCAAGGGTTCGGCTAATGAAGCAATCGCCTGTTCCAACTGAGCCGCTGTAACTAGCTGACTGCGACTATTCGCGTCGGCTACGGCACCGGCGTAGAGTTCTTGAAGCATTTAGGCTTTGGATTTTTTGCCGTTTACGCCAAATCCAAGCTTGGCGAGAATTGGCCCAATTACGATTGAAGCGACCGAGATCACAGCTCCGGAGACAGTCAGAGCACTGTTTACTAACAACACACCTAGTGTCAAAACTGCAGTGCCAATTATCGCTACTATCACTGCAGTCCAAGCTGCAATAGAGTTTCCGTGGCCTGGGTCTTGTTCATGTGTGGTCATTAGCTTCGCCTTTCGTTTCTCTACAATCTTACCTAGTGGCCGAACATGGCATTTGCCTGTTTTATCGCTGAGATCACAGCCGAGGCTTTGTTTATTGTCTCCATGTATTCAGACTCGGGATCTGAATCTAGAACGATACCTGCACCTGCTTGGACATGGCCTAGGTTGTCTCGAACAAATGCTGTTCTAATTGCTATAGCAAGGTCCGCATTCCCAGCGAAATCCAGATAACCAACTACCCCGCCAAAAATTCCTCGGTTTGTTGGTTCTAATTCAGAAATAATCTCGAGCGCTCTGGGTTTCGGTGCTCCAGATAACGTTCCAGCCGGGAACGTAGCCTTCAGCACATCAATGGGTGATGACCCAGCCTCGAGTATGGATTCGACAGTTGAAACTAGGTGCATGATGTGACTGAATCGCTCAATTTTCATGAACTCGGTCACCTTAATTGAATCCGGAGCCGAAACCTTTAACAAGTCGTTTCTGGCAAGATCGACCAACATCAAGTGTTCGGCGCGCTCCTTTTGGTCCCCTAATAGCGATTCGGCTAAGTCATTGTCTTCTTTAGCCGAGCTGCCTCTAGGCCTAGAACCAGCAATTGGATGCATGATGGCTCGACCGCCGCTTACTTTGACTAATGCCTCTGGGGAGCTTCCGATAACTGCGTAGGGACCATTTTCATCCTCGAAGTTGAGAAGGTACATGTAAGGACTTGGGTTTAGTGAGCGAAGGACCCTGTAAACGTCTATTGGTTTGGCCGTAACTTGTATGTCAAACCGCTGCGAGAGAACGACCTGAAATACGTCTCCGATACGAACGAACCCCTTAGCAAGTTCTACGGCATCCAAGAAAGCTTCTCTGCTGAAGTTAGATTTTGTTTCAGTATCTTCGGCTGTTTTGATAGATGTGAATCTCGGTGTAGCTGCCTGACTTACGAGTCCATACATCTTCTCAATGCGTTCAACTGCCTGAGAATATCCAAACTCAAAAGCAGTTTCAGTATCACAATAAACATTCGAAACAAGTAGCAGACAGTTATCTTTGTGATCAACCACAATCACATCTTGAACCATCTCTAAATGCACGAGTGGATGCTTATAGTCGGGCTCGACTGGTGCTGGCAGTTTTTCTATCTCACGGATAACGTCCCAGGAAAAGAGCCCGACTAAACCAGAGGTTAGTGGCGGCAAGCCAGCAACGGATTCAAATCGCCAGGCCTTTTGGATTGCATCTACTGCAACTAGTGAGGAATCGTATTCATGATCTCCAGTGGGAAGCAATTTAGCGAAGTCAGAGCTTGCGAGTCTGCTACCGGTCGAAATCAAGTTTGATCTGGAAGAGACCCCGATGAAGCTATACCTTGACCAGACCCCTTGCTCGGCGGATTCAAGTAGAAATGTTCCTGACTTGCCAGCAGATATTTTCTCGAACAGGCCAACCGGAGTTTCGTTTCCACCAAAGATTCTCAGCGTGATAGGTATAACTTTGCCGACTTCGGCCATAGCCAGAAAATCGGTTTTGCTGAGATTCAAAGATTCGAGCATCTCTAGTGTTTACCTGACTCAGCTAGCGAACGAAGTAGCTTGATCTGCTCATTTCGATTATTGGCCTTGAACACCGCTGATCCTGCAACGAATGTGTCAACACCGGCAGCGGATATCTTGGCGATGTTGGACTCGTCGACACCGCCATCGATTTGAAGCCAGATCGCTTTACCAATCTTTTCGAGTGCGCTTTTTGCCTCCAAAACCTTATCTAGCGATGAGTCAATGAAGGATTGCCCGCCGAAGCCAGGCTCAACTGACATGATAAGCAGTTGGTCGAAATGTTCGATGTGCTCTAGAGCCTGATTTAGAGAAGTCTTTGGCTTGATAGCAAGACCTGCCCTCGCCCCGTGGTTTCTAATTGACAATGCTGTCTTTGCAGGACTTTCACAAGCCTCTAGATGGACAGTTACTGAGAAGACCCCGAGCGAAGCGTATTGTTCTGCCCAATAATCCACATTCTCAATCATTAGATGAACATCCAGAGGTAACT
>CAYUBJ010000008.1:23084-26685 GCA_964443065.1 uncultured Rhodoluna sp.
CGTTATCTCCTGCATTCGCTTTACCATTGGCAGGCCAAAAGTGAGATTAGGAACGAAGTGACCATCCATTACGTCTACGTGTATGCCGTCGGCTGCGGAGATTGAGTCAAACTCAGCTTGAAAGTTTGCAAAGTCAGCGCTGAGAATACTCGGTTGGATACGCACGGTCATGGGTTAAGCCTATTGGTTAGTTAGGTTTACGCAGCAGCGCCATAAACATGGAGTCGGTTCCGTCTCGATGTGTGAACAATTGAACTGTTTTCCGCCCCTTTGGTAAAGAGCCGATCATGAATTTACTGTTCATAAAACTGGTTAGATCTAACACTTCACACCCAAGTTCCTTATTAGCTCGGCTAACGATGGCTGTCGTCTCTGATAAATGCGGAGAACAGGTTACATACATCAGCAACCCTCCAGGCTTTAGCGCTTCGAGTGCGCTTGTGACTAGGTCAAACTGCAATGCCGTGAGATCCTTGAGGTCCTCGTTAGATTTCCGCCATCTTGCTTCTGGTCTTCTACGCAGAGCACCAAGGCCAGTACAGGGAGCATCAACCAAAATTCGGTCAAACTTGCTCGGATACACCTTCCCGATCTCTCTGCCATCTAGACGAGAAACCTCGAATCGACCAACTGGCCGAAGAGCATCTTCCACCAACTTTGCTCGGTGCTCCTGTAATTCGTTAGCCTGAAAATCAACGCCTGATTGGTTAGCTAAAGCTGCAAGTAAGGCGGCCTTGCCACCTGGTCCTGCGCAAAGATCCAGCCAGTTTTCACCTTGTTTGGAAGGTGCATACTCAGCAAGGGCCAACGCCGCCAGCTGCGATCCTTCATCCTGAACTCGAACAAGTCCATCCCTCACACCGGCAATTTCTGCAGGGTTTCCAAAGCTGGAACTAAATCCATAAGGACTAAATCTATTTAGGGAAATCTCCGCTGATGTATCGGGACGACTAGCAAGACCAGGTAGCGCAACTAAATTGACAAGCGCTGGAATGTTGTTGCTTTCCAATAATTCTGTTAGCTCGGACTGCAACCCGTCGGCGGAAAGCGCCTGCTTTAGTGCCAGAATGACCCACTCTGGATGGCTATACCTGATACTTCGAAATTGCTCGCTTGAATGATTTAGTTCTAAGTCATCAAACCAGTCCAGCAAACTTTTTAGTGAAACAGACCTAAGGATCCCATTGGCAAAGCCAACGACATTTTCACCACAGCTACTTCGAACTAGTTCAACGGTCTCACTTATCGCCGCATGGTTAGGAACTCGCATCTGCAATAACTGATGACAGCCCAATCGAAGACAATTTTTCAGGATGGCATCAATTTGGTTACTTGGTCGCGATGAGACATTATCAATAATCGCGTCGTATGTGTTCTGCAGTCTTATTGAACCGAAAGCCAATTCCTGTGCGAATGCTTTATCGCGGGCACTTAGTTTTGAATCTCTAGTGAGCGAATTGAAAACTAGGTTAGCGTAACCATCTTCGTTGGTAACTCGGTTTAGAACATCTAGAGCTAACTTTCTAGCTGGGGAAACTTTCAAGAGAACTTTCCAAATTCTCTTATTCCGCGAAGCCAAGCCTCCCCAGTCATTACTGACTTGCCGGATGGTTGGATAGTGGCTATTTCAAGCAAAGAGCCCCCACCACAGACCACAACGGGCTTCCCGTCAAGATTAAGTACTGTTCCTATTTCAACATGTCGTTGATCCGGAACTATTCGAGCGGACAAGATCTTTGAAGTTAATCCATCATAGGTTGACCAAGCGCCTGGCTCTGGATTAGCCGCCCGAATTAGATTGCAGATAAGTCTCGCATCGTTTGAGAAATCAATTCTCGCCTCGTCTCGGTGCAATTTAGGCGCTGAGGTCCCTTCGGGTGGCTGTGGACTGAGAACTTGATTGTGTGCATAAATTCTCGGTAATTGCTCGTTTAGTAGAGTCACACCGAGATGTGCGAGTCTTTGCAAAAGCTCGCCAGAAGTCTCATCTGGGGCGATAGTTGTGGGTACCTGGCCAAGAATCGGACCAGTGTCCATTCCCTCATCTAAGCGAAATAGTGTTACCCCAGTTTCAGTCTCTCCATTAAGGATGGCTCTCTGCACCGGCGCAGCGCCTCGGTATTTAGGCAGCAAGCTGAAATGAAGGTTATACCAACCCTCGGGAAGTGAATCCAAAGCTTGTTTATTGAGAATAGAACCGTAAGCGACCACTACACCGAGATCTGCGCCAGAGCCGCTAATTGCTGGAAGAGTCTTAAGGTCAATTCGGTTTGCCTTGATTGTTGGAATGTTCTTTGCGGTCGCATATGTCGCTACCGGTGACGGTGTAACAATCCTCTTCCGTCCAACCGGCGCATCATTTCTGGTAAGCACGGAGACAACCTCATGCCCTGAATTAACTAGTCCACCCAGAACAGTCACGGCAATCTCTGGTGTGCCAGCAAAGAGGATTTTCATAACTTAACTACACCACAGACTAGATAGCATTTGTATCATCCATGCGGACCCTAAATACTCGCTCCCCTGGTAACTTATTCTTACTTCTTGCTGATATGTCAGTTACCAACCGACGAAGCGTTTCACTCACTACATCCGAGTCGCTGTACTTGAAACAAAAAGCCAGCGCTAGTTCATCTACAACTGGGACGGGCCTGATTAGATTGGCCATGGCTTTAGTAATCCCATCGCGAAGTAACGCAATGTCAGTCTTGTTGCCACTAGTAACGCTAACTATCCTTGTTGTCGGAGGAAGCCCCAGCTCAACGCGCTCCTTGTAGTCAGCTTGCATCGCCCCATAAAAATCTAATTCTTTGATTGAATTAGCTAGATCTCCAGTTAGGCCGACGAATATTACAAGCCCAGTTTTAGCAACCTTGGCCACAGCGTTACTCCAGAACAAGAGGGATCGCTCTAAGGCACGAAGTCGAGGGGCTCCGACCATGCTGTAGGCATCCGCGATTACCACACAAGCATAGCCACCAGGCACTTCTGGTTCTGAGCCAGGAGTCGCGATAACAAGGTTAGGACCCCTTTCGATCCGAGTAATCCTCTCCTCGGCACTTGAGTGAATGACGTTGGCATTAGCAAGCGCCTTCCTCAGCCATTCGGTAATTGATGCTGAGCCGGTCCGAAGAATCTTGATGTCCGTTGCACCGCAGCGACATGGAGGTAGAGCACCGGATGATTTACAAACTCTGCAACGGAAGTGCTTTTGCGGGTCTATCCATATGCGACTACCACAATCGCATGTCCTAATTTCATTACATCTTCTACAAGCTATGGAAGTTGCGAAACCTAAGTTAGCAACTTGGATTAATACTGGTAGGCCGTCAGAAATGCATTTAGCGATAAACCCATAGGTTTCATCATCCAACCGAGTTCTGTTGTCGGTTACTCTCACTAGTGGTTTGAAGGATGCATTCGACTGCTGGTCAAGGTAGCCAAGCGCAACTAATCGCACAGTTTCTGAACTTGGGGAATGGCTGGCAAAAACCAGGTCGCAGTTCTCAAGAGATTGACGGATTAGCGCAACATCACGGCTATTCCAATACGGAGAGCTTGGTTCGACATGCGAATCATCGCCATCATCCAAGACAAGGAT
>CAYUBJ010000008.1:26785-29048 GCA_964443065.1 uncultured Rhodoluna sp.
CAACAGAAAAGGCCTTTTCGGCTCGGATCATTCTTTTCGGAATAACACTTGAGATTAATTCACTGGCGGAACCCAGAAATCTTCTTGAGACGTTTTCAATAAGTTCCAGTTGCTGATTAGTGAGCAGAGGGTAATCACTAACGACAGATTCGATGTTGAGAAGTTCGCCGGTGTGGCTCGATTCGCTTTCTAATCCAACGATGATGCCGACCTTGAGAGCGCGTTCTTTGCCGAATGGAACTTTTACTAGCTGTCCAAACTTTAGATTATTGAGAGTGTCTGGAACCTTGTAATCAAAGACCTTGTCCAGGGCTGGAATTGGAGACGGAAGTCTAATGCGAGCAAATTTATGCAAGTTAGAGGCCTACAGCTCTCCGCAATTCGTCAATTCGATTGGTTCTTTCCCAGGTGAACTCGTCGATGGACCTACCGAAATGTCCATAACTAGCCGTTTTTGAGTAGATAGGTCGAAGCAGATCTAGGTGGTCTATGATTCCCTTCGGACTTAGATCAAAAACTTCTTTGATCGCTTTAGATATCTTCTCTGGTTCGACATTTTCGGTTCCAAAAGTTTCGACGTAGAGACCAACCGGGTGTGCCTTACCAATGGCGTAGGCAACTTGAACCTCAACTCGCTCTGCAAGATTTGCGGCAACTATGTTTTTGGCTACCCACCGCATTGCATAAGCTCCAGAGCGATCTACCTTTGATGGATCTTTACCGCTAAAGGCACCGCCTCCGTGCCTGCTGTATCCACCGTAGCTGTCGACAATTATCTTTCTACCGGTCAACCCGCAGTCTGCTTGAGGACCACCGAGAATGAATTGTCCCGATGGGTTGATTAGTAGACGCGCGGAACGATAATCGAAACCATATTCCTCAAGCACTGGAGCAATAATCATCTGCTCGACACTGTGTTCGATGTCCTTTGAGCTAACTTCTGGATTGTGTTGAGTACTGACAACAACGGTCTCTACGGAGACAGGCATGTAGCCATCGTAGGCGATAGTAACTTGCGTCTTACCATCTGGACGCAGAAAATCTAATTCCCCAGACTTTCTTACCATCGCAAGCTTCTCGGCAAGCGAATGGGCCAGCTGAATCGGCAAGGGCATCAAGTTCTCGGTTTCACTACAGGCAAAACCAAACATAAGACCTTGATCGCCGGCGCCTTGGGAGTCGAATTCACTTCTGGTGGAACCTAGTCTTGCTTCTATCGAATTGTTGACTCCAGCGGCAATATCAGCTGATTGTGTGCCGATAGAAACAGAAACTCCACAGCTGTTTCCGTCAAAACCTATTGCGGATGAGTTGTAACCGATGTCAAGAAGTTTCCTTCTCACAATTTCAGGAATCTCCGCATAACCTTCAGTGGTTACTTCACCGGCAACTACAACTAAACCAGTTGTAACAAGAGTTTCTACTGCTACTCGAGATGTGGGGTCTTGGCTGAGCAAATCGTCAAGGATTGAATCACTGATTTGATCACAGATTTTATCGGGGTGACCCTCTGTCACAGATTCAGAGGTGAAAAGTCGTAATTGGCTCATAGTCCCCTAAGTATATCTAAAGGCTGGGACATGCTATCTCTCGAGGAGCTTTTCCACCTTTGCGAGTATCTCCTCAGCCACTTGTTCTTTGGTTCCTGCAAGCGTTTTGTCGCTTTCACCATCCAAAAGCACAACTTCGGTACTATCTGAACCGAAAATGGCACCCCCAGTTATGTTGTTGGCAACTAGAAGTTGAACACCTTTCTTGGAGTATTTCTTCTTGGCGTTATCCAAAAGTTCGATTGGGCTAGACACAGCCTCCGCGGCAAAACCAACAAAGATTACTTTCAAATTTGAGGCCCTTGCTGCGGCTGTTAATCCAGTCAAAATGTCAGGGTTTGGTGTCAATTCGATGGCTACTGTTTGGTTTTCAACCCGGCTTAACTTACCTGGGTAAGGATTGGAAATACCAAAGTCGCTGACAGCAACTGGCATCATGATGACATCGGCGGTGCCGAGGAGCTTTTCAAGAGTTCTTTGTAGTTCGTGGGCGGTTGGTGCCTTTATTACTTCAGTTCCACTAGGAGCGGCAACGGACATATTGCAGTCGATCAGGGTCACTTGCGCACCACGCATAAGTGCAATTTTTGCTAGTGCCGCACCCTGTTTTCCACTGGATCTGTTTCCAATAAACCGAACAGAATCAATAGGCTCTTGAGTTCCCCCAGCCGCAATGACCACATGCTTTCCGGTTAGTGAGCCGTCTCTTGAGG
>CAYUBJ010000008.1:29148-43846 GCA_964443065.1 uncultured Rhodoluna sp.
AGGAAAGCTGCTGTAGCCGGTGCAACTATAACCAGTTCAGCTTCTTGAGCAAGCTTGATGTGTTTTACATCTTCAACTTGCGAATAAAGATCAGGATCTACCGAATTGTGACTCAGTGCCTCAAGAGTTGCACTTCCAATAAATTTCAGTGCATTTGCAGTTGGGAGAACCTTGATCTCATGTCCAGCCTCGCTCAGTAATCTAATTAGGCTTGCCGACTTATAGGCTGCAATTCCGCCGGTAATACCAACAAGAATTCGCAAAGCAAACTCTTTGGCTAGTCGTTCTTCTTAACGACGACAGCACCAGCAACAATCTCACGCATCGCAATGGATAGTGGCTTGTCATCGACAGCGGCATCAACTAGAGGGCCGACGTTGGAGAACAATGAACCCTCGTGGAGCGCTGAATAGTAGTCATTGATCTGCCTTGCGCGCTTGGCAGCGAAAATTACTAGGCCGTACTTAGACGAGTGCTTGTTCATCAATGAATCAATTGATGGAGATACGATACCTTCTAGTTTTTCTGACATGGATTACTTTCCTAAAGATTGACTGGGACTCAGCCCTGCATCAATTCTAAGACCTCTTGGGCTGCCTGCGCTACCTCGTGGTTGACAACAACATGGTCAAACTCAGCCATTGCAGCCATTTCTAATGCTGCGGTTGCCAACCTGATGGCAATCTGCTCTTCAGATTCAGTTCCCCTACCAATAAGTCGCTTTTCAAGCTCGGCCATGCTTGGTGGGGCGAGAAAGATCAGATTTGCGCTTGGAAGTGAGTTTTTAACCTGTCTTGCTCCTTGAACATCGATTTCCAGGATTATTTGCTTATTGTTGGCTAAAGCTTCCTCAACCGGTTTCCTAGGCGTTCCATAGCGGTGCTTGAGATGAACTACGGCATGCTCGAGAAGCTCGTTGGCTTCAATCATTCGATCAAATTCTTCATCACTTACGAAAAAATAGTGGACGCCGTCAATCTCGTCTGGTCTAGGTGGTCTAGTAGTAACCGAAACAGATAGCCGAATTTCTGGGTGGTGTTCGATCAGGTATCTAACAACAGTCCCTTTTCCAACAGCGGTTGGACCGGCAATTACAGTCAGTCGGGTCATGTTTCTAGCCTATCCAGCCAATGCCCTCGCGAGTATCTGCTGATCTTGAACCACGGCCGCTCTCGCATTTATAAGGCCATTTCTAAGCGCGCTCCTAGAAACATTGCAGATTACATCACTGGCGTTTTCTCCAAACAGCTTTCGGACATCACTAAGCGATGCTCCTTGGGTGCCGAAGCCTGGCGAAAGAATTGGAGCCCGGTGTTCACTAACGCCGTTATTTAGGGTTAGCCCAAAACTGGATAGTTCAACAGTTGCTCCGATTACCAAACCAACGTTTCCAAATCTGGATCTCGATGTGGCTGTGACGGAGTTATATTTCGCGGCCTGTGTGGCTACATCAAGTGCCACTGTGCCTTCCCCAACTGATGCCTGCTGAACTTGGACACCTTCTGGATTAGAAGTAGCACACAGTATAAAGACACCTTTTCCGCGCTCAGCCGCTGCTGCTATCGCTGAGTTAAGCGTGCCGAATCCTAGATACGGGCTCAATGTGAGCGCGTCGCAGATAAATGGGGCATCCTTTGACAACCATGCATCGGTATAAGCCTGCATGGTCGAACCAATGTCACCACGCTTTGCATCGGCGATTACCAATAAGCCTCTGCGGTTTGCCTCTATCAGTAAGTTCTCAAGAACTTGAAAACCTCTAGAACCAAATCTTTCAAAAAATGACACCTGAGGTTTAATAATTCCAGCTACTTCAGAAACTTCGTCTAAAAGCTTGAAGCTAAAAGTCTCTAACCCCGCTACTGTATCGTCTAATCCAGCCTCGATAATCAGTTCTGAGTGTGGATCAATTCCGACGCAAAGCTGACCCTTAGTGGAAAAGGCTTTCTCTAACTTACTTGAAAAGGACTCAGGCAATAGCCGCTCTCCTATCTTTTGCGTGCTCCTGCAGAGATTTGACCTTGAAGCGACCCGCTTGAACCATTTCGAAAGACCCGATTGCAGCAGAGAGTTGGGCAATGGTTGTGAAGATAGGTGCATCCGCCGCTGTCGTTGCCGCTCTGATCTCATAGCCATCTTTTCTAGCATTAGATCCGCTTGGAGTATTTACAACAACATCTACCTTGCCCGCAGTTATCAGTTCAACGATTGTAGGACCAGCGGGTGCATTGTCATCCGCGGAGTGCTTACGAACAATAGTTGTCTTAATCCCGTGACGTTGCAGGATTGCTGCCGTTCCTGAGGTGGCTAGGATTTCATAACCCAATTGTGCGAGCCTTCTTACCGGCAAGACGACCTGATGCTTATCTCTATCGGCAACCGAAATGAAGATGGAGCCACTAGTCGGAAGGGCGCTTCCAGCGGCAGCCTGGCTCTTAGCGAAAGCGGTTGGGAAATCAACGTCAATGCCCATTACTTCGCCGGTTGAACGCATCTCTGGCCCAAGGAGCGAGTCGACGAACCTGCCATCTTTAGTTGCAAAGCGCTTGAAAGGAAGAACTGCCTCTTTCACCGAGATGGCACTGCCAAGGGGAATGTGAGTTCCGTCTTTCTTCGGTAGTTGACCGTCGGCAATAAGCTCAGCAATCTTCTTCCCGACCATAACAAGCGATGCCGCCTTAGCAAGAGTAATCCCTAAGGCTTTAGAGACAAAAGGAACTGTTCTCGATGCCCTTGGATTAGCCTCAAGAACATAGAGAACGTCGTGGGCAAGAGCGAACTGAACATTTAGTAGCCCCTTCACTCCTATGCCCTGGGCAATCTTGAGGGTTGCTTCAACAACGCGATCAATTTGCGCATCGCTGAGCGTTATTGGTGGCAAAGTGCACGAGGAATCTCCAGAGTGAATTCCTGCCTCCTCGATGTGTTCCATGACGCCGCCAACGTATAGTTCTTCGCCGTCGAATAATGCGTCAATGTCAATCTCTATGGCGTCGTCGAGAAAACGATCAACAAGAAGTGGATGCTCGGGGCCAACGATTGCTTGGTCGGCTATGCGGTCAAAGTATCCAGAAAGTGATTGCGCATCGTACACAATCTCCATTCCACGCCCACCAAGTACGAAGGATGGTCTAACCAAAACTGGGAACCCGATACGCTCAGCAACTGCTCTGGCCTCTGCCAGGTTCGTGGCAGTACCATTGGCTGGCGAAATTAAGTTAGCTGAATCTAGAATCCTTGAAAAGGCTCCACGCTCTTCGGCTAGGTCGATGGCATCCGGTGTAGTTCCTAAGATTGGAACACCATTCTTGGCAAGTCCTTGAGCAAGGCCAAGTGCGGTTTGTCCGCCCAACTGAACAACCACACCGACTAGTTCGCCGCTCTGGCTTTCGGCATGGATAACTTCTAGGACGTCTTCTAGGGTGAGTGGCTCGAAATATAGTCTGTCGCTCGTGTCGTAATCGGTAGATACTGTTTCTGGGTTGCAGTTGATCATGATTGTTTCAAAACCGGCATCACTTAGTGCAAAGGATGCATGAACGCAGGAGTAATCAAACTCAACCCCTTGCCCAATACGATTCGGTCCTGAGCCGATAATCACTACCTTCTTCTTCGCCGATGGACGCACTTCGGTTTCTTGTTCATAAGAGCTGTAGTGATAGGGAGTCAGTGCAGGAAACTCTCCAGCACAGGTGTCCACTGTTTTGTAGACCGGTCTAATTCCCAGTTCGTGCCTAATCTTGCGAACCTCGGTCTCGCTGAGTTTACGAAGACTTGCGATCTGTGCATCGCTGAAACCGTTTTGTTTAGCGAACTCAATTGTCTCGGCGTTCAGTTCAGCCGCCTTGGCAATTTCCTCAGCAGCGTTATTGATGTGTTGTATCTGCTCAATGAACCAAGGGTCAATTTTGGTTGCTTCGAAGGCCTCCTCTATGGTCGCGCCAAGCCTAAGCGCCTGCTGCAGAGTGACAATTCGTCCGTCGGTCGGTTTCTTGCACTTTTCTAGTAGCTCCTCCTTGGAAAGTGGTTGACTTTCCCAGTGGAAAGATGAGCCTCTTCGTTCTAAAGATCGCAGCGCCTTCTGGAGAGCCTGTGCGTAGGTTCTGCCAATAGCCATCGCTTCGCCGACTGATTTCATCGTTGTGGTGAGTGTGTCGTCAGCGGCTGGGAATTTCTCAAAGGCAAAGCGTGGAACTTTAACCACGATGTAGTCAAGCGTTGGCTCAAAAGAAGCGGGCGTTACCTTTGTAATGTCATTAGGAATTTCATCCAGGCGGTAACCGATTGCGAGTTTAGCTGCGATTTTAGCAATTGGAAATCCGGTTGCCTTCGAAGCTAGCGCTGATGACCGGCTAACTCTAGGGTTCATTTCAATAACAATGACTCGACCGGTGTTGGGTTCCACGGCGAATTGAATGTTGCATCCACCGGTGTCAACACCTACTGCCCTGATGATGTCGATCCCTATGTCGCGCAGATTTTGATACTCGCGATCGGTCAGGGTAAGCGCTGGAGCTACGGTAATCGAATCACCCGTATGGACTCCAACCGGATCGACATTCTCAATCGAGCAGACCACAACGGTGTTATCTGCCTTGTCTCGCATCAGCTCGAGTTCGTACTCTTTCCAGCCCAGAATCGATTCTTCAAGTAGAACCTCTGTGGTGGGGCTTGCTTGCAGGCCAGCACCCGCTATTCGTCTGAGGTCCTCCTCATTGAATGCAATGCCCGAGCCTAAACCGCCCATAGTAAATGAGGGCCTTACCACAACTGGATAGCCGAGTTCTTTCGCAGCTGCCAAAACTTCGTCCATGGTGTGGGCAATAGATGATTTAGCAACGTCGGCTCCAGAGCGAAGCACCAGTTCCTTGAAAGACTGTCTATCTTCCCCAGCCTTAATCGCATCGACATTTGCGCCTATTAGCTCAACGTCATACTTTTCGAGAATCCCGAGTTCATGCAAACTCATCGCCGCATTTAGGGCAGTTTGACCGCCAAGTGTTGGAAGAATCGCGTCGGGTTTTTCTTTGAGGATGATCGCCTCAATAACCTCGGGAGTTATGGGCTCCACGTAAGTTGCATCAGCGAAGTCTGGATCGGTCATAATCGTTGCCGGGTTGCTATTGACCAAAATAACTCGAACACCCTCAGCACGAAGAACACGGCAGGCTTGAGTACCCGAGTAATCAAACTCACATGCTTGCCCGATAACGATTGGTCCTGATCCGATAACTAGGACCGATTTGATGTCTTCTCTTTTTGGCATTAGTTTCCCTTGCTCTGGCGAGTTTGTTGAATAAGTTCGATAAGTCGATCAAATAAGTAGTTTGCATCGTGGGGGCCAGCCGCAGCCTCTGGGTGATACTGAACCGAGTAAGCAGGAAGGTCAAGACATTCAAGCCCTTCAACAACATTGTCGTTTAGGCAAATGTGACTTACCCTAACTTTTCCAAATCCTGCTGGCGAGTCAACCACTTCCCCGCCATCAACCTTTACGGCAAAACCATGATTATGTGCTGTAACTTCAACCTTGCCGGTTTTGCGATCCAGTACCGGCTGGTTTATTCCGCGGTGTCCGAAAGCCAATTTGTAGGTCTCAAACCCTAGTGCCCTACCGAGTAGCTGATTCCCGAAACAGATTCCAAAGAAAGGGATCTTTCTTCGCAGGATTTCTTGGAGCAGTGAAACTTGTTGACCGGCAGTACTAGGATCGCCTGGGCCGTTACTAAAGAAGACTGCGTCCGGGTTCTCCGCTAGAACAGTTTCAACATCACTTGTCGCCGGATAGACAGTAACCCTAAGGCCTCTAGCCGCCATGTTTTCAATAGTTGATCGCTTTATCCCCAGATCTAGAATCGCTACCGAACCAAATTGATTGCCCTCCGCCTCTATTGAGTATGGCACCTTTGTTGAAACTAGGTCACTCAGCGAGCGTCCAGCCATCTGTTCTGAATTGTTCACCTGTTCGACAAGCTCTTGGTGTGGCCTCGTTGAGTCAACTCCCGTGAAAATTCCAGCTCGCATTACGCCAACATCTCTTAGGTGCAAGGTTAGGGCTCTGGTATCAAGTCCAGAAATGCCAACTACATCATCCCGAATCAGATCATCTTCGAGCGTTCGCTGACTTCTGAAGTTAGAAACGATTCGAGACTGTTCTTTGACAACGTATCCCGACACCCAAATTCGATCAGATTCTTCATCGCGATCATTCATTCCGGTATTGCCGATGTGAGGCGCAGTCTGAATCACAATTTGACCGGCGTAGGAGGGGTCGGTCAATGTCTCTTGGTATCCGGACATACCGGTCGCGAAAACCAGCTCGCCTAGCGTACTACCCGACTTTCCGAATGAATAGCCGTGGAAGACTTTGCCATCCTCTAGTACCAATACCGCGTCTTTCTTTCTGATCAATTGCCTTCTCCTAAATCAACTACCTTGCCATTACTGACGGTTTGCTTACCCATGTAGAACACATGCTGAACGGATCCACTGAGTTTCATTCCGATGTATGGGTTATTTGAACTCAAGCTCTCAGATTCAGAAGAGACTGTTACTTCGGCTTTTGGTTCTACTAGAACTAGATTGGCCACAGCGCCAACTTTCACACCGCAACCCTGATTACTCATGCCAGATATTTTTGCTGGAGCGATGGACATTACCTCCTCAAAGCGTTGCCAAGAGATCAAACCTGGGTTGACCATGGTGGAGATCACCACCTGAGCTGCTGTCTCTAGGCCAATCATCCCGTTTGCTGCCGCAGCCCACTCGCAGTCCTTGCTTTCGGCGGGGTGAGGCGCGTGATCGGTGGCAACAATGTCTATCGTTCCGTCAGCGAGGGCCTGTCTAACTGCTAGGACATCTTGCTCAGTTCTAAGTGGAGGATTTACTTTGAAGATTGCGTTGTAATCGGTCACTAAATCCTCGGTAAGCAGTAGGTGATGTGGGGTGACTTCTGCAGTTACTGCTATACCCCTGGCTTTCGCCCAACGAATTACGTCAACGGTTTCCTTAGTTGACACGTGACAGATGTGGAGCTTTGAACCGGTTTTTTCAGCAAGCAAAGCATCTCTTGCAACAATGCTGGATTCTGCAACAGATGGCCAACCAGCTAGGCCAAGTTGAACTGATAATGCTCCTTCGTTCATCTGAGCATCTTTGGTTAGAGCTGGATCCTGAGCGTGCTGGGCAATGGTGCCGCCAAAGCTCTTCACATATTCGAGAGCACGTCGCATCAGTAATGAATCGCTAACACATTTGCCATCATCACTGAAAACTCTGACATTTGCCGCGGACTTGTTCATTTTGCCAAGGTCGGCCAACTGCTCACCCTCAAGCCCCACTGTGACGGCGCCAATCGGTTGAACCTCTACATAGCCAGCTTTCTTTCCCAGAGCCGCTACTTGCTCAACTACCGCAGCGTTGTCAGCAACAGGGTTTGTGTTAGCCATGGCGTTGATGCCCGTGTAACCGCCTTTAGCAGCGGCTTTAGAACCAGTTAGCACTGTTTCACTAGTCTCGTAACCAGGTTCACGAAGATGTGTGTGCATGTCAACAAAACCTGACAGCAGGATTAAACCTGAGCCATCAATGGTTTGAGCATTCGAAGTAATTTCGTCAGCAATTTCTTCAATTACGCCATTTGTGATGAGAACATCCTTTAGCTTGCCGTCTGACAGAGTTGAGCCTTTGATTAGATAGCTGTTCATTTGCTTGAACCTTCCTGTGCGAGAAGTCGGTAGAGAACCGCCATTCTGATGGCAACTCCATTTGTTACTTGTTGGGTGATAACTGACTGAGGTGAATCCGCGACAGCAGAGGCTATTTCTAAACCTCTGTTCATTGGACCGGGGTGCATGATGACGGTATTTGACGAAAGACTATTGAAACGGCTTTCGGTCAATCCGTATAGATCCGCGTATTCAACTTGGCTTGGGATGAATTTCGAACTCATTCTCTCCAATTGGATTCTAAGCATCATCACTACATCGAACTTCTCGCTCAGTGCCTCATCAAGGTCATAGTAGATGCCGTCAACTAGAGAACTTGCACCGCTTTGTAGCAATGTTGGTGGGCCGCAGAAGCAAACCTTAGCACCGAGCTTCCGAAGTAATTTGGCGTTGGATCTCGCGACTCTGCTGTGCATGATGTCGCCAACGATGAGGATCCTCAGCCCGCTTAAATCGCCTGACTCCCCTCGTGATCCCAATTTGTTTCGGATTGTTAGGGCATCAAGGAGCGCCTGTGTTGGATGCTCGTGAGTTCCATCTCCGGCATTAATTACGGTCGATTGCGACCAATCGCTGTCAGCGATGGTTTTGGCCGCCCCCGAACTGTTATGCCGTACGATGAGGGCTTCAACTCCCATCGCCTCTAGGGTTAGGACTGTATCCTTCAAGGACTCGCCTTTGCTCACCGATGAACCTTTTGCGGTGAAATTAACCACGTCCGCTGAAAGTCGCTTTGCAGCAATCTCAAATGAGATCTTGGTGCGTGTTGAGTCTTCAAAAAACAAATTTGCCACGGTTCTACCTGAGAGTGCCGGCAGCTTTTTAACTTCCCTTTTGTTAACACTGCCCATTTCGTTTCCAAGATTGAGTAGTTCAATTGCATCCTGGTAACTCAGGTCATCTATAGACAGAAGGTGCTTCATTACTCGATCACCACCGATTGCTCGTCATCTGATTCAGTTAGCTTTACTCGAATACGCTCATCAAGGCTGGTTGGCAAATTCTTGCCAACAAAATCGGCACGAATTGGAAGCTCCCTGTGTCCGCGGTCGATAAGAACTGCGAGTCTTACGGCTTTTGGTCTACCGAAGGTCACTAAGGCGTCAAGTGCTGCTCGGATGGTTCTTCCGCTGAAAAGTACATCGTCGACCAGCACCACCGTCTTGCTTTCCAGATCTGCAACCGGAATGATTGTGGCCTCGACTTGACGACTTGGCTTTTGCGAAAGGTCGTCCCGAAACATGGTTACATCGAGCTTGCCAACCGAGCTTGAAAGATCGAAGTCAGGGTAGTTTTGTTTGATTGATTTGGCTATACGGTCGGCTAGGAAGACACCCCTGGTCGGAATACCAAGAAGTAAAAGATTATCGGTGCCGTGATTGCTCTCAACGATTTCATGAGAAATACGGATAATTGCGCGATTTATGTCGTTCGCGTCTAACACGGTGCGTGCGCTCATGCGCTGCTCCTTCTGCGCCTCACAGGACGCCCTTAAAGGATTTAGTTCTGCTTCAGTATAGTCAGTTGTTTACAAAATGCCTAGATTGGCTTACGAGTGGCGATAATTGCCGAGAGAACACCATTAACGAACGAAGGCGACTCATCCGTGCTTAGTTCGCCTGCCAATGCAACAGCCTCGGAGACTACAACTTCGGCAGGCGTTTCATCGGAAAACAGTATCTCGAAGCAGGCTAAGCGGAGAATTGCCCTGTCTAAAGCCGGCATGCGGTCTAAAGACCAATTTTGGCTGAGAGCTGAGATGCGCTCATCGATCTCGAGTTGGTTCTTTAGAACTCCTGTGACAAGCCGCTCGGCGAATTCGAAGATCTCTTCCTGATTTTGACGGTCTGCCAGGGCAAGACGGTTATCAGCAAGAACCTCAGTAGCCAATGCATCACGCAATTCAGCGGCATAAAGAGCGTCTATGGCACGCTTTCTCGCTTTAGTTCTCGCGCTCACGCTTTAGTCAGTAACTCGACCGAGGTATTCCCCAGTTCTGGTGTCAACTTTAACTCGAGTGCCAGACTCAACGAATAGTGGTACCTGAATCTGAAGTCCGGTCTCTACGGTAGCCGGTTTGGTTCCACCGCTCGAACGGTCTCCCTGCAATCCTGGCTCGGTGAAAGTGATTTCAAGCACAACTGATGCTGGTAGTTCAACGTAAATCGGTAGGCCTTCGTGGATCGCTACAATTGCTTGCTGGTTCTCGAGCAGGTAATTTGCTGCATCACCTACTAACTCCGAACTCAAAGTCATCTGGTTGTAATCCTGGGTATCCATGAAAACAAAACCTTCACCATCGTTGTAGAGATATTGCATCTCTCGCTTGTCAACGTTTGCGGTTTCGATTTTGACACCGGCATTGAGGGTGCGATCCACAACTTTGCCGCTGATAACATTCTTTAGTTTGGTTCTGACGAATGCGGGGCCTTTGCCTGGCTTTACGTGTTGAAATTCGATAACTTGCCAAAGTTGATTATCGATGTTTAGGACCATTCCATTTTTTAGGTCATTACTTGTTGCCATGATTACCTTCGTTCAATTGGCTCAAACAGCCTCAAAGAGTTTATCAGTCTGCAAGATAACTGAGAGCAAGACGGTAGGACGAAACTCCCATTCCAGAGATTGTCCCTGTTGCTACCCCAGAAATGACGGAATCGTGTCTAAATTCCTCACGTGAGCTTGGGTTAGAGAGGTGAACCTCGATAAGGCGTTGGCCTGATTTAGTTAGTAGAGCACAGGCATCTCTGAGGGCATAGGAATAATGAGTGAAGGCCGCGGGATTCAATATGACGTCTAACTTTTGCTCGAAGGCCTCGTGAATCCAGGCAATCATCTGCGCTTCATCGTTGGTTTGGCGGATGTCGGTTTCAACACCAAGATCTATGCCCATTGCGGTCAAGTCACCGACCAGTTCAGTGTAGGAAGTAGAACCATAAATTTCAGGTTCACGACTACCTAACTTAGAGAGATTTGGACCATTCAAAATAAGTATTTTTGGCATAACTAGAACTTACCGCTAACTGGCTATCTCTAGGAATGCTTGAAACAGAATCTCCTCTGTTGGCGCTTCTAAAATTGTGGGTCTTCCCAAGCCTTCTAAAACTACGAACCTAAGAATCCCGCCTCGCGACTTCTTATCTATCTGCATCCCCTTGTAAAGCGCTTCCCAGCGTTCCTTCGGGTACTTAGTTGGTAGTCCGATCTTAGATAGTAATTCGGCGTGACGATCTGCGACCTCATCGGAGAGTTTTCCGGTTAGCCGAGCTAGCTCGGCAACAAAACACATTCCGATTGAAACAGCATGGCCGTGCTTAATTTTGAAATGCTCGGCAAGTTCGATTGAGTGCCCCAAGGTGTGACCGTAGTTGAGAATCTCTCTTAGATTGCTCTCCTTAAAGTCCTGACCAACCACACCAACTTTCACGGCGATTGCTCTACGGACAAGCTCTGCGAATCTCTCGGATTTGGTGTCTGTAGCTTCAGTGAGATCTTCTTCGATTAGATTCAGAATTTCAGTGTCAGCGATAAATCCACATTTGATGATTTCTGCGAATCCGGAACCGAGCTCAATTTTAGGTAGCGTTTCTAGTGAATCAAGGTCCGCAATTACTGATTTAGGGTCATAGAACGCACCAACAAGATTTTTACCTTCAAGTGTGTTTATTCCAGTCTTCCCACCAATAGCTGCATCGACCATTGCTAGCAAAGTAGTAGGAATGTGAACCACAGGGATCCCGCGCAACCAGGTGCTGGCGATAAACCCAGCTAAATCAGTGACCGTCCCGCCTCCGAGTGAGACCACCGCATCGGATCTGGAGAACCCTGCTTGACCGAGACTAGACCAGGCAACAGCCAACCAGCGATCTGTCTTGGCATCCTCACCATCCGCAACGGGAAATTGCCAAACTTCAAGCCCTTTCTCGTTAAGCGAGTCCGCTAAGGTATCGGCCGAGTTTTGAAGCGGCTCTGGATAAACAAGGAGAACTTTCTTTACTGCAGTTCCCAAAGATGTCGACACTTCGTCTAACAGGCCACGACCCAGCACAATCTCATATGTCGATTGCCCCGAAGCGCTTATTCTTTCAATTCGCGTCATAGTCTTTCTAGTTTCTCGCAGATTTCTTCAATAGTTGCGCGCAATCCTTGTTTTGAAGTATCGACGACGATAGTCGCTACTTCAAGATAGATAGGTTTGCGTGCTGCATAAATCTCTTTCCAATCGCTAAAGCCATTTCTCAATAGGGGTCTTTTTCCCTTGGACAGCCGGGAAGCTATGTGCTTTCCATCTGTGGCAAGGTATACGACGGTAACCTGTTTCATTAGATCCTGATTTCGTTGGCTAAGAACTGCGCCTCCCCCAGTTGAAATGACCGCTGCTTCTTTGACAACTTCGGCAAGAACTTCCTCTTCTATCCTTCGAAATTCTTTTTCACCTTGTTTTTCAAAAATCTCACTTATCTCCCCATGCTCGGAAACTATACGCTGATCAGTATCAATGAAGGGAAGCTCAAGCCGTTTTGCAAGCTTTTTCCCAATTGTTGTCTTGCCAACTCCCATTGGGCCGACAAGTAGAATTGTTCGGTTCTGCACCGCTACTGAGCAATCTCTGATTTTAGATTGGCTGGAATGGCCTCTAGGTAAGAGTTGATGTTTCTCTTAGTCTCAGCGACAGAATCGCCGCCGAACTTCTCAAGAATTGCATCAGCTACTGTCAGTGCAACCATGGCCTCCGCGACGATTCCGGCTGCTGGAACGGCACAAACATCAGATCGCTGGTGGTGTGCTTTTGCCTCTTCACCAGTTGAGACATCAACGGTCTTTAGGGCTCTCGGAACAGTAGAAATAGGTTTCATGGCGGCTCGAACTCTTATAACCTGTCCGGTGCTCATTCCGCCTTCGATACCGCCCGCACGACCACTGAGTCTTGAAACTACCCCTTCACGAACTTCCATTTCGTCGTGAGCTTCGGAACCTCTGCGTTTGGCCGACTCGAACCCATCACCAATCTCAACACCTTTGATAGCTTGAATGCCCATCATCGCGGCGGCCAGCTTACTATCTAAGCGCCTATCCCAATGAACATAGGAGCCTACTCCAGGTGGCATTCCGTAAACTAAAACCTCAACAACACCGCCGAGTGTGTCGCCGTCCTTGTGAGCGCGGTCAACCTCTTGAACCATTAGCTCGCTCAAGCTTGGGTCGCTTGCTCGAACTGGGTCCATGTCGATTTGATCGGAGTCTTCTGGCTTTGGAAGTTCAGGTGAACCGCTTACCTGCCCGATTGCGACTGTGTGAGTTACTAAATGAATGCCAATTTCTGCAAGAAACGATGCCGCACTAGATCCAAGAGCTACTCGAGCAGCAGTTTCGCGAGCAGAGGCTCTTTCTAGGACAGGTCTTGCCTCTTCGAAACCGTATTTCTGCATGCCAGTGAAATCTGCATGTCCAGGCCTTGGCCGTGTCAACGCCTCAGCCCTAGCTCCGGTTAGTTCGCTTTCGATTGGATCAGCGGACATGATTTCCTGCCACTTAGGCCACTCAGTATTCGCGATGCTAAAGGAAACCGGGCCACCTAAAGATAAGCCATGTCTTACGCCACCAGTAATTCGAAGCGAGTCCTGCTCGAGCTTCATTCTGGCCCCTCTACCGTATCCAAGCCTTCTTCGAGCTAGTGCTTTACTTACTATTTCAGTGGTAATTGGCACACCCGCTGGCAGCCCCTCGATAATTGCGGTGAGCTCAGGGCCATGTGATTCACCTGCGGTTAGCCAACGTAACATGGCTACTATTCTCGCACATTATGGCAATTCAAGGGCAGTACGAAGTTTTGAAACCAATTGATCCTCGTTGGCAAGTGGTTCAATTTCTGAACCTAGAACAAATATTCTTATCTGCGCTATCGCCTGCCAGAGCAACATCTCAAGCCCGCTAATCATCGCTACTTGAGCCGGTAGCTCAATCTTCTTGGTGTAATTCACATTTAGCCACCATTTACTTGAAACTGAGGACACCGTGAGGTCTTCCGGGATGGTATTTATTACAAGGGTTTCCTTCGCCTCGAAGGCATCCGACAGATGAATTGAGATCTCGTTCTGCCTGTAAATCTCAACATTGAGGAGGTCCATCGGTGATCTAGTGAAGAGTTTGACAGTTGATTTTGGAAAACTTTCCCTTACCGCTAAGGCAGCTGATCTACCGGTTGCGCCAGAGCCTAGAATCGCAACTGTTTCAATTTGATTGTCATCTATGCCACTTAGTGCCTGAGTGATACCGAAAACATCAGTGTTGAATCCAAGCCAGTTGTCAGCTGAACGCACAAGTGTGTTGACAACGCCAGTCTTGATAGCAGCCTCGTTTGAGGTAACGCTAAGTTTCGCGGCTTCAAACTTTAAAGGCATGGTCACGCTGTATGCGCTGTATTGATCATTGGCACTAAGGAAACTCTTGAGTTCCCCCGACTTCACGAGATTTTGATCGTATTTCCAATCAAGGTCTAGGAATTCGTAGGCAATGTTATGAATTTTTGGACTTAGACTCTGCGCGATCGGATCTCCAACCACCGAAAGATACTTCTCAGTCATCCCAACCAGGGTTCTCTCTCATCCACTTAAGCCACTTTGCAACAGCCTTTTGATGCTCCCCATACGTTGTGGAGAACACGGTTTCTCCAGTCTGCAAATTAACCGTACAAAAATACAACCAAGTTCCATCTGCAGGATTAAGAACAGAATCTATTGCTAACGCTCCAGAGCCCGATATTGGTCCTATTGGAAGTCCGGGGTATTTATAAGTGTTGTAAAGGTTTGGATCGGCACGTTCGGCATCAGATGTGTAGATGTCCGTGCTTCCAACACCGTAGTTCACTGTTGCGTCGGACTGTAATGGCATACCGATTGCCAAACGGTTTTGGAAAGTCCTCGAAACTTTGTAGAAATCCTGAGTTAGTCTCGCCTCGGATTGAACCACAG
>CAYUBJ010000009.1:0-43460 GCA_964443065.1 uncultured Rhodoluna sp.
TCAGCGCTAGAACAGTACTTACAAAAACTGGATACAACAGCCTTACTGCTACAACATCACAACTATTGGTTGTTGAAGGTTCGCTTACTAAAACACCAATCCCAAAAATAACCGGCACTGTGAAATTGGGCTCGACTCTAAGCGCATCTTCGGGTTCTTGGGATTCTGGAACGGCATTAACTTACCAATGGCTGAGGAATGGTTCACCAATAGCTGGGGCCGTAGCAAAAACTTACAAACTTAATTCAGCTGATCTGAATAGCCTGGTCAGTGTTCAGGTCACCGGTAAGAAACCCGGCTACACCTCATCTATCCGAGTAAGTGATCCGGTCTTACTAAAGTAAATCGGCGAAAAGCTGAGCTAGCGCGATGTAAGTTGGGATGCCAACGAGTAGGTTGAACGGAAAAGTTACTCCAATGCTTGCAGTCATTGGTAGTGATCCGTTTGCTTTCGGAAGTGCAACTGCTACCGCAGCAGGCGCTGCTATGTATGAAGCGCTTGCCGCTAATACTGCAAGTATTGCCGAACCACCAACCGACAAACCACAAAGCGTGCCTGCAATTGCTCCCAATGCTCCAGAGATAAGAGGGAAGCCAATTGCGAATATCAATACTGGGAAGCCGACGTGTTTTATTTCGGGCCAGTTGGTCCCGGCGATGTAGCCCAGGTTGAGTAGAAACAGTGCTAGTAACCCACTTTGAGTGTCAACAAAAAATGGCACAACTTTCGCGAAACCTGCATCGCTGGCAATGAAACCTAAGGCCAGACCTCCGGTAAGTAGCAAGACTGTTTTTCCAAACAGGACTTCTGAAACAGTCTTCTTCCAGTTAACGCTGTCGTGAGTGGTTCTCGATGCAAGATAAATTCCTACAACCAAACCTGGTATCTCAAGCAGAGTTAAGAGAGCTGTTGCAAAACCTTCAACCGGCATTCCCGAGTTCTCTATATAAAGAAGTGCTGCGGTGAAAGTGACTAGTGATGTAGATCCGTAGTGCGCGGCAAAGGCACCTCGATCATCAACGCTAAGTGCCTTTACCCAGCGAAGGCTATAAAAGGCTATGACCGGAATAGTTAGTCCTAGAAATATCGTTGTTAAAGCTGCTGGCCAGAACTCCATGAATGTTACATCTTTGAGCGCATTGCCTCCCTTGAGGCCAATACCAAGAAGTAAGTAGACAGAAATGAACTGATAAACCGACTCAGGGATTCGGATATCGCTTTTTAGCCTGGCGGCTATAAAACCAAGAAGGAAGCACAGCGCCACTACAGAAGTCAGATTAGCTTGGGCGAGCGTGAAATCGATTTGCAAGGAAGGTCCTTTCGGAATGGGCCTCATTAACTATACCTGAAATATATTTCCTGTATTTGTTTTCTGCTATAGTCGCTTTATGAGCACTGTAAAGCCTTGGACTTTCCTCTCCAACCATGGCCACGTCCTGGTCTATTTGAGCCGGAACCCCGAGGCTAAGGTCAAAGAAATAGCGGCTGAAATAGGGATCACGGAGCGTAGCACTCAAAGCATCCTGCACGAATTGGTTGAATCGGGATACATCACCAAGTCAAAACAGGGTAGGCGCAATACCTACCAAATTAACCCCAAGGGTAAATTCCGTCACCCTTCAGAAAAAAGTAAGCCGATCGGCCTACTACTAAAGATCTTTAGCTAACCGCTATCTGGATAACATGACCGTCTGGGTCTAAGCCGTCTAGGTAGGTAACACCATTGTGTTCCATGGTCTCTTCCCTAAATGAACAGCCGTGTTTGGCTGCCACCTGCCTACTGCTTTCGATCCCAGAAACACTAAATACTGGCTTAATTGGATTATCTGCACCAATACTCACCTCATCGCGATACTGCTCAGGAACTAGATGCAATAGCACTTCGTTACCCGAACCTTTGACACTGGCAAAGCCGTCGCTGAGGTAATAGCTTTCAGCACCAAATAGATCGCGATAGTAGTCAGCTGATCTGACCAGATCTCCTACCCAAAGAACTACCGTTGTCATCGCTAGCACTCAACCACATTCACGGCGAGACCACCTAGAGAGGTCTCCTTATACTTACTCGACATATCAATACCGGTTTGACGCATAGTTTCAATAACCGTATCTAGAGAAATCTTGTGACTACCATCACCTAATAGCGCCAACCTAACTGCACTCACCGCAGTTCCAGATGCAATTGCATTTCTTTCGATGCATGGCATTTGAACAAAACCACCAACCGGATCGCAGGTGAGTCCAAGGTTATGCTCCATTGCTATCTCTGCTGCATTTTCGATTTGATGATTAGTAGCACCGAGGATCGAAGCAAGACCAGCGGCAGCCATCGAACATGCCGAACCAACTTCGCCCTGACAACCTGCTTCTGCACCAGAGATTGAAGCGTTTCGTTTATATAGTGATCCAATTGCACCGGCAACAAGAAGATAATCTCTGGCTACTTTTTCACTTGCCACGCCTTTGAATTTCATCGCGTAGTAACCAACGGCAGGAATGATTCCCGCTGCTCCATTTGTTGGAGCAGTGACCACTCGCATACCGGCGGCATTCTGCTCATTCACCGCGATCGCGTAAGCCTGCAGCCATTCATTAGACACTTCTTGGGTGTCAAATTTAGCTAGCCGTTCTGCCATGTCAGCTGCTCTTCTAGTGACGGCGAGATATCCAGGCAGCACACCTTTTTCAACTAAACCCTGCTCGATGCAGCTTTGCATTGAATTCCAAATTGCATTCAATCTGCGAGTTAGTTCAACCTCACCGTGAATATAAACCTCGTTTTGCCAAGCCAGCTCGGCAATAGTCATTCCCTCGCGTTCACAAATTTCAAGTAGCTCAACTGCGTTAGAAAACTCAAACGGTGGTCTTACTCTTTCAACTTTTTCAAGTGGATGATCCGCTTCAACAAAACCTCCACCGACTGAGTAATACGTTTGCTCTAAAAGAAGCTCGCCGGTGGCATCGGTTGCCTTGAACTTCATCGCATTCGAATGTTTCGCGAGCCTTATTAGCGGTTGGAAGCTAAAGAGCTCTTCACTAAATGCGATCTTGTGATTGAGTATGTTCCAACTGGAGCTGCTAACTGCCTGACCCCAAGCCTCTAGAACTCTTTCTGGCTGACAATCTTCAGGAGTCTGGCCAGCTAGGCCGGCAACAATTGCGTTGGTGGTTCCGTGTCCTGGGCCGGTGGCACCGAGCGATCCGAAGAGTGAGACGCTTACGCTATGCGTAGCATCGAGTTTGCCTTCGGCTTCCAAAGCCTTAGCAAAGAGCAGCGCTGCTCGCATAGGTCCAACGGTATGTGAACTGGATGGTCCAATTCCGATGGTGAATAAATCAAGCGCCGAGATGTAATCTGGCAT
This sequence comes from uncultured Rhodoluna sp., assembly GCA_964443065.1. Classification (GTDB taxonomy): domain Bacteria; phylum Actinomycetota; class Actinomycetes; order Actinomycetales; family Microbacteriaceae; genus Rhodoluna. The sequence continues at coordinate 3,364 of CAYUBJ010000009.1, forward strand.
GCCTTAAGCCTAACTACTGTCCCTTCGAACAGGTAGTAGTTGCGGCATTTGTCCCCTTTGCCCAGTCTGGTAGCGGGGTTATCGTTTCGGTAGGAGTTGGCTTAGGGGTAGGTTTGGCCGTCGAAGTCTTGGTTGGTTTTGGTGTTGCAGATGGGGTTGGTGCAACCACCGAGCCTTCACCGGTGTTCTGGACTTTGCCCAGCACTAAAGGCTCATCGTTAATCAACTTGTCGAAAAGAACTTGAGCTTTTTCTAGATCAGGTTCAACACGTCCCGCGTTCTCACCGGTCATGTAGTTAACCGGCAACTGAAGGAAAGTGATTTTCTTCATCGGAATGCTCTTAAGCGCATCAGCTACCGCAACCATTACGCTCGGATCAGAAAGCGTGTTACTCAACTTCATGTTTCTAGCAGCCGCCTGGGCCAAGCTATAGAGCATAACTGGGTTATTCAAGATGTCTTTATTTTTTAGTTTTCTAACCAGGGCTGTCATATATACCTGCTGGTTTGAAATACGCGAAAGGTCAGAGCCATCACCAACACCGTGCCTAGTTCTTAGGAACTGTAGTGCTTGGAGGCCCTGAAGATTATGCAAACCTGCTTTTAGGTAGGTGTTGGTATATGGGTCGTTGATGTCCTCGGCAACACAAACTTCAACGCCACCGATGGCATTTGAAAGTTCTATAACACCGTTGAAATCAATCATGGCTAGGAAGGGAATCTTCAAACCAGTTAACTGTTCAACGGTGAGCAGTGTGCAGCCGGGACCACCGTTTGCAATCGTCGCGTTAATTTGACCGAGTGATTGGGCGTAGTAGCCGGGACCACCGGTAGTGCTTGGACATGCTGGCCAAGATACCATCAGGTCTCTAGGGAAAGATAATCCGACAGCACTTTTTCGATCGGCTGCGATGTGAAGCAAAATGATTACGTCAGCTAGGTTTGATGTCTCGGTTCCAAATACGCCGTTACCAGTTCCTTCACGGGTATCTGAACCAACTAGCAAAATATTCAACGGACCTTTTAGATCTGGAATCTTCACTTCCTTGCCATCAATCATGGTCAAGTGGATTTGTCTTCGGCCAAGCTCCTGAGTTAATTGGTAAGCAGAAATGCCGGTGACGGTAAGGGTAGAAACAACAACTACGACCAAGGCTTTACCCAAGATGCCAAGGATGGAGCGCAAGCGTCCCTTGGCGGCCACATTGCCGTGGCGAGCCAAAGCTCGTTCTGCTCTTTTCTTGGACTTCTCAGTCAAATCGGTAACCCCTTCGCGAGTTGGCCTTAAGTCTTAGTTGCGATAGAAAACTGGCGGAGGCCGTGGGATTCGAACCCACGGAACCTTTCAGTTCACTGGTTTTCAAGACCAGCTCCATCGGCCGCTCGGACAGACCTCCGTTGATAAGTCTAACCAATACCTAAGGTGTCTCAAAAATAGTCAGTAAACCTGTGGTCAGGCTGGGAATCTAGCTTCCCTGGCTATAGATAATTCCTTCTAAACCGGCCAAAACTTGGGCAACACCGTTCTCTTCAACGCTGGCGGTAACCATAGTCGCTGCGGCTTTTACCTCTTCAGGACCCTGGCCCATTGCAAATGAGATCCCACCACCGGAATTCGCCCACTCAAACATATTTATGTCATTTCGACCATCACCAATAGCGATCACCCTGTTTTGTGGGATGCCCAGAGCTTTACGACGCTGTTCCAGTGCCGAGGATTTAGTAACGCCCATCGGTGCGATATCTAGCCAAGCGGTATAACCGATTGCATATGAAACTGAATGTAAACCAACCTGTTCAACAATCGAGAGGAAATCATTAACATCCTGCTCCGGTGAGAGCACTACAACTCGACTAACTTCACCTTCCATCAGTTGGTCTAGCGGAGTTTCAATATTTTTGTTACCTAGCGCGTAGGTGGGGAACTGTTTGTGAAAGCGGTAAGTGCCATCTAGGTCTTCAACTGCAAAGTGAGCTTCAGGAAGTTTTTCAATTAGTTTTTCTAGAACTGGTTTTGGATCAAAACCAATAACTTCACGAACGTGATAACCCGAGTGATGATTTAGATCGACCTCAACTGTCACGGCCCCATTAGAACAAACCACGTGGCCTGAGGTAATCCCAACATCTCTTACCACTGGAATAGCATTTGCTGCTGCCCTACCAGTTGCCACTACGACATGGTGGCCGAGTGAAACAACTCGCTGAACTTCACGAATAACTTCGGGAGCTAGGTAACCGTCATCGTGAACTAGAGTCCCATCGATGTCGATGGCAATCAACCAAGGCTCATGCATGCTTAGCCTTTTTGCTCAATAACTTCAATACCACCGAGATATGGTCTTAGCGCTGGCGGGATTCTTACTGATCCATCTGCCTGCTGATGGTTTTCTAGAATAGCCACCAACCATCTGGTGGTAGCAAGAGTCCCATTCAAAGTAGCAACAGTTGCGGTCTTGCCGTCTTCTTTGCGGTAACGAATGTTTAGTCTTCTGGCTTGGAAGGTTGTGCAGTTAGAAGTTGAGGTGAGTTCTCGATAGGTTTCTTGGGTTGGCACCCAAGCCTCGATGTCATACTTTCTGGCAGCCGAAGAACCTAGATCACCTGCTGCGGTATCAATCACTCGGTACGGAAGTTCACAAAGCTTTAGCATCGCTTCTTGCCAGGCAAGTAATCTCTGATGCTCGGCCTCTGCCTCTTCTGGGGCGATGTAGCTAAACATCTCTAGTTTGTTGAACTGGTGAACTCGCAGAATACCCCTGGTGTCTTTGCCGTGGCTTCCAGCTTCACGGCGGTAACAAGTTGACCAGCCGGCATAACGCTTAGGGCCATCAGACAAATCGATTATTTCGTTGCTGTGATACCCGGCTAGCGCCACCTCACTGGTACCGGTTAGGTATAGATCATCGGCTGGTAGGTAGTAAATCTCATCGGCGTGAGCACCGAGGAATCCAGTTCCCGCCATAACCTCCGGCTTTACCAAGGTTGGGGTAATCAGAGCTGTGAAGCCGGACTTGCTGGCTTGATCCAGAGCTAGGTTCATCAGCGCCAGTTCAAGTCGAGCTCCCCAGCCCTTCAAGAAATAGAACCTTGAGCCGGAAATTTTTGCTCCGCGCTCAATGTCAATCAAATCAAGTGATTCACCCAGGGCCACATGGTCCTGAGCCTTAAAACTAAACTGTGGCTTCACGCCTTCTTCACGGATGACCACGTAGTCATCTTCACCACCTGCTGGAACGCCATCGATGACAACGTTTTCAATCTTCCAAATGATTTCTTGTAATTCGGCTTCTTTAGCATTAGCTAGCGCTTCGGCTGCCTTCACTTCGGCGGCTAGTGCCTGCCCAGCTGCAATCAGTGCAGGACGTTCCTCTTTACTAGCAGTGGCAACAAGCTTTGACTTAGCATTTTGTTCAGCGCGTAGTGTTTCGAAATCTACTAAAGCTTTGCGCCAAGCCTTATCGGCTTCAACAGCCTGATCTACCAGTTCAACATTTGCACCGCGTGCACGCTGTGATACCCGAATAGCTTCCGGGTTTTCTCGTAGCAGGTTAGCGTCAATCATGTTTCTAGGTTACCTTTAGCGTCCCTTACGAAGTTGCTTTAACCAGTTTTCGGCATCAACAAACTCTTTATTTGAATTATTTCCTAGATGTTCGCTCTTCCCGCGATCGGCTCTTGGATAAGAACCCAGAAAAACAATCTTTGGGCTAAATCGGTGCAGACCCATAAGCGCCTCCGCCATAGCCTGATCATCAATATGACCCTGAGCATCAATGTTGAATCGATAACGACCGAGTTGATCTCCCACCGGTCTTGATTCAATGCGGCTGAGGTTCACCCCTCGAGCAGCAAACTGCTCAAGCATTTCTAAAAGTGCTCCTGGTCGATCATCGGGAAGCTCGACAATTACCGATGTTTTATCTTTCCCGGTTCTTGGTGCTGGTGCATCGGCTAAACCAATCTCAATAAACCTGGTTTGAGCATTCTTATTGTCACCAATGTTTTTAGCCAAGACTGTGAGCTTGTAGTGTGAGGTGATGCTCTTGGCTGCAACAGCGGCCTGAGCAATCGAGTCTGATTCGAGTAGCGCAACTGCTGCGGCAGCTGTTGAGGTGGCAGGAATATGTGAATGCTTTGGAAGAGTTTCACTTAGCCAGGCTCGGCATTGTGCGTAAGCGGTTGGGTGAGTGGAAATAACTTTAACATCAGCTAATTTGGTTCCCGGCTTAGCGACTAGGTTGAAAGTGACCGGAACCAGATACTCACCAAAGATTCGAATATTAGATGTGTTCGCTAGGGCGTCGAGGGTTGCACTAACCCCACCTTCGATGGAGTTTTCGACCGGAACAATGGCTCTGGTTGCTCGCTTGGTGATAACTGCGTCGATGGCCTCGGTAACACTTGAAACTGGAAAGCGCTTAGCGTTTTTAGCCTGCTTTACCTGATCCAGGGCTAGTTCGGTAAAAGTTCCAACTGGTCCTAAAAAGGCATAGCTGAGGTTAGAGTTCGTGGTTCTGGCCATAGATAAAGGTTAATGCAGTTACGGGTAGTTAGGTGCTGCTGGCAGGTTGAAGTATTCCTCTAGGGTCTTTATCCCCTTTTTCTTCATGTCTGTTGCTAGTTCAACTCCAACATATCTAAGGTGCCAAGGTTCATATTCGTAGCCGGTGATCGCTTGGCTACCTTTTGGATAGCGAACAATAAATCCAAAACGATAGGCGTTTTGAGCTAACCAGATCCCTGATTTGGTCCCACCGAAACAAACTCTTATTTGGCAGCCCTGATTGCGAGCGGAGACATCGATGGCTAGACCAGTCTGATGTTCAGAGTAACCAGGCCTTGCCGCCCAAAGTTCACCCTCGGTCTTACCGTGTTTAGCAACCTGGCGATCGTGAACTGTCTTCTGAACTGCATATGAGCGGTAGCCGCTTTGGATGACAAGCCTGCCCTTGCCGACTGATTTCATGGCGGTAGCCATTTTCTCGGCAGCGTCGGCTGCATCTTTACGCATGGAGTGCTTATAGGGATTAGCGTTTAGCGGGCCAAAGCCGGGAACCACCAAATCAGCTGGTTGATACTTAATCGGGTTTAGCGGTCGAGTTTTATTGACCATAATCCAGATAGAGGCTGGATCGTCGATGCTGTTAGCACCGAGGTCTATGGCCTTTGCGGGTGTAGGGTTATTTACCGAGGGAAACAAACCGACTAAGGCCAGGCTTAACGCCAGTGCGCAAAATCCTTTGACACCGAGTCGATTAACCATTTTCCAAGTCTAACTTTCAAGTTCAACAGAAAAGAGAACGCCTTGGCGCGTGCAGATAGAAAAGCCGCTGCAGCTGAATCAGCTAAAACCGGCATTATGACCCACAAACAAATCCTCTTCGTCCTCTTCGGTCTAATGGCGGGAATGTTCCTGTCAGCTCTAGATCAGAGCGTCGTTGGAACCGCGATGCGCACCATTGCGGATGATCTAAACGGACTGTCCGCCCAAGCCTGGGTGACCACCGCTTACCTAATTACCTCAACTATTGCGACACCTATATATGGAAAGCTCGGAGATATTTTCGGTAGACGCTACCTATTTATTACTGCAATCAGCGTTTTCATTTTTGGTTCGGTAATTTGTGGCTTCGCAGGTTCGATGTATGAATTAGCTGCCTTCCGCGCCATCCAAGGTATTGGTGCAGGTGGCCTGTTTGCCCTAGCGCTGACAATTCTTGCCGACATAGTTCCGCCTAGAGAGCGCGCGAGATACCAAGGTATGTTCCTGGCAGTCTTTGGAACCTCCTCGGTGCTTGGCCCACTTATTGGTGGACTACTTGCCGGAATGGACAGCTTTATCGGAATTACTGGTTGGCGTTGGATTTTCCTAATGAACCTACCGATTGGGCTAATCGCACTAGCGCTTGTAGTTTCATTCCTGCACGTCCCGCACCAAGAAAGTAAATCTAAAAAGATTGACTGGTGGGGAGTTGTCACAATCATCATCGGTGTTGTCCCACTACTAATCGTTGCTGAGCAAGGAAGAGAATGGGGATGGACATCTTGGAATGCTATCGCTGCATATGTGATCGGAGTATTCGGTATCACCACATTTATTTGGGTTGAGAAGAAAATGGGTGATGATGCAATTCTTCCGCTGCACTTATTCAAGTCATCTACCTTCTCGCTAACGACACTTCTCGGTGTAATCATCGGTATCGGTATGTTCGGTGGAATGATCTCGCTTCCCCTGGTACTCCAGATTGTCTATGGTGCAACACCAACTGAAGCTGGTTATCTAATGATCCCGATGGTTATGGGATTGATGACTGCCTCGATTGTCAGTGGTCGGATTACCGGCAAGACCGGTAAATACAAAATCTTCATGATTGTCGGTACCGCTTGCATGGCGGTAGCGTATGTTTACCTTTCAACTTTGAGTTACCAATGGCAAATCTGGCAGATCTCCATCGGCATGGTGCTAATGGGCTTAGGTCTAGGTCAAATGATGCAGACACTAACCATTGCCTCGCAAAATGCGGTTGAGGCTAAAGACATCGGGGTTGCAACAAGCTCCTCAACATTCTTTAGACAAATGGGTGGAACCCTAGGTGTCGCAGTATTCCTATCGATTTTGTTCAACACCCTAGCCGATAAGGGCGAGGAGATGGCAAATTCGATTCGAGCAGCAATAGCTGCTAACCCGGCACTACTGCAAGACCCGAATAACGCTGCCTTCCTAGAGGCTAAGGATCTGGGTTCGATGATTCAGTATGATTCCTCGTTCCTAAAAACTGCTAGCCCGGAACTAGCTAACCCAATCAAGGATGCCTTTGCTCAATCAGCAGCGACCGTGTTCGTCTCGGCTAGCTTTGTGGTGGTAGCGGCCTTCGCGCTTTCCTGGTTCATCAAGGAACTGGCGCTAAGGACTAAATCAGGTGTTCAAGAGAAAGCCGATCAGGCAGCCGCAGCGATGCACTAAATGTCCCCAAGCTTCTGGCCTAGACAGCACTGTCTAGGCCATTAGTCTTTAACTACACGGGAGTTCGGTCAACCGAGCTGAGATGTGACTAGTTCGTCTAAAACCGTCAAACCTGATCTGGGTAATGCCAGCGTAGGAAGGAAACTATGAAACGCTTCATCACCATCTGTCTCTCAGTTCTACTACTGAGCTCATGCACAACACCAAAACAAACCGTAACTGTTGTTGCCCATGACTCATTTGCCATCAGCGACGAGCTGATCGCAGAGTTTGAAAAAGACTCCGGTTATGAACTAAAGGTGGTTAGAGCCGGTGACGTTGGTTCGATGACCTCCAAATTGGTGCTCACCAAAGACTCACCGATTGCTGATGTTGTCTATGGAATCGACAACACCTTTTCTCCAGTTGCTATAAAGAACAAAATAATCGACGGTAAATTTACTGCCATTGACTACGCTGATGTCTGCTTCAACGTAGATCTGAATTACTTTCGAGAAAAGAATTTAGACATTCCTAAACACTGGGAAGAGTTGACCGATCCGAAATACAAAAACCTCACCGTAATTGAAAACCCAAATACATCTTCACCGGGGTTGGCCTTTCTAGCGGCAACATATGCATACCTGAACAACCCTCAAGATATTCCTGAGCCGGTTTGGTGGTGGCTTGCTCTTCGTGATAACGGAGTTAAAGTTGCGGCCAGTTGGGAGGACGCTTACTACACCGACTTCTCTGGATCATCCGGTAAAGGCAAATACCCGATAGTGCTCTCTTACTCTTCATCACCGGCGTATGAAGTTGATGAGCAAGGTAAACCTAAAACACAGGCACTACTAAAAGATTGTTTTAGACAAACTGAATATGCCGGTGTGTTGACCAATGCTAAAAACCCAGCGGGTGCGAATGCTTTCATCGAATTTATGCTTGGCAAGAGCTTCCAGAGTGCACTGCCGGAGAGCATGTATGTTTATCCGATTGACAAAACTGTAAAGCTTCCAAAGGCTTGGGAAGAAAACGCCAAGCCCGCAACCTCGGTTGTTGGTGACAAGTTAGACATCAGTGCTAACCGTGAAAAATGGCTAGCTGATTTCAACTGGGTCTTCGAAGTTGCTCCGTAGTTCAAAACTGCTTTGGGTAATCCCATTTGTATTTATGGGGTTAGCCTTCTACATCCCCTTGCTATCTGTACTGCAGTTAGGCTTTGGTGAGCATCTTGGCCAAGGAGATCCCACTGAGATAAGTGTTTGGCCAGTGCTTTGGTTTACCTTCTGGCAGGCAGCGGTCTCAACCTTTATTTGCTTGCTGGTTGGAATCCCGGCCGCATACATCTTTTATAGAAGGTCTTTCTTTGGCTCCAACCTGCTTCGCTCAATAATTACTGTCCCTTTCATGTTGCCCAGTCTGGTGGTGGCCATGGCGGTGATTGAGTTTGCCAGGCCATTCGGGGGATTTAGTCCGGTGGTAGCAATCATTTTTGCTAACGTCTTTGCCAATTTTGCAGTTGTGGTTCGCACCGTCGGTTCCCAGTGGCAGAACATCGCCGATGAAACTGAGGAGGAGGCAGAACTTAGTGGAGCCGGAAGAATCAGGACTACTTTCAAAGTGATATTGCCCCAGCTGGCAACCTCGATCCGGTCGTCCTCGGCAATCATCATGCTTTACTGTGCTAGCTCCTATGGAATTGTTCTCTCCCTAGGTGGGGGACAGATAAACACTCTCGAAACTGCCCTGAGCATTACTGTGCTGCAACGCCTGGATTTCCAGCACGGAGCTGCGCTTGCCCTACTCCAGGTAGCCTTCAGCCTGGCCGCCTTCACAGCCAGCCGATGGGGTGGTGCTAACCCACTGAGCTTTGAACCGAAATCAGCAAAATCAAAAAAGCTAGATAAGCGTGACTGGCCAGCGTTTTTGTTCACCGTGCTGTTGACTTTTGGAATTGTTGTAATTCCAATCTGCTTGGTTTTGGTAAATGCCTTTCGAACCAAAGCCGGTAGTTTCGGTTTTGAAAACTTCTTCCTTCTCGATACCAGAGGTTATCGAGATTTACTAAACATCAGTTTTGCTGAAGCCGCCATCAACTCGCTTCGAAATCTAGTTGTCGCGACTATCTTGTCGATGCTCATCGGCGGAATCGTAAGTTACCTGCTTGCTGAAAGAGCTAGGCGGCGAAAGAGTAAACAGACAGATTTCATCGGTATCACCCTTGACGCCGCCTTTCTTTTGCCTATCGGTGTCTCAGCGGTAGTGCTAGGTCTTGGTTATCTTGTCTCACTAAGTGGCAATCTCGCTGACATACGTTCGCAGTGGTTCATCGTCCCACTGGTGCAATCGGTTTTTGCGATACCGATGGTGATCAGAGTTCTCTTTCCCGCACTGATTGCCATCGATGATGGACCGAGAGAGCAGGCAATGACCGACGGTGCAAGCAAACTAGAAATCTTTTTTGCAATCGATTTGAGACTTATCCGCGCCTCAGTGAAAACTGCCGTTGCATTTAGTGCCTTAGTTTCAGTTGGTGAGTTTGGTGTTGCCAGCCTGTTAGCCTATGCGGATCAATCAACTATCCCGGTGTTGTTGTATCAATTGATAGCAAGGCCTGGCAATCAAAATTATGAGATGGCTTTGGCAGTTGCTGCCATTCTCACTTTGCTCACCACAGTCTTAGTTCTGCTAGTTAGCAGAGAATCAGAAACTATTCGTAAGCGACGTCTAGTGAGCTAAAGCGATCTTTCATGATGGCTATTGCTTCTGGATTTTGATCAATCAGAATAAAGCTTCGCCCTAGTTCACTAGCTGCAGCTCCGGTAGTTCCAGAACCAGCAAAGAAGTCCAAAACGACATCACCTTCAGCTGACGAAGCCTGAATTATTCTGCGCAGGACACCTAGAGGTTTCTGCGTTGGGTAACCGGTTTTCTCAGTTCCAGTCGGGGAGACTATGGTGTGCCACCAAACATCGGTGGGGAGTTTACCTCGTTCAACTTTTTCCGGTGTCACCAAGCCTGGAGCCATATATGGTTCACGATCAACCTCTTCGTTGTTGAAGTAATACGTTTCCGGATTCTTCACATAAACCAAAATGGTGTCGTGCTTAGCAGGCCAACGCGATTTTGCCTTACCGCCGTAATCGTAGGCCCAAATAATTTCATTTAGGAAGCACTCTCTGCCAAAAAGTGCATCTAAGAGAACCTTCGCGTAGTGAGCCTCACGGTAATCAAGGTGTAAATAAAGTGTCCCGGTGTCTTTCAGTAATCGCCAAGCCTGTTCAAGCCTTGGCTCTAAAAACGACCAATAGTCAGCGAAGTCATCGTCGTAACTGAGCACTGTTTCACGAACAATCTCATACCTCTTCCCCTTGAAACCAATCCGGTTGCCGGTCTCGGTTCTGGTAGTTACCGAAGTTCCCCTGATTTGCTGTCGTCCGGTATTGAATGGTGGATCAACGTATATAAGTTGAATACTCTCATCGGGGATAGACTGCAAAGCAGTTAGGTTATCGGAGTGGATAACCCGGTAAGTATTCTTTGGCACAGAAAGAGATTAACATCATGGAACCGCATGTAATCCATAATCCCGATTTAACTCGCTACGAATTATGGCTCGGTGAGGAGAAGATTGGCCACGCTGACTACCAAGATGTCGATGGGGTCTGGCATTTCACACACACCGAAGTAGACCCAGCTCACCAAGGCAAAAACTACGGCGCAATCCTGATGCGCGAATGCTTGGATGATATCGAGGCTAAGCAATTAGCTAAAGTTTGGCCGGTCTGCCCATACGTTGTGAAATACATGCAGCGCCACCCAGAGACTCAATCTCTGCTGGCTAAACCGCTCGACTAGGCAGCATTAGCTTTAATAAAGTTCAACACATCACGCATAAATTCGTCTTTGTTGACTTCATTAAACATCTCATGTCTACCATCGTGATAAATAATCGCAGTTACATTATCAAGGCCGCACTTATTGCGATAAGTGTTAGCTAGCGCTTCATTACCTCTGGTGCCACCGATTGGGTCATCGCTACCAGCAACAATTAGTAGCGGCAGGTCGGTTCTAATTCCCTTCTTAGGTGTGAAGAAAAGTTGAATACCGTTTGGGACACCAAGTACTTTTGCAGCACTGGCCAAAAAAGTTAGTGGGTCTTTGGCAAATTTCTCACCAACCGCACGGTCACTGGAAAGCCATTCATACCCGGTTGCGCCTGGCTCCTTATCCCACTTTTTATTAAAGCCACCGGCTTTTAGATATCCAGGTAATAGAAGTGAAGAACCGCTGAGCACTACAGCGTCATATTCGTTTGAATAACGATTGATTAGTTTTTGTGAAATGAATGATCCATATGAGTGACCAAATAGAATCAGTTTCTTATCTGGATGCTCTTTTCTGATTATCTGAGTGAACTGGTGCACTTGCTCAAATGCAGCTTGGATTCCACCTGGACCTAAGTTACCGAGGATCTTGGTCTGCCCAGAATCAACCTGTTTCCTACCAGTAACACCGTGACCACGGTGATCATCAGCGTAAACGCTATATCCTGCTTTGTTGAATTCGTTCGCTACCCAGTCATACCTTCTAGCGTGATCGCCTAGTCCGTGCGCAATTTGAACAATCGCCTTCGGATTTACTACCGGCCAGATGTAATAGGTGATCTCAACACCTTGGGCATCGAGATAAGTTTTGGTAATCGGTTCAGTCATGCCTTTACCTTACTCCCCTAAAGAATATTTGTGAGTTCCGCCTGAATAGCCCCAAAGCGATGGAGGGTGACTGAAATCGATTGCTCGCGGAACATCGCCAATAGGGTCAACCTGCCTGATCTAGTGACAAAGTTTTCCAAGACAAATACCTCTGGGTTTTCCTGGATCCGGGCAATCTTTTCTTCCCGTGAGCCAAGCAGTATCAATCTTGTTCCGGAGACAATTTCTGGCTCAAATTCGTCCTCAAGCTCGATATCTATCGGGCCGACCAAGCTCATGAGCTGACTGGCCTCAATGTTGTTACTAGCTAGGAATCTAGGGTGGACCGAGATCTTGCCCAGGCCGCCTGCCGCCTTGGCTGCGATACTAAGCCGCAGTAGCTCGGCAAGTTCGGCGTTGTCACTGGCCCGAACGATAACGTGCTTACCATCAGGGATATAGCGGTGATAGTTAGCCTCGATAGCAATCGGTCCTGGGTCCAGAGTTTCAGGCTGATAGTAATGGTTTAGCCAATGGTTATCGCTGGCTATGGCTTGTCTTAGCCAGATGCGCTTTTCTGGATCAAGAAATTCCAGCACCGACTCATAATCATCAGTCTCTGAAGCTGAAATGCTGGCTTCACCATCATCGCTAAACGATCCGAACTGAAGAAGGTAATTTCTTCCACCAGCTTTTAGACCGAAACCAACGGCAGACCGCTTGAATCCACCGAAGGGTTGGCGCTCAACAATAGCTCCGGTAATACTTCGATTGATATACAAATTCCCCGCCTCGATGTTTTCGAGCCAATAAGAAATTTCAGAAACATTTAGTGAATGTATTCCGGCAGTTAACCCGTAGTCGGTTCCATTTTGGATTCGCAGAGCGTGATCTAAATCTTTAGCGAAGATAAGTCCTAGCACAGGACCAAAGACCTCGGTTTGATGGAAGAAACTATTTTCCTTCACACCAATTTTGATTCCAGGCCGCCAAAGTCTTCCTGATTGATCTAAGCGCTTAGGTTCAAGTAACCAGGACTCACCTTCATCAAGCACCGTGAGTGCTCTCAGTAGTTTTTCACTTGGTAATTCGATAAGTGGACCAACTGATGCGTCGGCTTGAGTTCCGAAACCAACCTTCATTGACTCAACACAGTCAACCAGTTGTTTCAGGAACTGTTTATTTGAATAAACCGATCCAATTAGTATTCCAAGACTTGCCGCCGAACATTTTTGTCCAGCATGCCCAAAAGCGCTTTTCGCCAAATCATTTGCAGCTAAATCCAAATCAGCAAATGGCGATATTACAATTCCATTTTTCCCACTTGTCTCAGCAAAAAGATTTGTTCTTGACCGGTAGCTCTTAAATAGTTTTGCGGTTTCAAATGATCCAGTTAGCACAACCGAGTCAACATCCTTGTGACCAACCAAAGCTAGACCGAGTTCGTTATCGGGTAGGAAGGCAATCTGGAGTAGTTCTTTTGGAACACCCGCACGCCAGAGCGCTTCCACCATAACTATTGCGCAATTAACTACCTGAGGAGCAGGTTTGATTATCACTGCAGCGCCTGCCGCTAAAGCTGCGAGGACGCCGCCGGCTGCAATGGCAACTGGGAAATTCCATGGCGGTGTAACAACCACGACTCGGTGTGGGCTGAACTTAACTCCGTCAAGATTTTGAATTTCTTGTAATTCGTCAATCAAATGCGCATAGAAGTTGGCAAAGTCGATTGCCTCGCTGAGTTCACTATCGGCTTCACCAAGAGTTTTTCCTGCTTCGACTAGCATCACCGGCAGGATTGCGCCACGGTTATTAGCCAGCTCTACCCCTGCCTGAAGCAACACCTGCTTACGCAAAGCATGATCGGTTGCCCAGCCGGCACTAGCCTTTCTGGCCTTCTCAACCATCTGCTCGATTTCATAGAGGTCTTGCTTCCCTTGAATTACAAAGGTTTCATGGCTAGCAAGTTTGCCCTCCAAAGCACTTGCATTAGCGACCACCTTCTTGGCCCAATCCCTGTTATTCGCAAGCGCCGTGTCAGTGTCAGGGGCGTTACTGAATTCAGTCTGTGGCTTGAAGCTTTCCCTTAAGCGATTTTGGGTTCGGTTAGGGCTGGAGTCGATTTCATCAATCATGCGAATGGATGTTTCAAATCTCATTCGCTCTCGTTCGAAGACATCTCTTCTAGTTGTGATGTCGAAAACTCCAGACATGAAATTCTCCGGTGAACCATTTTCTTCAAGACGCCTGGTTAGGTAAGCAACTGCCACTTGAAATTCCGTTGCCCGAACCACCGGGGTATAAAGCAGCAAACTACCAACACTTTGCTTAACTTGCTTGCTGAGATGCTGGGCCATACCTTGGAGCATTTCGTATTCGACACGATCGGTAACACCACGATGCTCCGATAACTTATGTGCAAAAGCTAGATCAAATAAATTGTGTCCGGCAATACCAACTCTCACAGTTGAGATTCGTTCTGGATCCAGAGCGTAATCAATTAGTTTTTTGTAATTTGCATCGCTCTTGGCTTTTGTGTCGAAAGTGGCCAGTTCCCAACCATGCCAGTTAGCATCTACGTGTTCCATGGCTAGGTTGGCACCTTTAACGATTCTCACCTTGATGCCAGCCCCTCCTGCTGCCGCTCTCTCTTTAGCAAATGCTGATAGCTCTTTAAAGGCATCAAATGAATCCGGTAGATAAGCCTGCAGAACAATGCCCGCTTCTAGTTTTAGTAGCTCTGGCTTAGAAAGTAATTTCTTAAAAACCAAGATTGTTAAACCTAGATCGCGATACTCCTCCATGTCTAGGTTTATAAATTTAGGTGTCGATTGGCTTGCGGCGTAAGTATAAATAGGTGTGAGCTTGTCAACTAATCTGTTGACTGTAGCTTCGAATCCCCACATCGATAACTGAGCGGCAACTGCTGAAAGTTTAATTGACACATAATCAACGTCGCCGCGTTGCAGTAGTTTGAAAGTTTCGTTGTATCGGTAATCAGCTTCTGAGTTACCTAATACTGCCTCCCCGAGCAAGTTTAGGTTTAATCTGATGCCATCGGTTTTTGACTTAGCAATGTGATTGGCGAGTTTAGTTGGATCTGCATCAACAATTAGATGGCCAACTAGCTGTCGCAATCTCGCTTTAGCAACTGGAATCACAATAAAACTAAATGGTCGAGCAAGTAATCCACCAAACCAAATCATTAGCCGATCTAGTTTTCCAAGACTTAGCGGAATGTTTTTTGAAAGCTTGGCAAGCTCAACAGCGGCCACCTTGTTATCTGATGGTCGAATTACCCGGTCAACAAAACGTAGCGTCCAATCTAGGCCCTGGGGATCTTTCAGAATCTTAGCCAAACGCTTTTCAGCCGGGGATCTAGATCCCTCTTGCTGTGAATCAAGTAGCCATTTCTCCACCAGGCCGACAGCTTGACCGGCTATGAGTTCGCGTTCGCCTCTTTGCACCGAATACACTTTCTGTAAAAATGGCCTAAACACCCTTGTTTTCTGCCAATAGTAATCATCCCAGAAGCGTTAGGCGACAATGCAACATTCAGGCTCCATCCAGACATCTCCCAGAAAACGGGTCAAGGATTAAGCCATGACCAGCCTTACTAAAGCCTTTGAAGACAAGCCGAGACTGAACCGCAGGCGATTGAATCTAGCCCAAGACATCGTTGAGGGCATCGGCTGGCTGAGTATTGTTTGGGTTGTTTTCACCTTCCTGATTGATGGCGGGGTTGCCCAGATAACTGATCTTGCTTCGGGATTAAGCGCTCTCGAGAGAGTTAGCGCCTTGGTTGCAACAATGCTGCTTTTGATTCAGATAATGCTAATTTCAAGGGTTCCCTGGTTAGACAAACTTTACGGTCATGACAAAGCTACCCAGACACACAAAAAACTTGGTAAACCAATTTTGTATTTGGTGTTGGTCCACGTCATCGCTGTTATCTGGTCATACTCAATCACCGATGGCCTGAGTGTTATGGACGAGTTCCTAACTCTGTTGAACACGATGCAAGAAATAGTTTTGGCAACGATTGCCCTTGGTCTAATGATTATCGTGGTTGTCGCATCAATAAAGATTTCGAGAAAGAAGCTAAGCTACGAGGCTTGGTATCTTGTTCACCTACTTGGCTACGGTGCTGTGATGCTTGCAATCCCACACCAAATTAACACTGGAACAGATATTGCTGGCAAACCTTTAGCCCAAACTTTCTGGATTGCAGCGTATCTATTCGTCGCACTTAACATTCTTTGGTTCCGTTTACTTAGCCCGATTGTTTTTTCTGGAATGAAAAAACTAAAGATCTCAAGTGTTGAAGCAGAATCAAGTGATTCAGTATCGGTAACTATTTCTGGAAAGAATCTAAAAAGCTTTGATGCCAAATCAGGACAGTTTTTCATAGTGAGATTTATTACTTCAACGCTGTGGTGGCGAGCGCATCCATTTAGTCTTTCGGCAGCCCCGACTAACAGCGAACTTAGGTTCACAATTGGTAAACGTGGTGACGACACAGCGATGATGCAGAACATCAGACCAGGCACCAGAGTGATTCTTGAAGGTCCTTACGGTATTTTCACTGAGAGTCGTAGAGCTGAAGACAGAGTTGTATTGGTTGCTGCAGGTATAGGAGCTCCACCAATTAGAGCACTCGCCGAAAACATCTCAGCAAAACCTGGAACGGTTGACATTATCTATCGGGTTAGATCAAAAACAGACGCTGCACTACTTGATGAACTAACTGAAATTGCTGAGCGTCGTGGTTTCAAATTACACGTTCTCGAAGGCAATAGACGCTACGAAGATTCTTGGGTGCCTAAAAATTTCAGCTCAGCGGATGACGCTTCTGTGCTTTCACAACTAGTGCCAAAAATCAACAAGGCCGATGTTTATGTTTGTGGTCCAAAAAACTTCACTGACTCGGTAATTACGTCCCTAAAGAAACTGGGAACCCCACAGCAACAAATTCACGCAGAGGAGTTTGCCTGGTGAGAAAATCAAGTCAAGTATTAATGGGCGCGATGACCCTAGCTTCTGTAATTACAGGAATACAGTTGGGAGCTCATGCCAAGCCGAGTGGCTTTAGTCCTTCGCCAACACCAACCGATAACAACACCCCGACCGAAACCCCCGCTCCGACAGGTACCGGTACCCCAACCAGCTCACCCTCTCCTAAGCCCAAGCCCACAGCAGCAAGCGTCAGCCACACCTCGGATCCCGTTTACTACCGCTACGGAGTAGTGCAGCTGACCGTGGTCAAGTCAGGTAGCACGATTACAGACATCCAATTAGACCAGGCCACCGCTACCAATGGACGATCCAGTGCATTTTCGTATTTGGTAAGCCTTGCCCTTAGTGCCCAGAGCCAGAGCTTTGACACATCGATGATGACCGGAGCAACATTCACCACCGATGCTTTTGTGCAGGCTCTAGACAATGCGCTGAACCAGTTCTAATGAATGAGTTCCGCCATGTTGAGCTGTGTATGGGGACAGCCTTTCAATATTTCGGTAGAACAGATTTTGCCGATCAAAAACTGGCCGAAGCAATCAGAGAATCGGTAGCAATCCTGCACAATGCCGATAACGTCTTTTCGCTTTATAAGCCCGATTCTCCGGTAAGCCAGTTAGCTCGGGGCGAAGTTTCCATTGCCGAGTTACCAGAACTAGTTTCGTTTATCTGGGATGAGTGCGAGAGATGGAGTGAACTAACCGACGGCTGGTTCTCTAGTATGACCAATGAAAATACCTTTGATCCTTCGGGTTTGGTTAAGGCGTGGGCAACAGAAGTTGCCGCGAACAAACTAGAGGAATTTGGAATTACAGATTTTGCCATAAATGCCGGAGGGGATATAAGACTTAGTAAAAACATTTCTTCAGGGAAACCTAAAAGAATTGGAATTACAAAACCCGTAAGTATCACTGAAACAAACGAAGCCATCACAGTTATTGATCTCAATGACACAGAATTTTTTGCTGTGGCGACATCTGGCACAGCCGAACGCGGTAACCACATCTGGAACAGTAAAGAACAAAAGCCAGCTGATGACTTCTTGCAGGTGACGGTCGTTGCAAAAGATATAATCACCGCGGATGTCTTAGCAACGGCAATTTTTGCCGCCGGCAATCAAGCCGAAACATTGATTACTAAATTTGCTAATCAAATTGAAGTGCTGATAATCAATAGCGCCAAAGAAACTTTTTCAACACCAGGATTTAGCAAACTAATCAGTCCAGTTTGATGGTGCTGGTTCTTTACCTTTAGGCAGCGCAACTTCCTTATCCCAGTGCATTACCCACTCAGGTAAAACTGGTTCTACTTTAGGCCAACCACCGAGCATCTGATTTACCTCAGCCGGGCTTGGGGTGCCTTTCGGAGATTTAAGGAAACGTAGCTTCACAACAGCTTCAGCGTAGATTTCTTTATCAACCACAAAGCGCTGGCCGATAAAGAATGCCTTTTCATCCCAGCCAAGAATTTTGGTCTCAACATCAAAACGCAACCATGGGGTAAGCGACTTACGAAAGGTAATAGTCTCTTGAACAACTACGGGGTGAACCTTTAGTTTTTTGAGCTTTTGCCAAGCATGGGAGCGCTTCATCAAGTCGTAACGAGCTAAATCTAAAAGGGTTAGATAAATCCCGTTGTTCATGTGTAGAAAGATGTCGATGTCTGTGGGCCAGACCAGAAACGATCTGACCCCAACATCAGACACACTCAATGTTGGTCTAAACCGCCAACTGAGGTGAGCCCAAATGAGCCGCAACCATAGCTTCATCTGTTACCAGATAGAAACGCGCTTGCTTGGCTCCAACCACATCTCATCTTCTTCGGTGACCCCGAATGCCTCATAGAACGAATCAAAGTTACGAGCAACCTGGTTGCAACGGAATTCGCTCGGTGAGTGGGGGTCGGTAGCCAGGCGCTGAATCGCAATAGCCTCGCGAGACTTACCGCGCCAGATCAGGCCCCATGAGAGGAAGAAACGCTGTGCTCCGGTTAGGCCATCAATTACTGGTGGCTCTTTGCCTTCGAGGCTCATCAGGTAGGCCTTATAGGCGATGGTGATTCCACCTAGGTCACCGATGTTCTCACCAATGGTGAGGGCACCGTTGACCTTGTATTCGTCGGAAAGGCCCTCTGGAGTAAGGGCGTCATACTGCTCTATAAGAATCTTGGTGCGGTCTTCAAAGGCCTTGCGGTCCTCTTCAGTCCACCAGGAGATAAGTGCTCCGTCACCGTCATACTTCGATCCCTGGTCGTCAAAGCCGTGGCCAATTTCGTGACCAATAACGCCACCGATTCCACCAAAGTTAACAGCATCGTCTGCATCCAAGCTAAAGAACGGAGGCTGCAAAATAGCCGCTGGGAAAACAATCTCGTTGAAACCTGGATTGTAGTATGCGTTAACTGTCTGCGGGGTCATGAACCATTCGTCACGATCCAGCGGTGCACCGATCTTGGCAGCTTCCTTGTCTGCCTGCCATGCTGATGCACGACGCACGTTACCGACTAGATCGTCACGCTCAATTACTAGTGAAGAGTAGTCTTTCCACTTGTTTGGGTAACCAATCTTTGGATTGAATTTAGAAAGTTTGACCAAAGCTTTCTGCTTTGTTTCTTCAGTCATCCAATCAAGGTTCTTGATTGATTCTTCATATGCCTTAATCAACCACTGCACCAGTTCATCCATACGCGCTTTAGCTGCTGGTGGGAAGTGCTTCTCAACATAAATCTCACCAACTGCTTCGCCGAGAGTCGACTCCACCAGCTGAACGCCGCGCTTCCAACGAGCACGCATCTCTGGTTGACCGGTTAGCTTCTTACCGTAGAAATCAAAACGAGTGTTAACAAACTCGTCGCTTAGGTATGGAGCGGTTGAGTTAATTACCTGCCACTTCAACCACAACTTAACACTGTCGAGATTTGCTTCATTGAAAACTTCTTTGATTCCCTCAAAGAAGGAAGGCATCATCACAACAGTCTCAAAGAGTACCTTGCTGTCAAACTTCATACCTGATAGGTAGCTGTCCCAATCAAAAGTTGGTGTCATCGCTTTCAACTCGGCAAAAGTTTTTAAGTTATATGTTTTCTCTGCATCACGTGAATCAACAACGTTCCAGTGCTGCTTAGCTAACTCAGTTTCAAAAGCCAAAACTTTTCTAGCGTCGGCATCTGCGTGCTCGGCTGACCAACCAGATAGCTGGAACATCTTTGCGATGTATGGAACGTATGCATCGCGGAAGTCTGCATATTTTTCATCGTGGTAGTAAGACTCGTCAGGTAGACCCAATCCACCCTGATACATGTTTACTAGGTAGCGCTCTGGATTACCTGGGTCATTGTTCACATAGAAACCAAATAGCCCACTAACTCCACCGCGCTCAAACTCACCCATTAGTCGAGTGATGTCAGCAAAGCTTGCCTTGTCAATCAAATCTAGATCTGCAGCGATAGGTGCAGCACCTAATTCATTAGCTCTCGCCTCATCGAGGAAAGATGCATACATGTCACCGATCTGCTGGCTGACACCTGGCTTTGGATTAGCTTGGGCTTCCTCCAAGATGTCCTTAACGGCAGCCTCTGAGTCATCACGGAGCTTATAGAAAGAGCCGTGCACCGCCTGATCGGCTGGGATTTCTTCATTTTGTAGCCAGTGGCCATTGGTGTGGCGGAACAAATCGTCCTGAGGGCGAGTGTTCTCATCAAAACCGTGCTTATTGATTCCATTGATTTCAGTCATGGGCTTAATCTTACGACTGTTCAGCAGGGCCTAAAAATCCCTACAATTACAGATGTGGAACTACAAAAAATCATCCTCTACTACGGTTTTACACCGCTAGAAGACCCTGTCGCAGTGAAAATGTGGCAGCAGGAGCTTTGCGAAAGGCTTGGTCTCAAGGGGCGCATCCTGATTTCCAAGCACGGAATCAATGGCACCTTGGGTGGGGATATGTCTGCGTTAAAGCAGTATGTGAAGCTAACCAAACAGTATCCAGGTTTCAGAAAAATAGATTTCAAATGGTCGATGGGCACCGGTAATGACTTCCCAAGACTAAGAGTGAGAGTTCGCAAAGAGCTCGTTGCCTTCGATGCACCTGATGCAATTGTGGTTACCGAAACTGGAATCGCTAATGGTGGCAAACATCTGAAACCAAAAGCGGTTGATCAGTTAGTTAAAGAGCGCGGCGATGATGTTGTCTTCTTTGATGGTAGAAACGCCTTTGAGGCTGAGATTGGTCGATTCAAGAACGCGGTAATCCCAGACGTTCAAACCACACACGATTTTGTGAAAGAAATTCAAAGCGGTAAGTATGACGACATCAAAGATAAAGCCATCGTCACCTACTGCACCGGTGGCGTTCGCTGTGAAATTCTAAGTGCCATCATGTTAGAAAACGGATTCAAAGAGGTTTACCAAATCGAAGGTGGCATAGTTCGCTACGGCGAGAGCCAGGGAGATAATTCGCTCTGGGAAGGCTCGCTTTATGTTTTTGATGATCGGCTAAATATAAACTTCACCGATGAAGCCAAAACAATCGGTAAGTGTACGAACTGTTCGGCACCAACTAGCCGATTTAGAAACTGTGCAGCACTTGGTTGCCGTGATCTGATTTTGCTCTGTGACGAGTGTGCCGAAGATCCGGCAAATCTAAAACACAACGATTCTCACACTCGAGGAAAACGTCGCCAACAAGTTGGTTAGAACTTAAAACTAAGAGCCCCAGCAATGCTGGGGCTCTTGTTGTTAACCAGAGAGGAATTTCTAGTTAGTTGCAGTCACCGTAACTGTCTGGGTTGAAACAACACTGATAAGCGCCACTGTGTAGTCACCTGGGTGTGGCAGGTTCAAAGTAATTGTCTGTGAACCTGTTCCGGTTACCGGAACGGTAAAGCTGTGTTCCTTAGGTGCAGGTGCGCCAGCTGGTGGTGTTGGTAGGTTTGCTGGTCGAACCTCGGTTACCAAGAGTTGATAAGTACCGGTTGCTGGAACATCCACTGTCACGGTTTTGGTAATTGGAGTTCTTGATCCCTTAGGGCCATGTCCGTGGCGACCTCTATCGCCATCGCGGTCACCAAATACTGGTGGCTTTGGAGTTGGGCTAGTGGTTACCTTAGTGGTGGCTTTACCTGAGCTCTTATCTGATGCCTTGTGAGCTAGCGCAGGCGAAGCAAAAATTAACGCCCCTGCAGTAATTACTGCGGTTGCTGCAACAGCAACTTTGTTGGTGATTTTCATCCGAATCTTCTTTCGTTTAGATCTTGTACCCCTAAACGCTACGCCTGATAGCAACATGAACCACCGATATTCAGGCACAGATAACCCTATTGACAGGTTTCTATCAGATTTGGTGCGCGAGGCGGGACTTGAACCCGCACGTCCTTGCGAACACTGGCACCTGAAGCCAGCGCGTCTGCCATTTCGCCACTCGCGCAGATAGCAGATAGAGATTAGCAGGAAGGTAATTGGCTGCCTAGCCTGCCCTTTGGCCAAGGAGCCTTAAACTTGACCCATACCGATAAAGGATGTCTGCCTTGAGTTTTATTGACCGCTTTGAAAAACGCCTTGAGCGCTTTGTGAATGGGGCTTTTTCTAAAGCCTTCAAATCACAGATTCAGCCGGTTGAAATCAGCTCTGCAATAAAGGCCAAGATGGACGGAACCGCGGCCGTGGTGGCTAAAGACCGTATTCTGGCGGCCAATTCATTCACCGTCAGGCTCTCACCTAACGACTTTTCAAGGCTGAAACAGCTCGGCGAATCCCTGCAGAGTGAGATCAAAAAGCAGGTCTCAGGCCACGTAAAGAAGCAGCGTTACCAGTTATCTGGGGATCTAGCCATCGCTATTGAAGCCTCCCAGTCATTAACTTTGGGTCAGATCCAGGTAAGCGCCGAGGGTTCTAAAGCACCCGACCTAGCTCAAGTGAGTTGGACACCGGCATTGGACTTTGGCGGAAAACGCTATCTGCTTGCCAAGCCTCGAACAACCGTTGGTCGCGATACTAGCGCTGACATCCAGGTTCCAGACAACGGGCTTTCTAGAACACACTTCGCCATTAACTGGGATGGCAAGAATGCAACTATTGAAGACCTGGGTTCAACTAACGGAACAAAAATCGCGGGAGTTAAGATTTCCAATCAACCGCTTGGCTCTGACACAGTGATCTCTGCTGGTAGAACAGAATTTGTTTTTCGGGTAGTTGCGAAATCGGGTGATACAAAGTGAGCGAACTAGCACTATTTATTGTTCGTGCGGGTTTCCTACTCGTGCTTTGGCTTTTTGTTTTAGCAATCGTTGCAATCATCCGTGCAGATTTATTCAGTGAACGAGTGCTAAGTAAGGTTGTCGAGAAAAACACACCGACACCGCTATCCGCACCAACTACCGGCCTAACCACAGTGGGTGAGTTTTCTGCTGCGCCTGGTTCAGCAAGTGTTGTCACATCAATGAACACCGTCCCCGACACAATATTTATAATCGATGGACCACTTGCTGGAACTCAACTAACTATTGATCGCAAAGAAATGCGAATCGGTAGAGCACCGAATAGCGATCTAGTTTTAGATGATGACTACGTTTCAGCGCAACACGCCAGATTACAAAAAGTTGATGATGGTTGGATGCTTCAAGATTTGAATTCAACAAATGGAACATTTGTCGATGGCGCTCGCATCGGTGCACCGGTAACCCTAAAGCCTGAGATGCAAGTTCGGATTGGCAAAACTATTTTTGAGCTTCGGAGCTAACCATGGCTTATAAATACTTGGCTTCTGGTAAATCCGATAAGGGTAAAGTTCGTTCGAGCAATCAAGATAGTGGCTACGCGGGTAACAATTTATTTGTTGTTGCCGATGGTATGGGTGGGCATGCTGGTGGCGACATTGCATCAGCATTAGCAACGCAGAGCGTTGCAAAAGTTGATGATGTTTACCCAAGCAAAGTCAAAGCAGTTGCTGCACTCAGCTCGGTTATGACTGAGGCAAACCAACAGTTAATTGATACGGTGACGAGCTTCAATTACCTCGACGGCATGGGCACCACCATGGACGCACTGATTTTTAGCGGTAATACCGCAAGCATCGTTCACATCGGTGACTCCCGGGTTTACTGGCTACGCGATGGTGTGATGAGCCAAGTAACCAAGGATCACACTTTTGTCCAAAAGCTCATCGATGCAGGAAGGCTGACTCCCGAAGAAGCCCTGTATCACCCGAGAAGAAATGTTCTGATGAAGGTGCTGGGTGATAACTCTCAGCAACCCGAATTCGATGTTCATCACATTGAGATTCAACCGGGAGACCGCTTCCTGCTTTGCTCTGACGGGCTTTGCGGGGTTGTTCCAGAGCCGATTCTGGAAGAGAACATGAAGATTGCTAGCCTCGACGAGGCTACGGATCTGCTTGTTGCGGAAGCTAAAGAATACGGTGCTCCAGATAACGTGACGGTCATCATGGTTGAGGTCAGGGATGCAGCAGATCCAGCGGTAGCCAATCAAACTATCACCTGGCTTGGATCGGCTGCTAATGAAGTAGTCATCAATCAGGTCGGTGGCAACCGCTTCCTACAACTGTTTAGCAAGATCAGTTTTTGGGAGGCTTTCCGCAAGCGTGAACAATTCCTTTCCGAGAACGACCCCGAGTTCACTAAAGCCCTGAATGAGTTTGATGGAAAAGTTCGCTCTTGGAAAATTCGCGGATTGGTACTCTTTCTGATTATTGCCGGTATCGCTGGTGCAAGTATTTGGGGAATCTACAGCTATACCCAAACCCGGTTCTACCTCGGTGTTGAAAACGGCAAGGTCGCAATCTATCAAGGCATCAAAGAAAGTTTTGCCGGTTTCGGTTTCTCTAAGTTATATGAAGAGTCGGAAATTGTAGTTGATACGCTGCCAGATTTTCAACAGGATCTACTTACTAGAACAATTTCCGCCGACAGCCTTGAAGATGCTAGAGCAAAACTGCAACAAATAGTCGAAAGCGTTGACAATGGCTAGAGCGGCTAGGGTCATGCCGGCTAAACGCAATCTCGAATTACTGATGCTGCTGTTTGGTTTCGGGCTCTATGCATTTGCACTTAGCCAAGTGCAATTAGCAACGATACTGATTCTGCGTCCCGACGGTTGGTTTTTTTGGTCTTTACCGGTGATTGCTGCAGTAGCTTTTCACCTAGTCCTCCGATTCAAAGCCAGTGATGCAGATCCGATTCTGCTACCAATAGGTTTCTTACTTAACTGTCTTGGCATCGCAATGATCTATCGCCTTGATTTAGTAAAGCCACTAACCGCAGTTGATAACTCGATAGGTTCACGTCAGGTTATCTGGACAGTAGTTGCAATAGTTATTGCAGCGGCAGTTGTGTTTTTAGTGCGCACTCACCTTTCACTTAGAAAATACATCTACACCGCAATGGCTGTTGGCATCGTTCTACTTCTACTACCATCCATGCCAATTATCGGAAAGACCGTTAGCGGAGCAACTCTTTGGGTGTCGATAGGTCCGCTCAGTTTCCAGCCAGGAGAACTAGCCAAGATTGCACTCTGTGTGTTCTTTGCTGGATATCTAACAGCAAGGCGTGAGGCCCTATCCGTAGTTGGTAGAAAGCTATACGGCATTCGTATTCCTCCAGCTAGGGAGGTAGGCCCGATTGTTTTCATATGGCTCGGTAGCCTCGCCGTGTTAGTGCTGCAAAGAGACCTCGGAACATCGCTTCTTTACTTCGGACTATTCCTGGTGCTGATCTATGTTGCTACCGGCAGATTCTTCTACGTATTTATTGGCCTGGTCATGTTTATTGCCGGCGCTCTAGTGGCGTCAAGGCTGATGAGTTATGTTGGTGGACGCCTTGGTGGCTGGCTTGATCCACTTAGTGATGCCAACTACAACGCCATCGGTGGCTCCTACCAGATAGTCCAGTCCATGTTTGGCCTAGCTCACGGAGGTCTATTTGGTACCGGCTTAGGAGGTGGGCTTCCAAACATAGTCCCACTGGCAGAAAGTGACTTCATCGTCTCAGCCATTGGTGAGGAGTTAGGGCTCGTAGGGCTTTTCGCCTTATTGATTCTTTATTTGGTTTTAGTTAGTAGAGCACTGAGAATAGCGAACCTTCACAGCGATGACTTCAGCAAGCTTCTGGCTATCGGCCTTGGCTTCGTAATCGCTCTGCAGTTGTTTATTGTTATCGGTGGCGTGCTTAGAGTTGTCCCGCTTACCGGCCTTACCACACCACTTTTGACTGCTGGAGGGTCTTCACTTTTAGCAAACTGGATAATCATCGGATTACTACTTCGTCTATCAGACACCATGCCTAAAGCCGGGACGGTGAGTGAATGACCCCCGAGATTAAACGAATCGCTAATGTCATTTTGCTGATGTTCCTGAGTTTGTTTATTGCAGCAAGTGCGATGCAGGTTGTAAACGCGGATTCGCTGAACAATGATTCAAGAAATCAACGAGCCGTATATGACGGATATAAAACTCAGCGCGGTTCAATTCTGGTTAACAATAAGCCGATAGTCGAATCAATAAAAACTTTCGACGCTTACCACTACCTACGAAAGTATTACTCGGAGAAATACAGTTCTATTACCGGATACTATTCGCTGTTTCAGGGTAGAAGCGGTTTGGAAAACTTCTTAGACAGTTCGCTCCGCGGCGATAACTCCGCCCAATTCTTTGAGCAGATCAATGCGTTGTTCTCTGGTAACCCAGTCACCGGCGCCTCAGTTGAATTAACAATCGATGAAGATGTTCAACAGGTTGCTTGGGATGCACTGGGCAAGATGAAAGGTTCAGTAATAGCTATTGAACCAAGCACCGGAAAAATTCTCGCTATGGTTTCAAAACCAGGCTTTGATCCAAACCTGTTGTCCACCCACATAGTCTCTGATGCAGCAGCTAACTATAAGAAACTGATCACTAACAAAAATGCTCCGCTGGTTAACCGATCGGTTGATGCTCTATACGCACCTGGTTCGGTATTCAAACTGGTTGTCGCAGCTGCTGCCTTCGAGTCCGGTGAATACACTCCAGCCTCAACACTGCCTAACCCAAGAAGCTACACCCTGCCAAACACCAACACTGAAATTACTAACTCGGGTGAAGGCCGATGTGGTGGCGCTAGAACTGTTTCAATAGCCACAGCGCTTAGGCTCTCCTGCAATATTCCATTTGCTCAGCTTGGCGTTTTGCTTGGGCAGGAGAAGATTGCCGCACAGGCTAAAAAGTTTGGCTTCGGATCTAGCATCACAATCCCGCTGAAGACCACAGCAAGCGTCTACCCAGAGAACCTTGATGACGCTCAGTTGGCCCTTACTTCCTTTGGTCAGTTTGACGTTCGGGTCAGCCCAATACAAATGTTGCTGGTAACTTCAGCAATTGCCAACGCGGGGGTCGAAATGAAACCCTATCTAGTGGATCAGATCTTCACTTCCAATTTGACGCTGCTAAGTCAAAGTAAGCCGGAAGAAATAGGAAGAAGCATAACCACCAGCACTGCAGAGGCTCTTACCAAGATGATGGTTCAGGCAGTATCCAACGGGGTCAGTTCTAATGCACAAATACCCGGTGTGAAAGTTGCTGGCAAAACCGGCACAGCGGAAAACGGTGCTGGTGAGCCATACACTCTCTGGTTCACAGGTTTTGCACCAGCTGATAAACCAGAAGTGGCAGTTGTAGTTGTCGTCGAAGATGGTGGTGGTCTAGGTCAGTCCGGTCGAGGCAATAGCCTTGCCGCTCCGATAGCTAAGAAAGTTATGCAGGCGGTGTTAGACAAATGAAACCCGAAGAAGGAAAAGTTTACGGTGGCCGCTACCGACTGGTTAAACGTATTGCTACCGGCGGTATGGGTGAGGTCTGGCAAGCTCAGGATGAAATTATTCTGCGCCAAGTGGCTATAAAAATTCTCAAGCAACAGTATTTGGGTGATCCTGATTTCTTGGAGCGATTCCGCACCGAAGCAAAACATGCGGCGATGATCAATAACGACGGAATCGCAAATGTCTATGACTACGGTGAAGATGAGGGAAGTGCTTACCTGGTTATGGAGTTAGTGCCAGGGGAATCACTCTCATCAATTCTTGAAAGAGAAAAAACTCTTCCAGAACAACAGGTGATTTCAATAATTGCTCAAACTGCACTAGCGCTTGATGCGGCTCATCGTGAAGGTTTAGTGCACCGCGATATCAAACCAGGAAACCTACTGATAACCCCCGATGGCAGTGTGAAGATTACTGATTTCGGTATTGCTAGAGTTGCTAACCAAGCATCGCTAACCCAAACTGGGCAAGTCATGGGAACTGTTCAATACCTTGCACCAGAGCAGGCAACTGGAAAGCCAGCTAGCGCTTCTGGAGATATCTACTCACTTGGAATCGTTGCCTACGAGGCCCTCTCCGGTAGAAGACCTTTCAAAGGTGAAAACCAGATGGCAATCGCCATGGCACAAATCAACGAAACCCCACCACCATTACCTGAAGGTCTTGATCCGAGATTGGTTCGCCTTGTGCTTGACTGCATGGCGAAAAAACCAGATCAAAGACCAAGGACCGCACTCGAACTAGCTGCCAGAGCAGAAGCGCTAATGGCAGAGAATGTCACACCAATTAGAATCTCTCCACCAGTTGACGGCGGTGTCAGCGATGAAACAACACTGATTGATACCGACACCAAACCAACTGGAAAGCCCCCGGCAATTTGGCCATGGGCAGTATTGATTGTGATTCTTTTGGCCACCATCGGCGTTGTCTTCTGGGCAGGCCTCAATGCACCAAAACCGCAGATAAGCCCTAGCCCCACACCAAGCAACAGCCAGACTGAAACACCTAGCCCGACACCGACACCTACTGAAACAGTTGAAACAGTTACTGTGCTGTTGAGTAATTACCAAGGTCAAGATGTATCACTGGTGGTTCCAATGCTGACCGACATTGGCCTAGAGGTTGAACCGATTGCGGGAACATCGCTGCCTGCTGATGACCCAAGAATTTCTCAGGTTTACGACATCTCCCCGCTGGGTAGTTTGCCAATCGGAACAACGGTTCAGGTTTACTACTACCAGCAGGTATTTGACGAAAACACCTTGCCCAACCAATAAAGATAAACTGACTTAGTTAGAGCAATTCGAATGGAGTCCTGGTGAACGACGGAACCCGCATGATCGCCGGAAGATATGAGCTAGGTGCTCTTATTGGTCGCGGCGGCATGGCCGAGGTTTATTCCGGTATCGATACCAGGCTCGGCAGAACCGTTGCTATCAAGTTACTTAAAGCAGATTTAGCTGCAGATTCCAGTTTCGAAATTAGATTCCGCCAAGAAGCACAGGCTTCCGCACGAATGGCTCACCCAACGATTGTTCGTGTTTATGATGCCGGTGATGAAGTTACCACTGACGAACGAGGAGTCGAGC
Source organism: uncultured Rhodoluna sp. (assembly GCA_964443065.1). Lineage (GTDB taxonomy): Bacteria > Actinomycetota > Actinomycetes > Actinomycetales > Microbacteriaceae > Rhodoluna. The sequence continues at coordinate 32,416 of CAYUBJ010000009.1, forward strand.
GTCACCGTCCATACATTGTTATGGAACTTGTTCGCGGTGAAGTGCTGAGGGATATCTTACGTACCCGAAAACTAACCCAACAGGAAGCAATTGCATATGCCACCGGTGTGCTCACCGCACTTGAGTTTTCACACGCAGCAGGAGTCATCCATCGCGACATAAAGCCAGCGAACGTGATGATTACCGAATCCAATGCAGTTAAGGTGATGGATTTTGGTATTGCCCGAGCCGTTAGCGACTCCTCAGCAACTTTGGCTCACACCAACGGAATTGTTGGTACCGCACAATATTTCTCACCAGAGCAAGCCCGCGGTGAAACAGTCGATCTACGAACCGACCTCTACTCAACAGGTGTCTTGTTATACGAGATGCTCACCGGCAAGCCACCATTCACCGGTGATACCGCGGTTTCGGTCGCTTACCAGCATGTCAGCGAAAGCCCGATTCCACCTTCGATGATTAACCCTTCGGTTTCTCTGGCGTTAGATTCAGTTGTGCTGAAGTCTCTAGCCAAAGACCGTGCTGCGAGATTCCAATCGGCTGGTGACTTCCGCGCTGCTCTTGCTAGAGCAGCATCGGGTATTTCAACCCCTAGCTTCCAGGATGATGCTCAGCCACCAACGGCACCGATGGATCCAATTCAAATAAGTGATCCAGCACCGACTGTGAAGATGCCAGAACAAGACCCGTTTGCTGAACTACTCGCTGAAGTTCGTGAAGAAACTGCTGAGGCAATCAACCCTGAGACAACAGTGCTCTCCGCTCCTGACGAGGACGAGGACACAGAGCTTCTTAGCCAGTTAGGTTTTGAAACTGGTAAGACCCAGGTGATCACCAGGGCTGCTAGAAAACGGAAACTCCGTGGCGACAAGCCCTCGACCGGTTTGTTCTGGGGCATTGGCTCTGGTTCTGCTGTTCTGGTTGTTGGTATCGCAATCTGGTTACTCTTAGGTGGCGGAGCGCTATTGAACTGGGGTGGCGGTGGCGGTGGCAAGATTAGCGTTGCCGATGTAGTTGGTAAAACCTATGAAGAGGCATACACCACCCTTACCAACCAAAAACTTTTAGTTGATAAACAACTTCAACGTAGCGATAACATTCCGCTGGGAATAGTAATCTCAACAGATCCACCAGCTGGTCAGCAGGTTGGCATGAAGACAACAATCACCGTTTATGTCTCTGCCGGTAAAGAACAAATCCTGATGCCGGATCTAAGCGGTCTTACCGAACAGGAAGCAACGCTAAAGATAACCGAGGCAAAGCTCTTCCTCGGAACAATAACTCAGGCAGACTCTGCAACTGTTGCTCAGAACCTGGTAATTTCTTCGGACCCAGCGGCGAACACCAGCATCCCTGCAGGTTCAACTGTGAATCTAGTTATCTCAACAGGTATGGTGATTGTTCCGAATGTTGTAAACCTGGACAAGGTTGATGCGATTACTCAACTAACTGCAGTCGCTGTAGGTTATACGGTTGAAACTCAGGTCGACCCATCGTGCTCCGGTAGTCCCGGGACAACAGTAATTTCACAATCAATACCTGCCGGTGTTCAACCGCAAAAGCAAACCATCTACTTGACTTTGCAGTGTGTGAATTAGTTAGAGGTTGACTAGCGGATTAAGCGTCTTAGCTTTTTCAGCTGCTCCTGATAAACCAATTGATTCAAGCCAGTTACCTAGCATTAGGTAACCGCCTTGAGTTAACACAGACTCTGGGTGGAACTGAACACCATAGATAGGCAAGCTCTTGTGTTGTAATCCCATGATGACGCCACCTTTAGTTTTACTTGTAATAACCAGATCATCAGGAACGGTGTCGGCAACAACAGCAAGTGAGTGATACCTGGTTGCGGTAAATGGTTGTGGGACATTTACATAAACCAAGCTGCCATCGTGGAAGACTTCACTGGTCTTGCCGTGCATGAGCTCTTCAGCGCTGGTAACGGTTGCCCCCATGGCTTCAGCTATTGCTTGGTGGCCTAAGCAGACCCCAAAAATTGGCATCTGGCTTTCTAGGGCAAGCTTTACAGTTGGGATACTCAATCCAGCCTGGGCTGGGGTGCCAGGGCCGGGCGAGATCAAGACAGCATCGTAGTTGGCCAATAGTTGCGGAAGTTCAGCTTCACTAACCACGTCGTTTCTAAGGACTTCGGTCTCGGCCCCCAACTGACGCAGGTAGCCGTTTAACGTGTATACGAAGGAATCGTAGTTATCTAGGACCAGAATCTTGACCATCAGGTTTCTAAGCCTAACCGCTTTGGGTAGAATTGGAACATGTCTGAAACCGAGAAGAAATCATTCAAGCTGCCTAAGCGCCCAAAGAAGCCTGCTGTTCCTGACTCAGTCAAAGCTCAGAAGGCAAAGAGCGGTAACCCTGTTTGGTTTGTGCCAGTAGCGGTAGGTCTGATGATCGCTGGTCTTATCTGGATCATGGTTTACTACATCAGCCAGACACTTTTCCCACTAGGTGCAGGAACCCCGTTTGATATCGGTGCAAGCAACATCATTGTTGGCTTTGGCCTAATGATGGTTGGGTTCTTTATGCTAACCCGCTGGAAGTAATTAGAGATTAGTAATAATCGGCATTATTTGCTGACCAAAGCTCCACATTGCTCCGAGCAGACCAACAATCAACGCCAAAGAAACAACTAAAGATGTCTGTTGTTTTTTATCTTTGAAAGTTGTGTAGGCAAGTGCAACCAAAACACCAAAGACAAATCCACCTAGGTGAGCTTGCCAAGCTATTCCGGGTAGGAAGCTAATTCCAATATTGATCAGCAAGATGATTACCATCTGCGAAGTATCGAGTCTTAGTGACCTCAAATAAATTAGGTAAGCACCCATCAAACCAAAGATAGCTCCGCTAGCGCCGACCACAGATGCCGTAAACTCACCGAAAATGTAGAAGGTAAAACTTCCAGCCAATAAACAAATGCAGTAGAGAAGTATGAACTTAAATTTGCCAAGCATTGGTTCAAGCAAGGTACCTAGAACATACAGCGTATACATGTTGAATAAGATGTGTGTCCAAGACGACTGTGAGTGAACAAATCCCGAGGTGAATGCTCTCCAGATTGAACCGTATTCAACCCCTTGGCCGATTCTCATAAAAGCAAACATTTCATAAATCGGCATACCTGCGATCATGAGCAGGTAAACAATCGTGTTGATGCCGATGAGCGTTAGGGTAACCGGAGCTCGTGATACCAATGATTGCTGAAATGCTGGGCGATGAATTTTCACTCGGTCCGAAGCATCTTCAGGACAAAGAAAACCAACAGCCCCAGGTGTTGCACACTCAGGGCAAATGTATCTATCGCAGCGCTGACAGGTCACACCGGTTTCTATGCCGGGGTGTCTGTAACAGGATTCCATTAAGCCGCTACTGCCTCGATGGTGATTGACTCTATGGTTACAGCTTCCAATGGACGGTCCATTTGTCCTGTTGGGACGCTAGCAATCTTGTCTACGACTGCCCTTGAGTCGGCATCGACAACTTCACCAAAGACAGTGTGTCTACCGTAAAGCCAATCAGTGGGAGCGACGGTGATAAAAAACTGTGAGCCGTTCGTGCCAGGTCCTGCGTTTGCCATCGCCAACTTGTATGGCTCGTTGAAGTTAAGTTCGCTGATTTCATCTTTGAAGTTGTAACCGGGGCCACCCATTCCAGTTCCTTCTGGATCCCCGCCTTGAATCATGAAGCCAGGAATGATCCTGTGGAAGATAACACCTTGGTAAAGCGGCTTACCCTCATTAGGAGCCTTGGTTCTGGGGTGAACCCAGGATTTAGAGCCATCGGCTAGTCCAACAAAGTTTGCCACTGTTTCAGGGGCATGCAGGCCGTAGAGCTCTACTTTGATGTCTCCGTGGTTGGTGTGAAGGGTGGCTATGTGGGTTGTTGTAGTCATGTAATCATTCTCGCATGTTCGATTTGTCGGCGCTTGTAATACTTAATGTCAGGGGTGGTCTCTAATATGATGGAGATGTTCCCACGTGGGGATATTTAGACCCTTAGACCGTTTGGGGGAAGAATGAAGATCGAGATACATGCTAAGCGCGGCGATACGGCCACAAGCCTAGAGATACCTCAGCCTGGTGCGCTTAAGCTCAACGTCCAGATGGGACTAGAGTCAGAGACTCTAGCCGAACATCTCCGGGACATTCTGCATCCAGAGATACTCAGTCGGATTATTAGCTTGTGGGCTAATCCCGACCACTGCCGTGAATTTGTCGAAGACGGAAGAACTCTTATTATCCGCGATTGCGCTTAGGCTTAGCCGGCCAACCCAACGCACCAACAGCTTTAAGTAACTCTTCTGGAGAAACTTTCAACTCCTGGCAAAGCTTGCCTATGGTGCCTGAAGGGATCTCTCTTTCCAAGTGAAAGTAGCGACTTAGGCTAGATTTCTGCATCCCTGTAGCGTTCGCAAATTGATTTAGAGACTTATAGCCTCTTGCTTCATACTTTGTGACAAACCAGTTCCATGCAGACTCGATATGTTCCGCACTCTGTTTTTGTACCATTTTTCTTATTTACCTGACTTTTTACAGCCCCATGCACTTGCATCCACTACTAATCTAAAACCCTTTATTGGGAACAGCAACTTTATCCACACCCTCCTAGGAATTTCCTAGGATGGGATTATTTGCCCAAATCCCTCGAATTCATAGACCCGGATGTAGTCCACAAGCAACTTATTAGAATCCGGCAAATCCGGATCCAGTGGTCCGCCCAAATTTCCACCAACTGCCAAATTCAACAGCAAGGAGAATGGTTGATCATAAACCCACTGGTTGGGGGAAACGTTTTCGGGCTTTGCGGTGAAGTATGTATTACCGTCCAGCTGCCAAGAGATCTCTCCCGGCTTCCAGCAAATACTGAACTCGTGCCAGTCATCAGAAAGCGGAATCTCACTTACCGCCTTACCGCCACAGCCATGATCCCCAAAATAACCTGGGCCGTGAAGTGTGCCTAGGGCCTCCAAGGGGGCCTTACCAACCCACTCCATGATGTCGATTTCACCAGCCAAGGGCCAACCCTGGCTATCCATCTGCTCGCCCAGCATCCAAAATGCTGGCCAAAGCCCCTTGCCGGAAGGAACCTTCGCCCTAATCGCGATGCGACCATACTGAAAATACAGCTTGTTCTTAGTTACCAGTCGAGCGCTCGTCCACTGAACCGGGCCGTAATACGCATCTCCTGCACTTTGATCAGTAATGCGCTTAGCTTCTATTTCAAGCTGCCCGTTTTCATTAACAAATGCGTTGGCCCCGGTGTATACCTGCAGCTCGTTATTACCCCAGCCTGGGATTCCGTAGCTGGAACCGTCCCCTAGGTCCCTGGCCCAAGTATCTGGGTTAGGGGCAGATCCTGCAGGTTGATCAAACTCTTCAGACCACAAAAGGCGTGCCTCAGACACAAAAATCACCGATTTCTAACAGATGTTTATCCAGCCTAGCGGGATTAGAAAATCCAAGTAGGCTAAAAGTAACTTGTCATAAATCAGTTTGTTTTTACATAAACAAAGTAAGAACAAAGCCTAAGGAGGCATTCGTGAAGGCAAAGAGTTTCGCAGTTCTAGCCCTAGTTGCAGGTGGACTATTTTTAGGTAGCACCGCTGCCATGGCTGAGGACATCGGTGTCCTTCCAAAGCCAGTTTGCGCTGAGAATGAGCACATTGAATACACCGAAGACGGTGGCTACTTCTGTGTAAACGATCTAGTTGCTTACAGCGAGGTGACTGACACACCACCGGTTGATCCAGTTGATGGATGTTGGACAACCGAGGACGGCACTGATGTCTGCGCAAGAGGCTTCGTCGCTGACGAAACTCCTCAGCCAATCGATGAGAACTGCTCAACAGTAACTAACGACGATGGCACTGAAAGCTTCGTCTGTGCTGACTGGATGGCAACAACTGGAACCCCGGTTGATGGTGGCGTAAACAATTTTGACGGCGTTGTTTATGATGACAATGCCATCCTGGAGAAGGCATACACCTTGAACGCTGCAGGTTCAACCGAAGATGGAACACTTACCTTCCTAGGTTTGTTCTTCGGGCTTCTAGGCGGTGCAGCAATCCTGCTAGCTAAGAAACCAATGACCAAATAGTTTTATAGCAAACCAATAACAACCGCAGTCCCTATTGATTGCGGTGTTATTTTTAACTGTGTCAGAAAAGTTAAGAGTAACTAAACAACCAGGTTTCCTCCCACTCTGGATTGGTCAAACCATTAGTGCTGTTGGTTCTCAGGTCAGCGGTATCGCGATGCCGGTTATTGCAGTGACACTGCTCAACGCAACTGAGTTACAAATGGGTTTCCTAAATGCGGCAGAGACATCTGCCTTCCTGGTATTTGGTCTTCTGGCTGGAGCACTAGTCGACCGTTGGATTAAACGCAAAGTTATGATTGCGGCTGATCTAATTCGCATGATGGCAATCGGTCTAATTCCGATCCTTTGGTATCTTGAACTACTAAACGTTTACCAGCTGATTGTTATCGGTGCAGTGATGTCGATAGCCTCGGTGTTCTTCGATGTTTCTTACCAGAGTTATATTCCCATTCTTCTTCCCCGCGAATACATCGGTATCGGTAACTCGCGAATGGAAGTAACATCACAGTTTTCGGGAATAGCGAGCCCTGGGCTAGTCGGTGCTTTACTAAAAATAGTTAAGGCCCCAGTGCTACTAATCTTTGATGCAATTAGTTTCTTGGTTTCTGCCGTCTCACTGATGCTAATCAAAGACCGAGAGCAGCCCAAGGCCAAATCTGATCGGCGACCTATCCAGAAGGAGATAGCCGAGGGTCTTTCCTTTGTTTGGAATCAAAAGTTAATTAGGGCAATCTCTTTCACCACCTCAACAAGTAACCTATTCACCACTATCAGTGGAACCCTGTTCACTATCTACTTCTTTAGAGAGCAGTACTTAGGCTTTGATACCGCTGCCTTTGGCATCATGATGATGCTTGGATCTATTGGTGGGCTTCTCGGCGCAGCCAGCACTCCAAAACTAATCAAGGTTTTTGGTGAGGGTCCGCTGGTAGTGATTTCTGCAATCGGCCTGGGGCTGGTTCAACTATTAGTTCCCCTGTCTTGGGTTATTGCCAGAGAAGTTGCGCTAGTGCCACTGGTAGCAAACAGCTTCCTAACCGCTTTCTTAGTGCTTACCTATAACATCACCCAGGTGACCGCTAGGCAACGTCTTTGTCCAGAACACCTGCTTGGGCGGATGAACGCGTCAATTAGGTTTATGGTTTGGGGTTGCATGCCAATAGGTGCGTTGATTTCAGGAGTTCTAGGAACAACTATTGGAGTTATTCCAACAATTATGGTTGGTGCGGTAGGAGCGCTCTTGTCCGCAAGCTTTGTGCTGTTTTCACCACTTAGAAAAATGCGGGAAATGCCGCAAAGCCCTGAACTTAGATAACTTCCCTGCTCATTAGACCCACCTGATTACCCTCGGAGTCTTCAACAAAGGCAAGCCATTCATTACCCGGGGTGTCAAAGATGCCATTGGGATCTGGAAAAACTATGTGTGGCTCACTGCTGATGGTGAAGCCCCGTTCGCGTAGATCGGCAACTGTTTGTCTAACATCTGCTACCTCAAGGTAAATAAGTGATGAGGGTCCACCGACTTCGACCAATAATCTGGTTCCACCTAGGTCAAAGAAACAGAAGCCAGGTGGATTGAATACTGCTGTAGGTTCCATGCCCAGTAAGCGAGTGTAGAAATCCTGGGCTCTTTCAAAGTCTTTACAACCAATAGCTATTTGACGAATCTTCATGAACCTAAAAATACACCAATAGCGGGTTGTAGATTTGTCTAGTGGCAAAAAGTCAATCTCTGAGATCATTCAATCACCGTAATTTCAGAGTGCTGTATCCAGCCAACGCCTTATCCAATATCGGAACCTGGGCTCAACGTGTAGCCCAAGACTGGCTAGTACTAGAACTAACTAATAATGATGCCGCAATGCTTGGTTTGGTGACAGCCGTTCAGTTTTTCCCGTCCATGATTCTTAGTCTTTATGGTGGGCTGCTTGCAGATCGCTTTAGCAAGAGAAAACTTCTATTTATCACCAACGCAGGTGCCGGACTAGCTTCCCTGCTTTTGGGTCTACTTGTCATTACAGAATCTGTTGCGCTTTGGCACGTGTTCCTGCTGGCATTTATTGTCGGTGTTTTCTCGGCAGTTGATTCACCGATTCGAATTAGCTTCACCAGTGAACTTGTCGGTAAAGACGATTTAGCTAATGCGGTGAGCCTTAACTCGGCTAACTTCAATGCTGGAAGACTAATCGGCCCAGCGCTCAGCGGTTTCCTAATCGCTGCCTATGGCACAGGACCTTCGTTCATCATCAACACAGCAAGCTATCTAGTTATGGTTGGCACCCTGCTGTTTATTCGCGACAAAGATCTTCACATCACAGTTAAACCGAACAAGGACAATAAGCTCCGCGAGGCTTTCAAATATGTTCTTTCCAGAAAAGACCTAGTCCTAGTTATGCTGGTGGTTTTCTTCACCACAACTTTTGGTCTTAATTTTCAGATTTTTATCGCATTGATGTCGACAAAAGAATTCGGCCTTGGCCCCAGAGAATTTGGTACCCTGGGCACAATTCTTGCGGTTGGCTCGCTCAGCGGCGCTTTGATTGCTGCTCGCTTAGAAAAACACCGAACCATAAGAAACATCCTTCGCGGTGCGTTTCTGTTTGGGGTTTTGATTGTAGGTTCTGCCTTCCTACCTAATGCTTGGACATACGGAGCCGCACTGCCACTACTCGGAGCGACAGTTTTACTAACTCTGATCTCGGCCAACACCTATGTTCAGAGCAACACCGACAGTAACCTGCGTGGCCGAGTGATGGGTATTTATCTGATGATCTTTATGGGTGGCACCCCGCTGGGTTCCCCGCTTGTTGGCTTTATGGCTGCAGCATTTGGTATCAGAGGCGCAATTGTGGTGTGCGGCATAGTGGTTGCGGTCGCTGCACTGGTAATTCGCCAGCTCTACATCAACTTCAGAAATAACGAAGCAGTCTAGAACTACTGATTCAGCCTTTCGAGTTCTGCATCGATGGCTTCCATAAAAATAGCCATGTCAGCATCAGATATTGGCCCGTACTTAAACGTGTAGTCGTAAACATCACCATCAGCCGATGTGATGATTCCATTTTCAACAGTGAAAACAGTATCCTGCATGACGCTTTCTTCGCCCCAAACCCTTTGACTCCAGGTGTATGTTCCATCATCATTTAGCTTGATGCTGTGTTTGTAGTCTCCGGTGTTTCCTTGGCCGGCTTCTTCCATCATTGAAATCAGATAGCCGGGCCCACAAACACTTAGCTCCATCTCATAAATAACCTGCGTCTTACCATCGGCATCGATGTAAACAGCGCTGTAATCCTTGTAGGCGTTCGCCCTAGCCAAAGAGATGATCCTTGATCCGTCAGCAACCTCTTCGATGATGTTTTCACTCTGAGCCTTAGCACAGGAATCATCGGCAATCTGAAGGAACTCTTTCTCAATCTGGGCCTGAGTCTTTGTTTCAGTTGGCGAAGGACTTGGTTTATTCGCTTGAGCCGAACAGCCGGATAACAAAGCTACAAGAGCTAACCCCATAAGAATTTTCTTCATGTGCTTAGGCTACTTCCAAATAAGTATTAGTAAACAATTATTTTTCATAGAGGTCTGCGATGATGATCTTGCTCATCTTCATCAAGGCATCATTGGCGTATTTAGCCTTTTCTCTATCTGGATTCTCCAGATGCTCCCGCATTTGAATCGGACTAACCTGCCAGGTGATACCAAACTCGTCCTCGCACCAACCACACCGGCCAGCTTTACCCTTAGCGGTAATGGCGTCCCATAGCCTGTCTACTTCTGCTTGACCATCGACGTTTAGGGAGAGGGAGATAGCGTTACTGAAAGCATCGCCACCAGGCCAGTTCATCCCTATAAACTCATGGCCGTAGATACTAAAGTCTGCTGTGAATCTCGGCTTTTCAGGATCAGGTCGATTTTCGGAATGGATCTTAAATTCAGAAAAAGTCTCCGCATAGAATTCCAAGGCTTCATCCATGTTTCCAGGAAACCAGATAAAAGTTTTTAAACTCGTTGGAATATTCACCTTCTAATGCTATTTGAAATATCCCAGTTCGGTCTCGGTTAGCGGTCCGTAGCTAACTCGACTAGACCAAGTTTCAGCAGCATAACCTGAAATCAACCTGTCTCCACCGACCGAATATGTTAGAACATCTAGATTTGCGCCGCCGTGATGCTGGCCCCATTTGTAATCACCGTCGGCGCTTTTCTCGAGACTGTGTTCCAAGATAGCGTAATTTTCATCGCCTGGTTTTACCAAGTCAGCATTGACAAGCATCTCGCATGGATCAAACAAGGCTGGGTAGTAGTTGTTGTAGCGGGGTGCGCCAACCTCACCATTAGTGACCGACACTTCTTTCATTTTGAATATAGAAAAGATTGAATCAGGATCAGGAACAAAATAAGAAGTGCTGTCTGCGTCTTCAATTACAAAACCATCCTCAAGCGCTTTCTCGCAGCTAGAGAAAGCAAATTCTAGAAACTCGGCATCTAGGTCGTTTTGAATAAGTTTTGCTTTACCCCGCTCCATGGCCGCAACCGGATCAAATTCTTCTTGTGCCGGTTGGGTTGGAGAAGCCGTTGGAGTTGTTTTAGCACTTGGAGTGCCAGCAGAACAACCGGCAACTGTGCCAATAAGAATTAATAACAAAGTGATTGAAAAGAATTTTTTCATACACTCCCCCTTTCAACCAAAGAGTACCACTAAGAGAAAAGGAGCCAGTCATTTCTGACTGGCTCCTAATCTTTGTGGAGACTAGGGGGGTCGAACCCCTGACCCCCTGCTTGCAAAGCAGGTGCTCTACCAACTGAGCTAAGTCCCCGTTCGGAAGCCATCTCGGTGAGAGTGCTTCCTGGTGGGCCTAGGAGGACTTGAACCTCCGACCTCTTCATTATCAGTGAAGCGCTCTAACCACCTGAGCTATAGGCCCGTAGAGCAG
>CAYUBJ010000010.1:0-2525 GCA_964443065.1 uncultured Rhodoluna sp.
CAAGGTAATTACTGGAGCTTTACCTTAACTGACTTCGATATTGAAATACCACCGGAGCTGTTTTTATAGATTGCAACGATGTAGACCTGATCGGTTGGCTGTATCTTCACTTCACGGTTCTGGTTGTAATACCAAGTCATGCCGTATTCGGAGGCGTCATCCGTTCCAATTCTCTCCCAAGCTCCGTCGTTTACCTTGGCTACCCAGGTTACTGAACCAGGGTCATAACCGCGGACAGCGCTGGTCATGCTAATGGTCTCACCCATGCTTGATCCGCTGGCGTTTAGGTAGACCTTAGGCGATGTGGTTACCTGAGGATAGGACTTGGACGCCTTCAGAACGAGAGTTGAGTAGGCAGGAACTGTGATCGTAATCTTTCCATCTGCCGTGCTAGAAACCTTGCTGCTTTGGCCCAGCAGAGTGCTAAAGCTTGAAGAAGGTGTAGCAATTTGTGCAGTAACCGTGCGAGCTTTCTTTGAGCTGTTGAAGGCAACAATGTATTCAATCCGATTGGCGGTATCAATTTTGCTGGTCACCATTACGTTGCCTGACGCTAGACGAATAATCTGCGGCCCGCTGGCTAGAGCAGGATGGTCTTCGCGAAGTTTGTTTAACTGAGTGATTCTCGTGGTCAATGGAGTAACCAGGTTAAGCGAACTTCTAATTCCGATTGGGTCTCCCCAAACACGGTCCTCTTCCTTCCACAGCTTTACCATGGTTGAGAACATGTCTTGGCGTGAGGCTTTGTCGCCACCTGAGCCAATCATTCCTACTTCGTCACCGTAGTAAACCTTCGGGATACCTCGGGTTAGGAACATGACATCGTGGGCAAGCAGGTCTGCTTTGCGCAGATCCGACATGTTTAGCCCGCCGCGCAGAAGATAAGCTGCTCTTCCCATGTCGTGGTTACCCAAGAAGTTAACCAGGTCGTAGGCGCTCTTCGTGTTGGTGATGTAGCTGTTGTCCTGTCGGAAAACATCAGCTAGTCCTTCCGCTGGCGCACCTTGAGCAAAACTTACGGCTGCTGGTTGGAAGGCAAAGTCAAGCACTGAGGGCAATCCCTGCTTGTGAATGTAGGAGGAGAGAGTTGAGATCGAGCCGTCGTAGTACTCACCAAATGCAAATAGCTTTTGCCCTCTTGCATCCATAGTGGCTTGGGTTTTCTCTTCCATCAGTTTCCACCACTTATTGAAGAATTCATCATCAACGTGTTTAGCGGTATCGATGCGGAAACCGTCAACACCGTAATCGTTGACCCACATAGCATAAAGATCTGCCCAACCCTCAATTACTTCCGGATTGTCTGTCTTTAGATCGTCAAGACCACCAAAGTCACCTTTTTGATATTCGAGCTTGTTGCTCCAACTCCTAATTGGCCCCATGTTGTGGTAGTTGTTGATGTTATTTAAGAATTCCGGAGCCTTGATGTGCTCCATTCCAGCTGGGATGTATGCCGACTCGTTTACCTGACCATTGAAGTTTCTTGAGTTGGCATACTGAATGATGTCTCCGGTGTGGTTAACGATGATGTCCAGGATCACCTTCATGCCTAGCCTGTGAGCGCAAGAGGATACCGTCTTGAAGTCTTCAATAGTTCCCCAGCGCGGGTCAACTTTCGTAAAGTCTGTTGCGAAGTAGCCGTGGTAAGCACTGCTTCCACTTTGTACAAAGTTTTGAACAAATGGTGGGCTAATCCAAACGGCGCCAAAGCCCATCCGCTTAATTCTTGGTATTCCATCCCCAGAGCCATCGTTTTTGTCACAGCCGTCGGCAAGACCTTTTAGGTCACCTCCGTGCGAGTATGCGATGTCAGTCGGTAGGTATCCAGTCTGATTCACATCACCAACCAGCCCACCGCGGTCATTGGTCGAGTCGCCATTCTTATAGCGGTCAAACATTACAAAGTAGATGCTGTCATTAGCTAGCGATGACCTTGCAGTCGAACCGACCAACGAGGCTGCTTCTGTCAGAGTCGGCTGAACCTGGTCTGGGTCGGTCGGTGCCACCGGCGCTGTGACTAGAATTTTTCCTGCACTGTCGATCCGACCTGACTCGATCCAAATTTCGCCACCGGTGGCCAGAACATCAAGAACTTGGTCTCTGTCTACTGGATCGGCAAGGTTGCCCTTGTGAATTACGAATGGGAACAACTTGGTATCTGAGGTAATTGGAACTGTGAAAGTTATGCCCCAACTATCTGGAGTTTTGGAATCTGGAAGCTGTGACTTGGCCCAAGTATTTGGTTTGACTGCTCCACCGAAGTTTGCATCAAAGAGAGCATTAAGTGTCCAGCCGGTGTAGTTTCTGTCCGCTCTACGGTAGTGAATAATCGCTTTGTTTTCAGCGTGAGCTTTGCCTGTTCTTATTCCCTCGTAGTTATCACTTAGATATATTTCGGAATTCTGCGAAATGTCAGCTTCGATGTTCAAACTGGTTTGGATATAACTAGTTCCAACTTTGAGTAGCAACTTTATGGTTACTTTTGTCAGGTCGGTCGGAACTGTAATTACTGCAAGCATGTTGCG
>CAYUBJ010000010.1:2625-41339 GCA_964443065.1 uncultured Rhodoluna sp.
GCATTAGCTGGGACTGTTACAACCCCAAACCAGCCATAGTTGTCTTTAGCAACTGCTCTTGAGTTTGCAACAACGGTGTTTGGATCGCTTGCCAGCGCAATTGAGACCTTCGCGGACTTAGGAAGTGCGCCAGGGGCATGAACTACCAAGTCATAACTTGGTGCCTGCGAGTCGGCGTTGCCGGCTGAAATCGAAGTAAAAGTGAGGCCAAAAATAACAAGTGTGGCCAAGATTCCCATTGAGCGCTTTAGTTTCTGCATAATGAAATAAGTCTATTTAGGGAAATAGGTAAACGCTTACAGTTATCTATCCCGCTTGGGTTTCACAGCATAAATTGGGATATATTTCAGCATTAATCCAGCCCCAGCAAGCCCTAGGAAGCCGAAGCTGGCCATGGCCCAAGCCAGCCCAAATGGGACGATCAGGGCCGAAAGAATCGGTGGAGCTGCAGCATCACCAAAATCAACCAGAAGTCGATATGAAGCCAAGAATTCGTTGCGCTTATCTTTTGGCGCAAGGTCTGCTCCGAGCACCATGATTACTCCGCTACCAAGTCCATTTGCCACAGACATTAAAAGTGCTAGCAGCAGGAAGGTATTGCCATCGACTGCGATCCCTACCATGAAGTGGGTGATTCCCAACCCGACCAATGTTGGAACTGCTGCAAAGGCTCGACCAAATCTGTCCATGATTTGACCACTGAGATAAAACATGGCGAAATCTAAAGCTCCGGCAAAGCTAATAAAAAGCGATGCTTGTTCGGCTGGAATTTGCAAGGCAACTGCTAAAAGTGGAAGTCCAACCATCCTTGTTCCACGCAGGGCTGAAAGTATTGAGGATGCAACGCCCAAGGTAGCCAATTTTTTACCCTCACGCTTGGCTACGGCAAAAGTCTCTTTGAAGGAAGTCGCAGACTTGATTAGATCAGGCTCAGACTTACTAAACATGAGAATAAGTGCTGCCAAACCACACAGCACAAGAGGCAGGTAATAAACAGCCTGGACGGAGAAATGCAAGATGATTGCAGCTCCAATTGCAGGTCCAGCGAAAGATCCGGCTCGGAACATTCCACCAAGGATAGAAAGGGCCCTCGCCCTGACTTCAATCGGAACGTGTTCGGTCATCCAAGCTAATCGAGCCAAACCAAAAACTGCCGCGGCAGCACCGACTAAGAAAACACCGAGACCGAGCATGAATAGGTTAATTGCAAAGAGGCTAGCCAGAATTCCTAAGGCCGCACTCAAACTTGCAACTACCATTGCTCGCTGTTCACCGAGTCGATCAACTAATTTTGCCGCTGGTAGATCGGCAACTAGTCTTCCAATCATCATCAACCCGGTAATCAAACCGGCAGTTGGCAAATTGGCTCCCAGAAGTATGGCGGTGGCAGGGACGCTAGGGATTATTCCAAATTCTGCGGTGGAGAAAAGAAATGAAGGCAGAAAAACAGGTAGGACTAATTTACGTTTTTCAAAGTCCTGATTATTGGCCACCAGCCAATTATCGCCTAAGTGCTAGTCGGTGGTGATTTGTTTGACTGGTGAAATAGATACTTTGCCAGAGGTGCTCTTGTAAATTGCAATAAAACTGAGCTTGGTGCCAGAGCTGGGACCTGCTCCAGTAAGGCTTTGGTAATCCCAGGTCATGCCGAAGTTTCTCGAGTCATCACTACCGATAACCGTCCAAGGCCCACTGTTCTGCTTCACGGCAAAGCTGACTGTTCCAAGATCCAAGCCAGAAACACCTGCTGTGAGGCTGACAGACTTGCTGGCTTTATCTAGAGCCGCACCAAGACTAACCTGCCTAATCTCATTGGCCAGAGGTAACGGACTCTGCGCCTTGAAGACGACTGTGCCGCGGGCAGGAATATTTAGGGTAACTTCTCCAGAGACCGAACTTGTGATGTTACTGCCGGTAAGTAGCGCCTGCCAACTCGAACTCGGGGTAGCGGTAGAAACGGTTACTGATTTAGCTGCCGTAGAGCTGTTGAAACCGACTAGGTACTCGGTTCGAGTTACAGGATCGAATCTACTAAGCACAAGTAAGTTGCCATCAGTTGATCTTACGGTTTGCGATCCGGTAGCTAGTGCAGGATGGGACTTCCTGAGCGCATTCAATGCAGTAATTCGAGTGGTCAACGGAGTGGTTGCGGTAAGCGAGGAACCTGTTCCGATTGAGCTTCCGAATACTCTGTCTTCACTTCGCCACCAACTCACCTGCGTTGGGAACATGTCTTGACGTGCTGATTTGTCACCACCGGTGCCAATCATTCCGACTTCGTCGCCGTAGTAGACACTTGGGATACCTCGGGTCAGGAACATCACATCGTGGGCTAGCAGTACCGATTGGGATCTCGTAGCACTTGGTTGATTGAGCAAATAGCCAACTCTTCCCATGTCGTGGTTACCTAGGAAGGTGACCAAATCATATGGGCTTTTCTCTTTCGTGATAAAGAGATTGTCATTCAGGAAAACTTCTCCTAAGTTGTTGGCCCCACCGCCAGAAGCGAAAGACAAGGCTTTGTTCTGGAAGCTGAAGTCCAAAGCGGAGGGAAGCCCATACTTTCTCATGTAGTTTGCCTGAGTGTAGATATTGGAGTCATAGAACTCTCCGAAGGCAAACAACTTTTGATTTTTTGAAGTCATGCTCTGGTTAGTCTGATCGACCATTTTTGGCCACCACTTCAGGAAGAATTGGTTATCGACATGTTTCGCTGTGTCAATTCTGAATCCGTCAACACCAAAATCGTTTACCCACTTTGAGTAAACATCTGCGAAACCGTTTATCACAGTTTCCGACTCAGTCTTAATGTCATCTAGACCGTAAAAGTCACCGTTTTGAAGCTGGAAAGAATTTCCCCAGTCGCTGATGTTTCCTTGGTTGTGATAATTGTTGACATCGTTCAACCAACTCGGGGATTTCAGGTTACTTGCCCAGCTTGGAACATAGGCCGCTGAGCTTGGCGAGGTACGGAAGCCATACCAGCCATCCCGATAAGTGACGATGTCTCCGGTGTGGTTAACAACTATGTCTAGGACAACTTTGATACCAAGCCGATGGGCGCAATCGACAAAGCTCTTGAATTGAGCATTTGTTCCCCAGCGCGGATCGATAGTTGTGAAGTCGGTTATCCAGTAGCCGTGGTAGGCGGCAGATCCACCCTGGACAAAATTCTGCTTGAACGGTGGGGTGATCCAAACGGCAGTGAACCCTAGACGCTTAATTCTGGGTAACCCATCGCCCTCACCATCTGTTCTTGCGCAGCCGTCGCTAAGTCCCGCAAGATCTCCACCATGCGACCAGGCAGGATCGGTTGCATCGAACCCGCTCACATTTCGATTTGAACTGTTTGTCCCGCCAGTGTCATTACTAGGGTCGCCGTTTTTGTAACGGTCGGTCATCACAAAATAAATTGAATCTGCTGCGAATGAACTTCTAGCCGAATCTGCAGTTAGTGCTTGCGCTTCAATTTCCGTCAGTTCTTCAGTTGTGGTTTCAGGGCCAGGTAGTTGCGGCTTGGAGATTAGGACATTTCCATCCGAATCTGCTTTTCCTGATTCAATCCAAACCTCATGACCAATCTTGGCTAAATCAATGAATTGATTATTTCCACTTGGGTCTTTCAAGTCGCCTTTGTGAATGATAAATGGCAATTTAGTTGAAAACGGGGAGAGTGGGATGCTGAAGGTAACTCCCCAGCTGTCTGGTTTTGATGAAATCGGTGATTTTGGTCGTGCCCAGGTTGTAGCGGTAACAGCTCCACCAACCGAAGGTTCACTCCAGAGGTGCAGCCCCCAACTGCGGTAGTTGTTATCGGGTCGGTTGTAGTGAATGAGAACTATATTTGATCGCTCTGCAGAGCTGGCAAAGATTGTCGGTACACCATTTGTTAGCCAGATATCCGATAGCTTCGAGGCATCTGCGGATAGAGGCGCTATGTCATCAATTCGCTTATTAGATCTAGTTGACTGAGTCTTAATCGTGTAATTCGTTGTGTTTCCCGGCACTTGAAAAGTGGCAACAAAGTCAGTTGTTCCGACTCTCACAAACGGCTGGCTCAGCTCAACACCGTTAGCATTCAACACTGCAAATCGGTTAGTTTTTGAAGTTGTAGCCAAGTGAACCTTAATTGTTTTTGCCGCTGCGACTCTGGATACGAAAGGTGTTGCGTTTGAGTCAAGCCAAATCTCTCTGGCACTACCTGGATTCAGGCAGGTTGAACTTTTTGGTAAGCCGGTAGCGCTAAAACACAGCGTTGAAGTGCCGGCTGGGATGGTAGCGATGCCCCACCAACCGTAACTGTCGGTGTCTTCCAATCTTGAAACCGCAATCGGGCTATCCGGGTTGCTGCTCTGCGAAATCTGAATTTCAGGATTAGCCGGCAAAGAAGCAACTGGAACCCGAACAATCAGTTCAAAACTCGGATTGGTAGTTGCGGCTTGGCTTGTTTGAATTGCAGTTATTGAAATGGTGCCGAGCAAAAGTGCAAAAGCTAGGCCACTGGCCTTCAGGCTTCTGCCTCTAGTCTTCATAGGGCAAAGTCTACTTAGCCAACCTGTGAAAGGGTTCAAAACTTCAGCCAAGGCTTAAACTAGAGAACATGTCCGAGCTTGATCTTTCAACTGAAATCAAGCAGTTACGCGCAACCTTGGAAACCATAGTTGCCGTAACCAACCTTCCCAAACTCGAGGCTGAAATCACCGAGCTTGAGCAGAAGGCTCAAGATCCAAAACTCTGGGACAATCCTGAAAATGCGCAACAGGTAACTAGCAGCCTGTCCAGAAAACAATCGCTTCGCGATCGCTTGCAGGAATTCAAGAGCCGCCTAGACGACCTTGAGGTTCTAGTCGAATTGGCCAATTCCGAAGGGGATTCCGCTTCGGTTACTGAAGCTAAGCGGGAGCTAGATCTTTTGCAGGCCGAGCTGTCTGAGGCAGAAGTCCAAACCC
Organism: uncultured Rhodoluna sp.; assembly: GCA_964443065.1. GTDB lineage: Bacteria > Actinomycetota > Actinomycetes > Actinomycetales > Microbacteriaceae > Rhodoluna. Next base: position 7,575 of record CAYUBJ010000010.1, read on the forward strand.
TGCTTAATGGTGAGTATGACTCAAGGGCAGCGATTGTCACCATCCGCTCGGGAGCAGGTGGGGATGATGCTACCGACTTTGCCGAGATGCTGATGCGAATGTATTTGCGTTTTTGTGAAAAGCAGGGCTGGCCAACTACAGTTTTGGATACCTCATACGCCGAAGGGGCCGGCATCAAATCCGCTACTTTCGAAATCGATGAGCCATATGCCTATGGGCAACTTTCCGTTGAGGCTGGAACGCATCGTTTAGTTCGGATGAGCCCATTCAATGCTGCAGGTAAAAGGCAAACATCTTTTGCCGCTGTCGAAGTTGTTCCGCTGATTGAACAGACTGACGTAATTGATATTCCCGAAAATGAAATCAGGGTTGATGTGTTCCGATCTTCTGGCCCTGGTGGCCAGTCGGTAAACACCACAGACTCAGCGGTTCGAATTACCCACCTACCGACTGGAACAGTGGTGTCCTGTCAGAACGAGAAGTCTCAATTGCAGAATAAAGCCGCCGCCATGCGAGTGCTGCAGAGCCGACTCCTGGAAATAAGGCGCAGTGAGGAAGACGCCAAAAAGAAGCAATTGGCTGGTGAGGCGACCGCCTCCTGGGGTGACCAGATGCGCTCCTACGTTTTGGCTCCATATCAAATGGTGAAAGATCTGAGAACAAACTTTGAAGTAAACAACCCAGATGCGGTTTTTGACGGGGATATAAAGGGATTCATCGCAGCTGGTATTCGGTGGCGTAAAACAGAGCAAAAATAGTCCAACACGCTTAACCCGCCTTAGGGCCAGCAACCGCTGGGCAATTTAGGCTAAAAACCTAATGATTTCTCTCAGCCAAATAACTAAGCAATATAAAGGTGCACCGCGTCCAGCGCTGGATGATGTGTCGCTGGAAATTGACAAAGGAGAATTCGTATTTTTGGTGGGAGCATCCGGTTCTGGTAAATCGAGCCTGATGCGAATGATCCTTCGCGAGGATGTTCCAACCGCTGGATCTATACATGTTTTGGGTGAAAACCTAATTGGTATCCCTAGTCGGAGAGTGCCGCACTTTAGAAGAAACCTCGGCGTCGTATTCCAGGACTTTAGGCTGCTACCAAATAAAACTGCAGCCCAAAATGTTGCCTTCAGCCTAGAAGTGATTGGTAAATCTAGGGGTCTAATCGCCGAAGCGGTTCCTGATGTTTTACGCTTGGTTGGTCTTGAGGATAAAGCCAACTCTTTGCCGAGCGAACTAAGCGGTGGAGAGCAGCAGCGCGTTGCATTGGCTAGAGCGATTGTTAACAAGCCAGCGATTCTTTTGGCCGATGAGCCAACCGGAAACCTAGACCCAAATACTTCCGAAGATATCATGGCGCTTCTGGATCGCATCAATTTATCTGGGACAACCATACTGATGGCCACTCACGACCGAGGCATAGTCGACAGGGGTCGCAAAAGAGTTATTGAACTCTCTCAGGGAAAGATTGTTCGAGATGAACGAGGCTCTGGCTACGGGGTGCAGTCATGAGAGCTAACTTCGTTTTCACCGAGATGGGAATTGCCATCCGCCGCAACCTAAGCATGGTCATCTCCGTAATTTTGGTTACCTTTATTTCTCTAACCTTTGTCGGTACGGCCGGCCTGCTGCAGCAGCAAATCGGTTCCATGAAAACCTATTGGTATGACAAGGCTCAGGTTGCTATTTATCTCTGCACAAAAACTTCACCGCAGGATATCTGCCCACAGGGTGAGGCTAGTAAAGATGTGCAAGCCACAGTTATTTCAAGGCTCGATTCAGCCACCCTCAAGCCATACATCGAGCAGTATTACTTTGAAAACCATCAACAGGCCTATCAAACCTTTCAAAAAGAATTCAAAGACAACGCCGTGGCTAAGTATGTTACTCCAGCCCAGTTGAACGAAACTTTTTGGGTCAACCTGAAAGACCCTAACCAGGCACCGATTATCATTGAGAGCTTTACTGGTCTTAGCGGGATAGAAGAGGTCAAGGATCAGCGAAGCTACCTAGACCAAATATTTGCAATCCTCAACATCGCCAGTTTGGCGGCGATTTCTATCGCCGGTCTGATGCTTTTCTCAGCGGTTCTCCTGATTTCAACTACCATTCGACTCTCTGCAGTGATGCGTCGAAGAGAGATCGGAATCATGCGCCTGGTTGGAGCAAGTAATTTCTATATCCAATTACCGTTCATCCTTGAGGGAGTGGTGGCCGGTGTAATCGGCAGCTTGCTTGCCGGTGGGGCCATTTTCGCCCTAGTCACATTTTTTGTGCAGGGCTTTTTGGCTCAGCAGTTGCCGTTCACTAGTTTTGTCGGCATCGCCGATGCATTCACTCTGCTTCCAGGCCTGATAGGTCTTGGAGCTCTACTGGCAGGCCTAGCCGCCTTCTCTTCGATCAGGAGATATTTGCGGGTCTAACGGTTAGACTGTTTGGCTGTCCTAAAAACCCAAGGAGTTAAAGTGCCAAGAGAGCGTGGCGAGAAAATCGTTGCCACTAATCGTAAAGCCCGACATGACTATTCAATTGAACAAGTCTTCGAGGCTGGCATTGTCCTAACCGGGACAGAGGTTAAATCACTTAGAGCTGGAAAAGCCAGTCTGGTTGATGGCTACGCCACAATCGACAACGGAGAAGCCTGGCTAGAAAACGTTCACATCCCGGAATACACCGAGGGCACTTGGAACAACCACAACACCAGAAGAAAGCGCAAACTGCTTCTGCATCGAGCTGAAATATATAAGCTTGCTGGCCAGGTCAAGGAGTCGGGCTATACCTTGGTGCCGTTACAGCTCTATTTCAAGGACGGCAAGGCAAAAGTTGAGATAGCCCTCGCTAAAGGTAAGCGTGAATACGATAAACGCCAAGCTTTAAAGGAAAAACAGGATAAGCGCGAAGCAGATCGAGCTATGTCGACCAAAGGTAAAGACTGGTAATTCGGGAATAAAATCTACCCCGCTCTGGTATTTGTCCTTAGATAGCTTTATAGTTATCTAGCCCTGCACTATTGGGGTTTTGGTAATTCAATATGGGGATGATCGGTTTCGACAAGGCTTTTTGAATCGAAAAGAAGCGGGTCGAGAATGCAGAGTTATCTCGAAAACTCCCTCTGCAAACCATAGGTGCCAAATCTAAGAGCACCGACTTCGGCCTAGCTGCTTAATAGCGCTACCCCGAGTCCGTTAGTCCAACATTAGATTTCGTGTTGGGTACTAGCGTCATCTAGAAATCTTGCTGCGCAGTTACGCCTTAGGGCTGTGTGGGACTTTTACTCAGGCTGGGTTAGTCGGTTTAGTCGCTTCATGCAAAAACCGTGACCGAGTAAAACGTTTAGTGAAGCTACACCCGTAGAAGAGTTCGTTTCCAAGTCATGGACGGGGGTTCAATTCCCCCCATCTCCACCAATATCAAGCCCCTAACTCAGGGGCTTGATTTGTTTAAGTCCTACTTTGGTTTGTAGCGTTAGGCTTTAGTCATGACTTCAGGGGATAGCCAAAAGAGAGCCTCTTTAGTCAAAGTGCTCCGCGGACTTAGTTATTCAAAACTCGACTTGAGCTTCCTAATCGGTGACGGATCTCCCGACTCAGGATATGACCGCTACGGGAAATATAAGATTCGCTTCGGCTGGGGTATTGCCTTTGGACTCACCTTTTTGACCGCTCTTTGGGTATATATGTCATTCTTTCCGAAACAAGCCACAGACTTCAATGATCCGGAGCTGGTCTGGACGAGGGCCAACTCTTACTGGTTGGTCCCACTAGTTTTACTCAGTTGGTTCTTTGTGAATAAATCTGATCGCAAGAATGATGAATCAGAAACAGACAAGATGAGTAAAGCAATTGCTAAAAGTGGACTCATCGTGCTTCCAGATGTCAGCCAGTTTCCTGGCGCAACGGAATTTTCAACACTGGTGAACGGAACCGTTCATGGTCGGGCCTATGGCCTTATGGCAGATGGCCAATTGCAGGTAGCTTTTGGTGAAACATTCCAGCGCTGGGATGCGATTACTAAACCCATGTTCACACTGCACGGCGAGATGGGGCCGTTTCCATCACTTTTTATGTTTGTAGCAGTTCCCGGACTTCAAACTCACGCCGTAAACCTGACTCCAAAAAACCAAATTGATTGGGACTTGTTACCTGAATTGAGCCAGAAAGGAAGAGCCGCGCTTAGCCGGCTAGCTTCCAGGTATGTCGTGGTTGTTGGTGCTGGTGGAATCGTCGTTGGTCTGGCCGAGGAGACTAACAACAGTTTTCAATCCAGCCTCACTGGGACTATGTCCACACCAACTGGTTGGAAAATCTGTCTGGATATAATTAGCGGAGAGCTTGCCGACATTATTGAAGGCTTGGGCTAAACGCTGTCAGATTCGGCAACCTTTATACATAAACAATTAGGCAATCTACATCCGAACCCATAACGAGGAAATGCAACATGGATCAGCAGGCATTTGTTGCTCTCTTTAGAGAGCACCTCCAGGATGTATCGAAATACTTAGTTCGCAGAGTCCCGCCGAACAAGGTTGAGGATCTGGCTAGTGAAATTTTCGAGATAGCTTGGCGTAAGAAAGATGCCTGCCCGAAAGGATTCGAGTTAGCCTGGCTCTACAAGATTGCCGGTTTTGTTGTTGCTAACCATCGGCGTAAAGCAGAAAACAAAATTATCCACCTACCACTTATGGATTGGGATAGAGCAGCTCCCTCGGCTGAAGATTTAGCACTTGATGGTTCAGACATAGCTCAGGCTTTTGCAAGGCTCTCTGCTTCGGATCGTCAGGTGCTGAGTTTGTTGGTATTCGACGGTCTGTCAGTTGCCGAGATTGCAGTAGCACTTGGCACCTCGGCGAACACGGCTAGTCAGAAACTCAAGCGAGCGAGGCAGAGACTTGCCACGAATCTTGACAAGCAATTGTCAGAAAACTAGTGAGAAAGACATAGACAAGGTATGAGCAAGAAAATCGACCAGGATGAGCTTCTAGCCAAGCTTCAGAAGAGTGCGGCTAAAACTAGGGCACCTCGATTGGACGAGAGCGTGTTGCTTTCGGCTAGTTCGGATAACCCGAAATTCGGTCCACGCCGGTTTTTCACGCCGAAACTGATCGTCAATCTAGTTGGAGGAGCTGCTGTATTAGCTGGTGTCTTCGCTTTCGTATCAAGTAACAATTCCAAATTGCCCGAATTGGCAATACTTGATTCAGAAGTTTCCAAGGGAAGCGCTTTGATGGTCATGGGCGATACAACTTTCACCGAGGCCGATCTGCTGGCGAGAACTGGAAAGTCGTTGGCTGATTTTGGTCAGGCCGCAGTTGGTAACTACGTTTCAAATAACCCAACAGAATATGTTGATCGAATGTGGCAAGGGTTTTCTGACTCAATCCAGGATTCTGTTTGGATTTTCGTGGTGACCGATTCGGTATACATTCCTAACAATCCAATCCAAACCACTTTCTATCCAATCGGAAGTGACCAGGACCTAAGCAATTACATCGACCAGATCGGAGATTCCACTGAAGCCGAGGGAATCAGGCTTCTGATTCAAAGCTCCGATCAAAAGCTTTACCCCTTGGTCGTTCCGCCAAACTACACCCCCGGTAGCTTGTATTTGCAGTTGCGAGATAGCCTGCTGCAGCAGACCTACACTAAAGTCATTTACTAGCCACTGAAAGCTGGGAACTGGGGGAAAATGGCATGGTCAAAAACTAACCTGCTAGGCAATCTAGACTTATCCCTGATTATGCCTAGGAATTGCCAATGACAAGCAAGTTCAAAATTTCTTTTGCCCTCGCGCTCGCGCTGGTGGGCACACTTGGTGCTTCCTTTCTTACTGCGCAAGCCCAAACTTCTTGGCAGAGCTTCGGTTGTGAGAATTTGGCGAAAAAGGTTAGACAGAGCCAGGTCAAAGATCAATCACGTTTTGATGTGATTGTTTACGGTGGAACTCCAGCTGGGGTTGCTGCAGCTAAAAGTGCTGCTGACCTAGGCAAAAAGGTCTTGATCTTGAGCGAGAGCGGACTTTTTGGTGGCGCTATTTCCAATGGGGTAGGGGCAACCGACCTGGGTTCGCTTGAGTCAAATGTTGGTTTGGCAAAACGGTATTTAGAGGACCTGAACCGTTTCTACCGCACTCAGGATTACCGTTCCGAGCCTAAGGTAGCTGAGTGTATTTTTACCTCCTGGCTAGATACACCGAGGGTAACTTTTGGAACAAACGCTACCCTCGAATCAGTCTCATTGGAAAAAGACTTGATCAAGAGCATAACTTTCCAAAGCGGCATAGTTTCTAATAGAGAGATAACCGTTTCTGGAAAGAGCTTCGTTGATGCCAGCTACGCCGGGGACTTAATTTATCTCTCCGGGGCTTCTAACCGACTCGGGATGGCTGATTATTACCAATACAACGAAACTGCAACGGCCTCCAGAACATATCAGCAAATGTTTCAGCTAAAAGACCCCGAGGAAATTGCTCAAGCAGAACAAGATTTCGCTCAGTTACCGCAGGTTTCTATTACCGAATCGAAAGACAACTACTCAGAACAGATCCTCAAAGGTATGCCTTCGTTCACATACCGGTTATGTGTGACCAAAAATACTGAAAACCTTATTCCTTTTTCCAAGGCGGCTGACTACGACAAATATGCTCCAGCATGGCGCACATTCATGAAAAATTACTACGGGTATCGAATTCAAAAAAGTCCAGTAGTCAAATCAAACGGAACAGTTTTGACGCAGCTTTGGCGAATAGCTAAGTTACCTAACCAGAAATTTGACCTAAACGCTTACTACTCTTCTTTTACTAATTTGACCATGACTAAGGAGTACTTCGAGCAGCCAGGGACAAGAAGTGAGATTCTCTCGAAATACTCAAACTATTTGAAGTCGTTTTTGTGGTTTGTTCAAAATGATCCAAGTGTGCCAGCCCTTGAGAAGAACGCGCTTGCCGGATTTGGATTATGTGCCGACGAGTTCACCTCCAACGGTGGCTGGCCGCAGCAACCATATCTTCGCGAAGGACGTCGCTTGGTGGGTAAATACACCATGACTACCAAAGACATTTTGACCAATCGAACTAAAGTCGATGCAGTGGCGGCAGCTAGCTATGCGCTGGATAGCAAACCGACGCTATTTGTCTTTTCCGAAGGAACTTTTCTAAGAGATCGTTCGGTTATGTATCGAGCACCAATTTATGAGATTCCATTGAAAGCCATGCTGCCCAAATCTGGACCAAAAAACCTGATTGTTGCAGTTGGAATCTCTTCATCCCCAGCTGCCTATGCATCTATTCGAATGGAACCTCAATTCATCCAGTTAGGGGAGGCGGCCGGAATAGCCGCGGGGCTGGCCTCATCGAAGAGCGGGATTATTTCGAGCAAGCTTTTACCTAGCATCAAGTTAACTTTGAAGAGAGTTGGCGGTTTTGCGGGGCTAAAGAAGATCTGTTCCGACTTGGACATGCCAGCTCGAGATCATTGGGGTTTTGACCAGTTCAGCTGCCGACCTAAACCAATGGGCCTAATCATCGCCAAATAGATACTTGCCACATAGGCTAAGAACGAGATAGCACTTACTCGAAAGGTATCTTTTTATGTCTGATAAAGCAGTCAAAAAAGAGGCAAAGTTAGCCAAAAAGGTTAGCGAAAAAGGCCTCACCCGATACAACATCGCCGCTGGAACACTGCACCTAGTAGTTGCCGCGATCTGTATTTACGTTTTAACACTTTTGCCAAAGCAGGTTGAGTATCCGGTAACCGCTTCATGGATGACCGGCCCTCCAGGAGTTGACCTCCCTAGGGACAACGTGACCTTGCTGAACATTAACCTAGGTGGTGCGATTGTCGCCTTCTTGCTGATGTCAGCATTTTTCCACTACCTGATTGTCTCGCCTTGGTTCCGTAGCCGTTACTTCAACGGTCTAAAGAATAACCACAACTATTTCCGCTGGACCGAGTATTCACTTAGTTCATCAACCATGATTGTTGCGATTGCACTGCTTTGCGGTTTCTCTGACTTTGCAGCACTGATTGCAATCTTTGGTGTCAATGCCAGCATGATTTTATTTGGTGCTCTGCAGGAGAAGTATGAAACTCCTGGTAACGGTAAAGCATTACCATTCATCATGGGTTGTATGACCGGTATTGTCCCTTGGATCATTATCATCATCGGAACCATTCAGCCGGGTAAGACAACTGCTGCCGAAATTCCAGGTTTTGTGTTGGTCATCATCGCGACAATTTTTATTGCCTTCAACACTTTCGCCGTAAACCAGGCTTTGCAATATCGCAAGGTTGGCAAGTGGGCGGACTACCTGTTCGGTGAGCGCGTATACATCACACTGAGTTTCATTGCTAAGTCATGGTTGGCTCAGCAGGTGTTCTCCGGTGCGATTATTCCGGCACTAACAACCTAAAGCCACAAACACAAGAATCTGGCCGCATCTTTTGATGCGGCCTTTTTCTTTAGTCGAGCAGCTGCTGAACTCGCTGCGGGGAGACCCCGAGCAGCACTGCGATGTCTCGCATAGTTAGGCCCTCGTCGCGCATGCGACTGACCACGCTTCTGATTTCGCTTGATGCTTCCTCTTGGAGTTTTTGAGCATCCTGCATCTTCTTCTTGGCGGCTTCTAGATCACAAATGATGCCGGGTAATTCTGCCTCAACTTTGATGACAACTTCACAGACAGCTGGGTTTCCCTTTTGTTCTTCTAGGGCCTTGAACCGCTCAACAATCTGTTCTTTACACTGGTCAAGTCTTTTGGCTGTGACGGTAAAGCCTTGCGGCCCGGCTACCTTCGCCGACCAGCCGTCGCGGGTTCTCTCAGCATGGACTTTAACCTCCACGGGAACCTCCAATCGAAAAGCCTAAGTAAAGGGGTGCTTTACTAGAACGAGTCTAACCTTATGGATTGGTTCCACCTAGAAGATTTCTAGGTTCGTTTGACCACGCCGGCTCTGACCGCGGCTCGATTTAGAGTCGCAATCAGAGCTTTACTGGTTAGCAGAATCAAGGTTGCGGTGGTTATAGCCCTGCCTAAATCCCAGAAGAAGCCGCCGGTGATCAGTTCATACTGGAAGAACCGAGTGAGGTTATCCAAGATCGGCGCTCCCGCCTGATAACTAACCTGGGTTCCGGTTCCGGCTAGGTAGGGCCAGTTCCAAAGTGTCATCAACGAGCCGTAAATGAAACTAGAGATAACCGCATAGCTAACTAAGAATGCTTTTTGCCAAAAAGGTTTTCTAACATGGGGAATCAAACCAGCACCTAAACCGACTAGGCCGACACCCATCATCTGAAATGGAAGCCACGGTCCAATTCCACCAGTTAGTAATGCAGAGACAAAAATGGAACTTGCTCCCAAAATAAATCCAAAGCCACTTCCAAAGACATACGCTCCCAGAATCACCAGGAAGAACGCTGTTTCGATTCCTGCTGTTCCAGCCCCGAGTAGTCGTATGACTGCATTTAGAGCAATGAGAACACCGAGTAGGGCTAGGTGTTTAGCTCCAATATCCCCAGAGGCAAATTCCATCAAAATCAAAATCAGAGTTAGTGGCATTAGCACTATAAAAACTGTCTGGGCAACTTGGGCTTCGCTGTTACTGGCACTAGAAATCAGAAGCGGCCAGCAGAACATTAGAAGGCTTGCTAGTCCCGCAATCGCTACAGAAATCCTTGATGCAAAAAGTTTCATGCCTGCACCTGCTCGATACTTATCAAACCCGGTGTTTTTGAAATCATGGCTAGTTGTGTGGCTAAATCTTTACCCCAACTCAACGCCTCCACTACAGTCTCATCGCTGACTACCTGGCCGTTCTTGAGTTGAAGGACTCGATCTGAAACCATGGCGACAAACTCAACGTCGTGGCTAGCCAAAACGATGGTTCTTGAACTTGCTTTCAAGCTAACCAATTGTGCTGCTAGCGCCTTCTTAGCTGCGTAATCGAGACCTCGAGTTGGCTCATCCAGGATCAGGACTTTGGCTTGCTTTACCAATTGGATGCTAAGCACCAGTGCCAGTTGCTGGCCTGCGGAGAGATCTCTTGGGTGAACGGATGTGTCGATACGTCCGGCAATTTTCTGGAACAGTTGCGCCGTTGAACCTTGAGGGGCCTGAGCAAAACGGTCTGACTCATTGAACTCATCGGCAAGGGTATTTAGAAACAGCAGATCTGCGGCGCGCTGTGGGACCATGGCGAGCAGGTCTAGCCGAGAGTCCTTCGCAAGTTCGGCGGTGTCGCCTTCTTCAATCAAAGCTGAGCCGCCGCTTCGCTGACCTAGCCCCTGCAATGCCCAGCAGAGGGAGGTTTTCCCTGAGCCATTTTCACCCATCACGGCTGTTATCTGATTGCCATAAAAACTCAAGGTTGTTTCTGCCAGCGCTATTTTGTCCGCGTAACTTACTTTTAGCCGTTGCGTTTTTAGGATCGGTTCGCCTTGGGGCGATAACTCTAATGCTTGATATTTGGCCGGTGAACTTTGCCATCTTTGCGCTGCATCGGCCGCTGAAATCTCTAGAGGCTGCCAGGCGAGCTTTAGGCCCAGTTCGATTATCGGTGGCGCAAATCGGGCATCGTTAAACTGATCAGATACCAGACCGTGTGTGACACTACCGTCTCCGTGAACCACGAGCATGGAATCCACTTCGGCAATTACTCGGCTAATCCGGTGTTCAGCAAGGAGTATGGTCACACCTGAGTTGTGGGCAAGAGTTTTTAATGCTTGCAGGATTCGTTTTGTTCCAGCTTGATCAAGTGCTGAGGTTGGTTCATCCAAAAGCAAGACCTTCGCTCCGGCTACCAGGGCTGCTCCGATTGCAACTCGCTGCTGCTGGCCACCGGATAGGCTTTCAAGATTGCGATCTAAAAGATCTTTGATTTCTAGAATTTCGGTAATCTCGTCGAGCTTGGTTTGAATCTGCTCTTTACTCACACCTAGTTGTTCAGCGCCATAGACCAGTTCGTCAATAACTGTATCGGCAACAAATGAACCCTCTGGTTGTTGATTGACGTAACCGACCAATCCGGCGTATTCGTGAGGTGGCTTTCCGGTTAGATCGATACCGTCAATCTCGATGCTCCCGCTTATTAGCCCTCCGGTGAAGCTCGGAGCCAAACCATTTAGGACCTTTAGCAATGTTGACTTACCGCTACCGGTCGGTCCACAAACTAAAACGAATTGCCCTGTGGCAATCTCTAAGTTAACTCGATTCAACTGAGGAGTCTCCGTTACGGCAGTTCCATCGGGACGGAGATAGTCAAAAGTGACCTCGGAGAGTTTAATCATTTAGACCAACCTCCCGCTAAAAGCTATTCCAAGTAACAGGACGGCTATGGCCAGCAGGGTGAAATCAGCTAAACGCCAAGGTTCCTTGCGAAATCTGGTCCTAGAGGCACCGATTGCCGACAGCCTTATATAAAGGACTGCGGCAACTAGGCCAAGAACAAGTAGCACCAAGTCCATACCCTGTGAACTTGGGCTTATCAATAGCAGGGCAATCCCCACGGTTATGGAGGTCAGCGCAACCAAACCGGCAAATCGGGTGCTTGCCATTCGCAGCTTGCTGACTTGACCGCGACGACCGAAACCTCGTGCAGACATTGAAGCGGCAAGGGCCATGGATTGGTCGATAGTGTCTTCTAAAACTGGAATGACAATCCCAGGCAGAGATTTCAATCCTTTCGATTGACCACGAAGCCCTCGAGCCCGCCTAACCCGGTTGAGACTGGTGATAAGTTGCGGTGCCAGATTTATCGAGATTGATATCGCTGTTGCAACTTCATAGAGAGCACCAGGCGTTACTCGAAGCAGTTTTCGGGGATTGGCAAGAGAGTTGGCCATTCCGATCGAAAGGATGATGGTAGCTAACCTCAAGCCGTCTGTTACGGCAGCCATGAAACTTGCTGTTGAGATTGATCCGAATAACTGAAGCGTTGAACCAAATCCTAAGGAAACCTCTAAAGCGGGAAGTGAAAAAAGTGGATCAGCTGGCTCTACTTCCAAATTGAAAATAATCCTGAACAGAATTCTGATAACAACCACAGCTGTGGCTAACTGAAGATAAAACTTGATTGATTTTGCCCAAGGGGACTGGTCACGACAAACTCTCACCAAGATCATGCTGGCGATTGATATTGTCAGCAGCACCAAAGGGTTTGCCGATAGTGATGCTGTTATAGCAAAACTAAGCCCCAAAAGCCACCAGGTGGCCGGGTTAGTTTTTGCCGAGCTGAAGGGATTACTTTTCACAAGTATTCGTAACTGGTTTTATCCGCGGAGCAGTTTTTAGCGACTCGTTTTTTTCGAGAAAGCGCCAGCCCTCTGCTGAACCACACTTCACACGATGACTCGATGCACCGTAGGGGCTATAGAGCCAATCATCGGATCCACTCTCTGCAATGAAAAAAGCCCAAGAACCCGAATTGCCTCCGGGGGTCTCAATACACTTTTCTCTCGCTGCATCTGGATAGTCATTAATTCGACAGACAAAACCGATCGGATACTTGGTTGTGCCAGAAATATTGAGCCCAGCCGCTAAGAGTAAGTTCCAAGAATTACCGCTGTAGTTCAGAACACATTTTTCTATAACTGGTTCAGAACTATCACTACCGAAGTCGATAACTACAGAGGTTCCTGCATCTGTGCACTGACCTGCTTCTACCTTTGGAGTTGGCTTAGGCTCGGCGTCCTGCTGGCCCTGGCTTAGCCAGAAGCCAGCAGCAACGAGAGCCACTAACCCAATCAGAGAAAGGCGAACAAATAACCGCATAGCCGGCTATTTAGCGGTGTTGTTTAGGACGTCGATGAAGTTCAGTTTTGACATCGCCAAGATTGACTGTGTGGTGCTGAAGATATCACTGTCCGGCGCGTTCCAAGGTGCGACTACGCCACCATCTTTTTCGTTTACCTGGGTCTGAAGCCACTTAACACTGTCATCTATTTTTTCGCCTACCGACCCTAGAGCCATAGTTGCGTAAGCGGTTCCACTTATGTCTAAGTCACCATATCCGAGCCAGAACTGTCCTGGTTCTCTATTTGCAATCAGCCAATTCTTTGCTTTGCCTATGGCAAAACTCTTGGCAGCCTGATCTTCTGAAGTTCCCAAAGTTTCAGTTGCTTTGAATGCCATGATTGCAAAACCGGTAACGTCAGCAGCAGCATTTGAATCTGGGTCACCCTTGATGTATTTGTAACCACCATCTGCTTCAGACAAAAACACAAGTTTTGATGCGACCCGATTTGCCAAATCTGTTTCTCCTGATGCAACTAAGCCCAGAATCACCCAGCAGGTTGAAAAGTTATTGGTATCTGCAACAGTGCCATCGTCAGCGATACTTTTTTTGAGTTCTGCAAGTTCTGTTTCAACTGTTGGGTCATCAGAAAAACCGAGAGCTCGCGCTGTGAAAAGATAAGTTCCTTTCAAGCCAGGAATTTTTAGCAAATCTGTATTGCTCTTAAGCCACTCGACTGACTTTGTAAGTTTGTCTTGATTTCCAACTCCGCTTAGCTGAACCAAAGCTTCCATGGTGGCCCCAACATCGGGGGAGTTTGTTCCGAATGGATCTAAATATTCTCCAGATACAAAGTTGTCCAAAAGATATTTACTGGTTTTTGGATTTGCATCAGTTCCATAGCCTGAGCTTGAACAGGAGCTGAGCGTTAGAGCGGTAATTAAAGTGAGGGCAAACACGAAAACTGTTCGCACCATTTTGAATGTTGACATCGCAACCCTTTCTGGTTTGCGATCTTTGTGCGATGACGGGCAGGAATCTACCCGACTCCACCCGCAGACCACGACGGTTTATTTTGGAGTCATTGTCGAGTTAGGCATTCCGACTCATCGCCTAGTTTCAGGCCATTTACGGTTGCGGGTCAGCACCGGGTTTTCACCGGTTTTCCCTAACAAAACAACTGGGCTCGGTTTGAGCGTGAGACAACCTTAGCAGCAATCTTCAAAATGGCCCGAAAGCCCTTATATTTAGGGCATTTTGGGCTGAAAAAGATTCTGTAAATAAATGTAACGATTTGGGTTAAACCCCCTATGGCATGTCAGTTATTCGTTGTAGAGTTTTTCTACCCAAGGAACAAGTGGGCTGGCTTTGGCCAATCCGGTTATTCCTACATTAACAAGGAGAAACAATGAAGAAAAGTCTGGTCAAGGGCCTAGCCCTAGTCGCAGTATCTGTTCTTGGAGTTACAGGTTTAAGCCTTGCTCCAGCGAACGCTACCGCGGCTGATAAGACCGTGATTGTCCAAGAGGGCAACACACTGTCTGGTCTGAACACAGCTGTTAACGGAAAGAACCTTGTAACCAACGTGGATGTTCTTTATCCAACTGGTGCAGGATTCACCTACTGGAACAACAAGGCCCAGTTGGTTCGTAACACTGCTTTCGGAACTTTCAAAATTACAAGAAACAACTGTGCTACCGCGTCACTAACTGACGAGTTCGGATGTTTCTCGGTCACTTACACAGTGAAGAAGGGTCTTCGTTATTCTGACGGAACTCTGATCACTGCTCAGGACCTACTACTAAGCCACGCTATTTCTAGCAGTGACTACTCAATCAAGGCTGGCTTGGGTGACCCTGCGTCAGATGCTGGTTCAAAGTTTGACTCTGCCGGTTACGGTGGCGCTTACGATGAGCACACCAGAGCAGAGTCATTTGACCTAAGCGACGACAACTTCTCGCTAACCGTCAAGTACGACGCTTTCCAGCCTGACTGGCAGATCTTCGGCCCTGGCCCAGGTGCGGTTCACGCTCTTGTTGCTCTTGCTAAGGGTAAGAAGACTCTTCAGAGTGCACGTACTAACGCTTCTTACAAGGCATTGTTCGAAGACTCTTACTACGCTGCAATCGAGCCACTACCTGCAACTGATGACCCTGACTACCAGGACGCACTAGATGCACGTACTGACGCACGTACTCTGATGAGCAGAATGGCTGTCAAGTGGTCAACTGTTTGGAACATCACCTCCGTTACTTCAAGCACCAACCCATTGCTGCTTATCTCTAACGGTGGATTCATGATCCAAAGCTGTGGTCCATCATCATGTACTTTGGTTAGAAACCCACTTGCTTCTGTTAGCGGTGCTCCAAAACTTACAGGAAACATTGAGAAGATGATTTTCAAGTTCCCTGCATCTGGAACTACCTTCAGCGACACTGCAGTTGGTCAAGCAATCAAGAACGGTGAAGTAGATCTTTACTCTGGTTCTGCAACTTCTTCATTCTGGTCAACTGTTTCTTCAGACCCAGGTGTTGTTGCTTCTAGAACCTCGGTAGCTACCTACGAGCACTTCGACTTGAGATCTGGCGATGCTTCGTCAGTCAACGACCTAATGGCGCCAAACTCACTAGGTAGCTGTGCTGCCCCGTATGATGGCCCATTCAAGGGAAGCACACAGCGTGCCAAGGACCTACGTCAGGCATTGCTACTTGTTCACCCTCGTCAGGTAGTTGCAAACACCTACATTGGTAAGGTATTCGACCCAGCATTTAGCGGAGACTCACCTGTTCTAAACAGCTTGTTCTCGCTAACTACTGAAGGTGACTACGCCAAGGTTGTTGCTGGATCTAGCTCATACGTGAGCCAGTTCACCAAGGACCAGGACACCAGAAACGCAGCGGCTCTTGCACTTGTAAAGAAGTACTACCCAAGTGCCGGACCAAACAGCAACAGCTTTACCGTTAACTTGCTAACAAGCACTGCAGCGCGTCGTGTTGATATTGCAACACAGATTAAGCTTCAGGCTGCAAAGGTCGGTATTAACGTTGTTCACACTGCGTCTTCAGCTTGGCCGAACTATCTAGACTGTAACGTTTTCGATGCTGTTCACTTTGCGTGGTCAAAGTCTGCAATTTCTCAGACTGGAACCAACCCGCAGTACCAGAGTGACGGTGGAAACAACGCAGGAGGCTGGAACGACCCAACTCTAGACACCCTACTGAAGAAATTCGAAGGACCACTAAGTGCGACCGAAATTGTCAACGCGAAGATCGCGGCTGAAAGACAACTATGGTCAAACTACTGGACCCTTCCTGTCTATCAGTGGCCAGGTGTTGCAGCGTGGAACAAGGACTTGAAGAATGTTCTTCCAAGCCCTCTGAACCCTAACGTTGTATGGAACTACTGGGCATTGAGCTTCTAATTCATAACGATTTAGTTATGGTTTAGAAATCAAAACCAAATCTTGGCGGTATCTCAGAAATGGGGTACCGCCAAGATCCATTTAAGGAAGTATCAGGGGCTAGAGCCGTTTTAGCCCTGGTGCTCTGGTAAAGTAAAGGAAGTTTGAATTTATCTGCATCAAGAACGGATTCTGAATTGTTAGCTTACATCGGCCGAAGAATTTCAATCGCCCTGCTTATCTTGTTTGGCTCAACTTTTTTGACTTATAACTTAGCCGCCTATTCGGGTGACCCACTGGCGGGTGTTCGCGAGTCAACAGATCCCAAAAAAGAAGTCATCATCCGAGAGCTCACTCGAGCGCTTCAGCTTGATGTTCCTCCTCCAGCGAGATACTTCCTCTGGCTGCAAGGAGTCCTTGGAATATTTGTTGGTAAGCCAAACTTTGGAAAAACAATTCTTCTGCGTCTTCCGGTCATAGATCAAATCGGGGCAGCGATACCGATGACTATTCGCCTAGTAACTGTGGCCACAATCTTAGCGATTGTGATAGGAATCACCTTGGGTGTCATTAGCGCTATTCGTCAGTATTCAAGACTCGACTACTCTCTAACCTTCGTTGCTTTCCTGCTGTTTTCCCTACCAATTTTCTGGGTTGCGGTATTGCTTAAGGAATTCATGGCAATCCAGTTCAATGACTTCTTGGCTAAACCAGTTATAAGTATCGGCTGGAATCTCGCGGCATCCGCGTTGATAGCGGTGATCCTGACAGGTTTTGTCAGCGGAACGCGAAAACGGGTACTCATCACGTGGTCGATAGTCTTTGTTTCTTTCGTAGGTCTTTTTGCAGCTGCAAGCGCAACTTCTTGGTTCAAGAGCCCAAGCTTAGGAATCGTTGGTGTAGCGATCCTCGGTGCATCTTGTTCAGTTGGCCTTACCCACGTGTTCACGGGATTGTCTAACCGGAAGGCTTTATACGCCGGATTGACCTCGGTTGGTATCGGCTTAGCGGTCTATTATCCATTCCAGATTCTGGCAAATGAGTCAACAACTTACCCAATGCTTACAGCCTTTGCCTTGCTCATGCTCTCAACCAGCTACTTTGTCGGCTATTTGTTCACCAAGGTAGACAAGGGTCCGGTAATTCGAGTTTCAATGCTGTCGGCTTTCTTCGTTTCACTCTTTGTAGTTCTGGAGAAGTTCATGCAAGTCTGGGAAGAGTACTACACACTTTCTGGCGAGAGGCCTATTGAAACCCAGGGTTCATACAACATCACTTTGGAGTCTTCAAACTTCTGGATTGAGAACCTGGACCTACTGACTCACCTCATCTTGCCTACTACTGCGCTTACATTGATCTCCCTAGCCGGATACCTGCGTTACTCACGCGCCTCAATCCTTGAAGTTCTAAGCATGGACTACATTCGTACTGCAAGAGCTAAGGGTGTTCCAGAGCGTGAAGTTATCCTGCGTCACGCGCTTCGTAACGCGATGATCCCATTGACCACTCTGATTGCCTTTGACATCGCAGGTATCGTCGGTGGAGCAATCATTACCGAGAGCGTATTCGGATGGCGTGGTATGGGTAGCTTGGCTAATGAGGCCATCCAAACTCAGGACTTGAACCTGCTGATGGGAACATTTAGCATCACCGCATTCCTGGCGGTTATGGCCACATTGGCAGCAGACCTTATTTACACAACTCTTGACCCAAGAATCAGAATCAGAAAGTAGATATTTCGATGGCTATTCGTTTACCAAAGAAGCAAAAAAACGTTTCCGCAATGGAAGGTAATGAGACTGGTAGTGAGAACATTGAGTTCCAAGGTCTAAGCCAGGGTCAGATAATTCGTAGAAAGTTTTTCCAGCACAAACCCGCAGTCGCTGGATTAATATTCATGATCCTTTTCACGATATTTGTTTACTCAGCATCGGGTATCCACTTGGGCACTGAGCAGGCAAAATTCACTTTGCAAGGTTGGTGGCAGTTCTCTCACGAAGATTTGCTTCCCCAGGGGCCATGTGCGTCTGGATGTCCTAGTCCAACCCACCCGTTCGGTCAGCTACCAAACGGCCGCGACTACTTTGCCCTAGTTATGCGTGGTTCTGAGATATCGCTTATGGTGATGGTTGTAATCGGCGCACTTGGCGGTGTCATTGGCACAGTGATGGGGTCGGTTTCTGGATTCTTCGGTGGAATTATCGATTCAGTTATGATGCGTTTCACCGACTTCATCATCACCGTACCGTCAATTCTTATCGGTGCTGTTATCGGTTACAACCTAGGTAACCTTGGTGTTTTCCCGCTTGCCATATTCCTTGGTTTATTTGCTTGGACCGGACTTACCCGTCTAGTTCGTGGTGAGTTCCTCAGCTTGCGTGAACGTGAGTTTGTTGATGCGGCGAGAGTCGCGGGAGCTTCGAACACGAGAATTATTTTCAAGCACATTCTTCCAAACTCGGTCGGTGTGATTATCGTTTCAACCACACTTTTGCTTTCAGGTTCGATTTTGCTTGAGACCGGTTTGTCCTTCATTGGATTTGGTGTTCAGGCACCGGATGTTTCGCTCGGTCTGCTAATCAACCAGTATCAGGGTGAATTTACTTACGCACCTTGGTTGTTCTGGTGGCCTGGTGTGATCATTATCCTCATCGCGTTGAGCATCAACTTTATCGGTGATGGTCTTCGCGACGCCTTCGACCCACGTCAGCGCAAGAGAATCAACCGCAAGGAATTCATGGCGAAGACCTCAACCAGAGACGCTATCAACAAGCGTTAGTCAAGGCGGATACCTAAAAATGTTAGTTCAGAAAATTAGTGGCGAGCAGAACTATGCTCACACCAATTTGGGCCAAGGACAGCCAGTTAATTTTTCTGGTCAACTTGTCGACGGCAGTGCCGTCGGCAACAGCCTTGTCTTTGTATCTGAGCGCAAGTATCAAAGCAACGCCGCTTTCAGCTCGTGGGGAGTCGTTGGGCGAGATGACCTTTCTAGTTTCCAGTCCGGTACCACGGAAGTCAGAATTGTGAATCTTTCTGGCGTTGAAGCGGCTAGGAGCTGGGGCACCCCAGGCGGAGATCTTTTCTTTGGCGGTAATGACCGTGAAAGAGTAACGGGTGGTGAAATCCTTGGCGCTGTGCCAGCCGATAACTATGGTCTTCAGCGGATTATGGATCTCGATGCTCTCTGCTGTGTAGACGACCTTTGGGGAAACCACGAAAACCCAGAAAATCAGACCGAAGGCGAGAAAGTTCAGTACGCTAGCGATTGCTTCTGCGCTTCTTCCTGCGGATGCGAAGCCGAAGGTGGCCAAAGCTCCGATGAGCAGGATGATTCCAAGGTAAACCCAGTTACTTCTTGGGCGGTAAACATAGCGTTCATTCATGATTCACAGACTACCCCAGTATTTATGGCGGTTTTCAGCGACTTAGCTACTAAGAAAGGTGCTTAAGCTAATGGCAACTAAAGATCCGATTCTAAAGGTAGAGAGCTTCAATGTTGAGTTCTGGGTTGATGGCGTATGGTATCCAGCCGCAATCAATATGAACTTTGAAGTTGGTGCCGGTGAGGTTCTTGCGATTGTGGGTGAATCTGGTTCCGGTAAGTCAACCACCGCAATGGGTCTAATGGGCCTGCTTGCAGATAACGCTCGCACCTCAGGTAGTGTTCAGGTCAAGGGTGTTGAGATGCTCAACCAGCCGCTATCAACACTGCGCAAGTTCCGCGGTAAGGAAGTCGCCTATATCTTCCAGGAGCCGATGACTGCTCTGAACCCGGTCTACACCGTTGGTTTCCAAATTGTTGAGGTTTTGCGTAATCACTTTGAAATGGGTCCAGAGTCGGCTAAAGAGCGCGCGATTGAGCTACTTACCCTAGTCGAACTTCCTGAGCCTGCCCTTAGCTTCGACAAGTATCCGCACCAACTTTCTGGTGGTCAGCGTCAGAGAGCCATGATTGCTCAGGCGCTTGCCTGTGACCCCGCTCTGCTAATTGCAGATGAGCCAACCACAGCTCTGGACGTAACAGTTCAGGCCGAAATTCTAGACCTAATGAGAAACCTAAAAGAGAAGCTGAACTCAGCAGTTCTCTTGATTACCCACGATATGGGTGTTGTCGCTGACCTATCAGACCGAATCTTGGTTATGAAAGATGGTCTGACTGTTGAAGAAAACTCATCTGATGCAATCTTCAACCGTCCAAAGCACCCATACACCAAGTCACTTCTGGCTTCGGTTCCTAAGCTCGGTTCGGTTAAGGTTCGTAAGCTAGCTGCGGCAGATTCGAAGGCTGAACCAGTTCTAGAGGTTACCGATTTGGTAATCGAGTATCCAAAGCGTGGACGTATTCCTGCATTCCGCGCAGTAGACGGAGTTAGTTTTGAGATTAAGCCTGGTGAAATTCTAGGTTTGGTGGGTGAGTCAGGATCTGGTAAGACAACTGTCGGCCGTGCCGCAATCGGTCTTCTTCCTGTGCACTCCGGATCAATCAAGATTCTTGGTAATGAAATTGCTGGTGCGGACATGAAGTATCTTCGTTCAATCCGTCAGCACACTGGAATCGTTTTCCAAGACCCAGCCTCATCGCTGAACCCTCGACTACCAATTGGTGAGAGCATCGGTGAACCGCTATTCCTAGCCAAGATTGCTAAGGGTGAGGAGCTCGACCGCAGAGTAGAAGACCTACTGGACTCTGTTGAACTCCCACGTTCTTACCGCAACCGCTACCCACACGAGCTTTCGGGTGGTCAAAAGCAGCGTGTCGGTATTGCTCGTGCACTTGCCCTATCGCCAAACCTCTTGATTGCAGATGAGCCAACCTCGGCTCTAGACGTATCGGTCCAGGCTCGCTTCCTAGACCTGCTTCAAGAGCTTCAGGATCGACTCAAGTTTGCCTGTTTGTTCATCACCCACGACATCGGTGTGGTTGACATTCTGGCTCACCGTATCGCGGTTATGCAGTATGGAAAGTTGGTTGAGGTTGGTCCACGTGACCGTATCTTGACTAAGCCAACCGAGATGTATACCAAGACCCTTTTGGCTGCTGTGCCTGTTCCTGACCCTAAGGAGCAGAAGAAGCGCCGTGAGGCTCGCGCCAAGCTTCTAGCCGGCAAGTAAAAACTCTTGTTTGACCGAGGCGAGAATCTACTCGCCTCGGTTAGACTTTAAGGGTTCATTCGAACACATCCACCGCCAACTAGATTGTCGGTACTTCACGCCCAAAGGACCAAAAAGCAATGGCTAAAGTCACAAGAGACGATATCCGCAACGTAGCGATAGTTGCGCACGTTGACCACGGTAAGACCACACTGGTTGATGCCATGCTTCGTCAGACCGGCTCATTCGGTGAACACTCGAACCTGGGCGAAAGAATCATGGACTCGGGCGATCTCGAGCGTGAGAAGGGCATTACCATTCTCGCCAAGAACACCGCCATCGCCTATAAGGGGCCAAGTTCGGGTGGTAAAGAAATTACCATCAACGTAATTGACACGCCAGGTCACGCGGATTTCGGTGGTGAAGTTGAGCGCGGATTATCAATGGTCGATGGTGTGGTGCTATTGGTTGATGCCAGTGAAGGCCCATTGCCACAAACCCGGTTCGTCCTGCGTAAGGCCTTAGAGGCTAACCTGACAGTTATCCTGCTGGTTAATAAAACCGACCGACCAGATGCCCGCATTGACGAGGTAGTTGAGGAAACTCACGACCTCCTCCTTGGTTTAGCAAGCGATATCCACGAAGATGTCCCGGATCTTGATATCGATTCGATTCTGGAACTACCGGTTATCTATGCTTCGGGTCGAGCAGGGCGAGCCAGCTTGAATAAGCCAGCTGACGGATCACTGCCAGATAGTGAAGACCTAGAGCCGCTATTTGCTGAAATCCTCAAGCACATTCCAGCACCTACCTACGATGATGAAGCACCACTTCAGGCCCATGTTACAAACCTCGATGCATCTCCGTTTTTGGGTCGCCTAGCGCTGCTTAGAATCTTCAATGGAACAATTCGCAAGGGGCAACAAGTTGCGTGGGTTCGTCAAGACGGCACCACCCAGAACGTTAAAGTCACCGAGTTACTAAAAACTAAGGCACTGGAGAGATTCCCAACTGAATCTGCAACCGCAGGAGACATCGTTGCGGTTGCCGGTATCGAAGGAATCACTATTGGTGAGACACTTGCTGATCCAAATGACGTTAGACCACTTCCGCTTATCAAAGTGGATGACCCGGCTATTTCGATGACAATTGGTATCAACACTTCACCGATGGCCGGAAGAGTAAAAGGTGCCAAGGTTACCGCCAGATTGGTTAAGGACCGTTTAGATCGCGAGCTGATTGGAAACGTATCTATCAAAGTTTTGCCCACCGATCGCCCAGATGCTTGGGAAGTCCAGGGTAGAGGGGAGTTGGCCTTGGCAATTCTCGTGGAGCAGATGCGTCGTGAGGGCTATGAGCTAACTGTGGGTAAGCCGCAGGTTGTAACGAAGAAAATCGATGGCAAATTACACGAGCCGGTCGAAGATCTAACCATTGATGTTCCCGAAGAATTCTTAGGCGCAATCACTCAGCTGATGGCTGCTCGTAAAGGCCGAATGAAAAACATGATCAACCACTCCACCGGTTGGGTTCGGATGGAGTTCATGGTGCCTTCGAGAGGCCTGATTGGCTTTAGAACCGAGTTTCTAACCACAACCAAGGGCACCGGCATAGCAAACGCTATCTCTGCAGGATACGAGCCATGGGCCGGTGAGATTGTCACCAGAACTAACGGTTCGCTGGTGGCAGACCGAGCCGGTGTGGCAACTCCGTTTGCCATGATTGCTCTCCAAGAGCGCGGTTCGTTCTTTGTTGAGCCAACTTCAGAGGTGTATGCCGGCATGGTCGTTGGTGAGAACTCCAGAGGCGAGGACATGGACGTCAACATCACTAAGGAAAAGAAGCTAACTAACATGCGCGCTTCATCTTCTGAGGAGTTCCAGTCGCTCACCCCGCCTAGGAAGCTTTCACTGGAAGAGTGTTTGGAATTTGCTAGGGAAGACGAATGCGTTGAGGTAACTCCAGAGGCAATCAGAATTCGAAAGGTCGAGCTGGACGCCAACATTCGTGCCAGATCGCTAGCCGCTAAAAAGCGCGCTAATGAAAACGTCAGCTAGTTCTTTTTAGCAGGCTTTAGAAATAGCCAACCAATAACCAAAACGTAACCTAGCCAGATGACGCTCTCCAGTTGTGACGGAGCAGAGCGGAAGCTGATGGTTCCTCGAAGCAACGTGTCAATTGCACTATCCTTCGGGATCACATTTGAGATGTCGTAGCTAGTTGTGGTTAGGAATGGCAACCAGCCAATTTCCTGAAGTTCGTGAATGCCGTATGCCAAAATTCCAGCGGCAACAATAATTAGGAACGCACCGGTCACTTGGAAGAACTTTCGTAAGTTTAGTTTCAATGCTCCTCGGTATACGAAGTAACCGAGAACTGCTGCAATGAGTAGACCAAGGGTAGCCCCTAGTACTGGATTTGTGTCTGATCCGGTGGCTCGGGAGGCGCTCCAAAGAAATACCGCTGTCTCGACACCTTCTCGAATAACGGCAAAGAAAGCTACCGCAACCAAGGTGAAGTTCTTTTCGCCTGCCTGGTCAACCTTGTCGTGCAGTTCTTGACGCATGTTTTTGGCTTGTCTTGCCATCCAGAAAATCATCCAGGTCACAAAAACCACGGCGAGAATCGAGGCAAAACCGGCGATGATTTCATTGATTCCCGGCGGGGCAACCTCAACGAATTCACTGAGTGCTATGCCAACGCCGATGGAGACCAAAATTGCAACCAGTGTTCCCCAGAAGATGCCAGAAAGAGCCTTCTTCTTACCGCTTTTTATGCAGTATGCAACAAGGATTCCAACGATTAGGGAAGCTTCTAGGCCTTCACGGAGACCGATTAGAAAATTAGCGAGCACGCTTACCTTTCGCGATGGTTATCAGACCATTCGAAGTTAGGGTTACCTAAGTTAATCTAGCCGAGAGCCGCTAGTTTCGTCAATAGGCTGGTTATCTAAACTAAGGTTTTTCTTATGGCAAAACAAAAATTCACCGCCAAACGTATTTTGCTGGTGCACGCTCACCCAGATGATGAGAGTTTACAAACTGCGCACGTGATGGCAGATGCGATCGAACGTGGCGCTGAAGTTTTCCTATTGACGCTAACTCGTGGTGAAAGAGGAAAAGCAAAACTTGAAGAGCTAAAATCACTAGAAGCCAATCGTGCCGCAATGGGGGCTTTTCGTGCTGGTGAACTAAAAAACGCGTTAGCAGTTTTAGGGGTAAAGAACTTTAAGTTTGCTGGTACTAGGGCATACCTGGATAGCGGTGTTCGGATCGGTAACTTAGGTGTGCCAACCACCCCGCTTCGATTAGACGAAATGTCCCTAGCCGCGGTTTCAACACCGGTGGTTGCTGACGATATTTTCCAAGTAATGAAATCTTTTAAGCCAGATGCAGTGATTACCTATAACTCAAAAGGTGGGTGGGGTCATCCTGATCACAAGAAGGCACACGATGCCACAGCTATGGCGATGCGTCGATATCGTAAACAACTGCGCGGCAAGAAGCCAGCCTTCTGGGTGATTGCCGAACCTGGTGAACGAGCCAGTGTTTCCATCGGTGGTGAAAAGACCGCTGAGCTCAAAAAGGCTGCCCTAGCAGCACATGCTTCCCAGGTCAGCATCAAAAGAGATACCTATTCAGTAGCGGATGGTATTGAGTTCCGTTTTGACCAACCCGAGCGCTTGCGTCTGGCTAGCCCTAACATTTTGCCTTGGTTCAAACCTGCGGTTAGAGCGCTATTCGGGTTACCGCTTGGCTTAGCGCTAGGTTATGCCGGAGCTTACGTTCACAATATTGTCGCGGCCAACGACAGTAAGTCGCAGCTTGGTCTCTACTTAGCTCTTGGCGCAACGGCTTCGATTGCCTTCGGCTTGAGAATGCTCAGAAACTCTCGCGGAGCGCTATATCTACTAAACGCAGGGATGACAATTGCCATTTGGTGGCTTTCGAGGAATGAGACTTTTGGGGCTTTTATCGCAAATGACAAGTATGGTAACCGCTACGTACTATTTGCCATGCTCATCTGTTTGGTAGCCGCTGTCTTCCCAAGAATCAATTTGGCTAAATGGCGTGCTAGATCGAATAAGCCCCACCTCTAGATAGATAATTGAACTAGAAACAAATCAAAGGATTTCAAAAAGTGACCTACGTAATCGCTCTTCCATGTGTTGACGTCAAGGACAAGGCATGTATAGCCGAGTGCCCGGTTGACTGCATCTATGAGGGTGACCGGATGCTCTACATCCACCCGGATGAGTGTGTTGACTGCGGAGCCTGCGAGCCGGTTTGCCCAGTTGAGGCCATCTATTACGAAGACGACCTGCCTGCCCAGTGGGCTGATTACTATAAGGCCAATGTTGAATTCTTCAGCGCCGTAGGTTCACCTGGCGGTGCGGCTAAAGTTGGTCCAATCCCTGGTGATCACCCGGTTGTTGTGGCAGTGCCTTTCCAAGGCGAGTAATCCATGTTTTCCGGCTTGCCAGAGTATCCATGGCAAAAACTTAAGCCCTACGAACTATTAGCTAAGCAAAACCCGAATGGAATCGTCGATCTCTCAGTTGGTTCACCGGTAGATCCCACCCCGCAGATAATTCAAGAAGCTTTAGAACAGTCCACCAATGCACCCGGCTATCCTTCAACGGCTGGTTCACTGGAACTGCGTGAAGCCATAGTTGAGTGGTTTGCCAGAAGAAGAGGTGTTACCGGTCTAAGTATTGATGCGGTAATGCCCTCGATAGGTTCCAAAGAACTTATTTCGTTTCTACCGCTGATGCTAGGCCTTGGCCCAGATGATGTTGTGGTGCAACCAAGAGTGGCATATACGGCTTATGTGGTGGGGGCCGCGCTCTGTGGCGCGCAGATTGTTAGCGAAGATGATCCTGAACGATGGCCAGCTAATACCAAGTTAGTTTGGTTGAATTCTCCAGGTAATCCCGACGGTAGAGTTCTTGATGTTCCAGCTTTGAGAGCCGCTGTTGCTAGGGCAAAAAGGCTCGGTGCAGTAATCGCTTCAGATGAATGTTATGCGGAATTAGGTTGGGGCCGCTGGTCCGATGAGACAATTCCGTCGATTCTTGACCCAAGAGTTTGTGATGCAGACCACACCAATTTGCTTGCACTTTATTCGCTCAGCAAACAGTCAAACCTCGCTGGTTACCGAGCAGCTTTTGCCGCTGGTGATCAAAACTTAGTCAAATCCCTTGTCAATGTGAGAATGCACAGTGGACTGATTATGCCGGCGCCGGTTCAGAAGGCCGTGACCGTAGCTCTCGGTGATGAGGAACACGTCCAGATGGAACGTGAAATCTACCGTGAGCGCAGGGAGATTTTGCTTTCTGCTGTGAAGGCCTACGGCTTCAAGGTGGCCGATTCAGAAGCAGGGCTTTATATTTGGGCGACCTTGGGGGAGGACTGTTGGGCAACAGTCAAGCGTATGGCTGAACTTGGTATCTTGGTGGTCCCAGGTGAGTTCTATGAAGCCAATGGAAGTCAATACGTTCGCTTTTCAATCACCGCCACGGATGACAAAATCGTCGAGGGTGCTAGAAGACTGCAAGATGCCATAGGGTTTAATAGTTAGAAAGTAACAGGAGATTGCCCTTGTCCAGTGAGAACGATCAGAAAGTCACTCTGAATTATCCAGGTGGTTCTGCCGAATTCCCCATCCTTGAAGCAGTCGATGGCGACTCGGTAATCGATTTTTCCAAGTTGAATCAGGTCACTGGCTTAAACGCCTATGACATGGGTTTTGTGAACACCGCAAACACCAAATCTGCAATCACATACATCGACGGGGACGCTGGCATACTCCGTTACCGTGGCTACCCAATTGAACAGCTAGCCAGTCAAAAAACTTTTATCGAGGTCGCTTACCTGCTTATTTATGGTGAATTACCCAATGCCACACAGTTGGCTGCCTGGGACGACAACCTTAGACACCACACACTTATTCACGAAGATTTAAAGAACATCTTCCACTCCATGCCACAAAACGCTCACCCGATGAGTGTGCTAGCGGCGAGCGTTTCAGCGCTGTCAACTTTCTATCAGGATTCGCTTAATCCGCACGACGATGTTCAGGTGGAGCTATCTACTGTTCGACTTTTGGCTAAGCTACCTACTCTGGTTGCCTACTCACACAAGAACTCACTTGGCCAGGCACTGCTCTATCCGGATAATTCTTTGAGCTACGTTGAAAACTTCTTGAGAATGAGTTTTGGCAACATGGCTGAACCATATATCCAAAACCCAATTGTCACTCGGGCGATGGAAACACTGTTTATTTTGCACGCCGATCACGAACAGAACTGTTCCACCGCGACTGTTCGCCTAGTTGGTTCATCCCAGGCAAATCTTTTCGCCTCGGTATCAGCTGGTGTTTCAGCGCTGTTTGGCCCACTTCACGGCGGCGCTAACGAAGCGGTTCTGGAAATGCTTCAAGAGATTCGCGAATCCGGAGACGGTGTGAAGAAATACATCGACCGGGTGAAGAACAAAGAAGAAGGTGTCAAGCTGATGGGCTTTGGTCACCGAGTTTATAAAAACATGGACCCACGTGCGCGAATTGTCAAAGAGAGTGCTGATCGTGTGCTTGCTGAACTCGGTGTCTCCGACCCACTACTTGATATCGCCAAAGAACTAGAAGCTGCTGCCCTTGCCGATGAATACTTCATCTCCAGAAAGCTCTATCCAAATGTTGATTTTTATACCGGGGTTATTTACAAGGCGATGGGATTCCCAACCAGAATGTTCACAGCGCTATTTGCTCTCGGACGTCTTCCTGGTTGGATTTCGCACTGGCGTGAAATGAACCAAGATCCAGCAACCAAGATTGGTCGCCCACAGCAGCTTTATATTGGCTCGCCTAAGCGCGATCTTTAATTAGCTTCACTTGCTCGCGGTATACCGTGGGGAAGAACAGCATAAACGCCAAGGTAGCGGCAATTCCTGCCCCGATGAAGACCATTCGAACATCGAATAGGGCAATTAGTCCACCGGCGACTGACATCGCACCAATGCTGGCAACCGCAATGATTGCGCTAAATGCTGCAAAGACCCTGCCCTGAACCTCATGCGGGGTTACCTTAATCATCATGCCGACACCGTAGGTGTTGATGGTTGCATTGGCCATTCCAGCTATGAACCAGACCACCATCACTACCCAGTAGTTAGGTGCGATTCCAACAAAGAACGCGGAGCTGGATAGGACAGCCATTCCAACACCTAGGATTTTTAGTTCTTGGTTTTCATTGAACTTCTTAGTGCTGGCGTAAAGGCTAAACAGCAAAGTTCCAATTGCAAAGAATGAACCAACCAGGCCGTAAATGAAAGCATCAGCCTTTAGGACATCGGTGAGCAAGAACACATCTCCGACGTTGATTACGCTTATGCAGAGCACCATGGTGAAGACCAGAATGACCAATGATCTGAGGAAGCGGTTATTAATAAGGAAGGTAAAGCCTTTGGTGATTTCAGTCTTCTCGCCATCTTTGAGCGGTTCAGCCTTGTGGCTCACACCAATCAAGAATGGAACGAAGGCAATCAAAGTGGTTGCAATTCCATCAATCACAAACGTGGCAACAAAACCGGTTTGAGAGACTAAGAAACCAGCAACGGCTGGACCAAAGAGTCCCGCCAGAGAAAAGTAGGTTTGGATACTGGCCATAGCTCTGGCAGTATCTTCTTTTCTAGCAAGTAGTGGAATTAGTTTGGCCCAGGTTGGACCGATAATCGAAGCGCAAGTATTCGATATAAAAAGCAGCAAAAGAATCGCCCAGGTATCCAGCCGTTGAGTTTGGGCAAAAACCGCAGCACCGCTGATAACCGAAAGAATCGGGATTACGGATTTAGTTGAAAAGCGATCGGCTATAGTTCCAGCCAAGGGGGAGAAGATAATCATCGGAAGAGTTCCGACAATAAATAGCGCTGCCACCGCGCTTGGCCCAAGTTCCTTCTCTCGGAAAACTAGGGTGAACATCGTAAGCTCTGTTCCCAGAAGGCTAAAGCTTCTGGCAAGTGCCATTATTTGGATTTTTGACCACTGCGTCTTTTCTGGTTCTTGCACCAGAAAAGTCTAACAATTGAGCCAGTAAACTACTGTGTCTCCATAGTTCTTAGTCTCGGTAAGTCTTAGCCTTGCTGGGAATACCGGTTGCTCATCTCGGCTAGAGCGCTCTAGTATCACTGTTGCGCTTTGCTCCAAGTGTTCAGCCAGTAAAGCGAGCTCAGTCGAAATAACCTCATTGCTCACCTCATATGGAGGGTCGATGAAAACTAGATCAAACTTCTCAGCGTTGTTCAAAAGGTAAGTGTGAACCGATTTGCCGACTGCCCTAATATCGCAGTCCAGATCTTCTTTTTGCAGGGCGGTCTTAACCATTCTCATGTTCTGGATGATGCCCCCAAGGGCTTGTTTATGGCTTTCGACCAGTAAGACTACTTTTGCACCTCGGCTGGCAGCTTCCAAGCCAAGTGCACCGGTTCCTGCATAAAGATCTAAAACCTTGGAATTTTCGATAAGGTTTAGGGCATCAAGCCTGCTGAAGATGCTCTCGCGAATACGGTCGCTGGTTGGTCGGGTGACTTTAGCTGGAGTAGCAAGTGTCCGGCTTCCAGCCACACCGCCGATGATTCTGGTCATAGTGTGGCTAGCCTAACTTAGAAGGACCTTCGAGGAAGATTTAAACATGCTCTTACCGCAAACCCAACTGGATAGGTTGCTTGGTGACAAGACTGCAAAGTCTTTAGCCAAAAACCTTGGCCTACGCAAGGTTGCGGATTTACTGACTCATTACCCCAGACGTTACAGCGCTAGGGGAGAACTAACCAAGATTTCAGAAATTCCGGTTGGCGAGACCGCAACGCTGGTGGCCGATGTTGTTGATGTTGCTGAGCGCAGAATGAAGGGTAAAGCAGGCCATATCCTCGAGGTCAAGATCACCGATGGCGAGGGCTTTGTGACGGCAACATTTTTCAATCAGGCTTGGCGCGCACAAAAACTAAGGCCGGGAACTAGAGGGCTTTGGTCAGGAAAGATAGGTAGCTACAACGGGAAACTTCAACTTTCCCATCCTGACTATGCGTTGTTTAGCGATGAGATTGAAGATGAAGTTGCCAAAGCATGGGCGGAACTTCCAATTCCCATCTATCCTGCATCAGCTAGCTGCACCACCTGGATGATTCAGCGATCGGTGAAAATAATACTTGATGGCCTAGACCCAGTTATAGATGAGATACCAGCCGAACACACTAAGCAATACATTTCACTTGACCAAGCAATCAGACAGGTGCACCAGCCCAAGACAATGCAGGAGGCAACCGATGCTCTTGCCAGGCTTCGTTTTCAGGAAGCCTTCATGCTTCAGGCCACTCTGGTGCGTTCTCGAATATTGAATCAACATCAGATTTCATCGATTCGAGAAGCCAAACCAAAGGGACTGCTAGAGCAGTTCGATCAAGGGCTACCATTTGAACTGACTAATAAACAGGTGGTCATTGGAAATGAGATTGCCAAAGACTTAGCTTCTGGCCATCCGATGAACCGGTTACTCCAGGGCGAGGTTGGCTCCGGAAAAACTTTGGTGGCAGTCAGAGCAATGCTCACCGTTGCCGAAAGCGAGGGTCAATCGGCTCTCCTCGCTCCTACCGAGGTTTTAGCTTCACAGCACTATCAATCAATTTTGCGAACTCTTGGTGAGCTGAGGGCTACAGAGCTCGGCTTGACCTTGCTTACCGGTCAACTTTCGACTGCCGATCGCAAGAGCGCAATGCTGGCGATTGTTTCTGGTAAAGCGAAGATTATCGTTGGCACTCACGCGCTTTTTGCAGATAAGGTTGAGTTTCTTGATCTCGGTCTGATAGTAATTGACGAGCAACATCGTTTTGGTGTTGAACAACGCGAGGCGCTAAGGCTCAAGGGAAAGTCTGCTCCGCACGTGCTAACCATGACCGCAACGCCAATACCTCGGACCTTAGCGGTAACGGTCTTCGGTGATTTGGATATTTCGATTCTTGATCAATTGCCTAAGGGTAGGCAGCCGATTGCTTCGCATGTGGTGACTGATACCCAGCCGCAACTGGTCGCCAGAGTTTGGCAACGCGTTGCCGAGGAGGTAGCCCAAGGTAGACAGGCTTTCGTGGTTTGTCCAAGAATTGATGAAAAGGATGAGCCGTCAGATATTGAAGATATTGAATTGGCTGATAAACCCAAGCGTCCGCTAGCAGCAGCTACCCTGGTAGCCGAAGCGCTCAAGGCGAATCCGATTCTTCGCGGCGTTCGAATCGGCTTACTGCACGGAAAACAAAGTTCGGAAACTAAAGCAGAGGTAATGGCGTCCTTTAGCAATCGGGAGATCGATGTTCTGGTTTCCACAACTGTGATTGAAGTTGGTGTCGATGTTCCGAATGCGACCACCATGGTAATTCTCGATGCTGATCGCTTCGGCATCTCCCAGCTTCACCAACTTCGTGGACGAGTCGGTCGCGGCAGCCTCCCTGGTCTTGCCCTAATGCTCACCTCCGCTGAAGAAGGTTCTCTGGCATTAGAGAGAGTTAACGCTGTTGCTGCCACAAACGATGGATTCAAACTAAGTGAGATTGATTTGGAACTAAGGCGTGAAGGTGATGTTTTAGGAGCCAGCCAGTCTGGTGGAAGATCCAGCCTCAAGCTAATTCGGGTCTTGAAAGATCAGGACCTGATTCAATCAGCGAGATCAATGGTGATGGAACTATTTGCTTTAGATCCGACCCTGGAGAAAAACCCAAACCTTGCTAAATCCCTTGATTTACTTGACCAAGCAAGAGCAGACTTTCTAACTAAGGCATAGTCGGCTAACCTTTAGTTATGGCCATCGCCGTTTATCCAGGATCTTTTGACCCATTTACCTATGGGCATCTCGACATCGCTATCCGGGCGGCGAAGATGTTTGACACGGTTCACATAGTCGTAGTTCACAATCCAGGCAAGAAGCCTAGATTCACCGCAGCTCAGCGAGTGCAGATGATTACCGAATCGCTTGATGGTAAGCCAGGTAACTTTGTGGTTAATTCTTTTGACACCGGTCTTCTGGTTGATTACTGCAAAACCGTAAATGCCGACGCCTTGGTCAAGGGCATTCGGACCAATGTTGATCTTGATTACGAATTACCTATGGCTCAGGTCAATCGCGATTTGAGCGGAATCGAGACCGTGTTTGTGCCAGCCGATCCAGTCCATGGATTTGTCTCTTCGAGCCTGGTAAAACAAGTGGCTGATCTAGGTGGCGACATTTCAAAGTATGTCCCTGAGGCGGTTGCCAGAAAGTTGCGTGGCTAATGAGCAACTTTGTGATTCAAGTTCACGATCTTATGCATCGCGCCGGCTCGATGCGCGAAATCAGCACCAGTTTCAAACTCGATGCCCAGCTTGGCGCTGGTTTAGCGGCAGTGCCAAAAGATGCCACACTGAGCCTGGATCTTCGTCTAGAGAGCGTTCACGAGGGTATTTATGTCTCTGGAGTGCTAAAAACTAAGGCTGAGGGGGAGTGTTCTAGATGCTTAGAGCCAGTCAGCCTACCCGTAGAGGTAGATATTCAAGAGCTTTTCGCCTATTCTTTACAGGTAGAAGATGACTTGGTCGTTCAAGACGAGCAAATCGACTTAGAACAGGTCATCGTTGATTCGGTAGTCCTAAATCTTCCGTTTACCCCAATCTGCAACCCTAACTGTCTTGGTTTGTGTTCGGAATGTGGTGCGAATTTGAACGATAACCCGAATCACGCTCACGAAGCTCCGATTGATTCAAGGTGGAGTGAGTTAAAGAAGTTTTCAAAAGAAAGTGATAGCTGATGCCAGTTCCTAAAAGACGCATGTCGAGATCTAACACCCGTCACCGTCGTTCAGCTTGGGTAGCTAACAACACCCAGTTGGTTAAGAGCGTCGTCAACGGTAAGACCGTATACAGCCTGCCGCACCGTGCTCGTGCCGTAGAAGACTCGAACGGTGACGTTCAGTTCTACGAATACAAGGGCCGCAAGGTAGCAGACGCCTAAATCTAGGCTTAGACATTTTGGACTACGCCTCGCTAACTAGTCGGCTTGGCATAAGCATTGAACCAAGCCTTATTGATCTAGCGCTGACCCACTCTTCGTTCTCCTATGAGAATGGCAAAACACCCGACAACGAACGCCTCGAATTTCTTGGCGACTCGGTGTTGGGTTTTATTGTTACGGATTATCTTTTCCGAGTGAATCCAGATTTGGCCGAGGGTGAATTATCCAGGCTCAGAAATGCGACAGTGTCCGCGAAAACACTTAGCCTAGCTGCCATGGATTTAGGTCTCGGAGAATTTATCAAGCTGGGTAAAGGTGAATCGGTAAGCGGTGGTTCCTCAAAGCCAAACATCCTTGCTGATGCATTCGAGGCACTTATCGGTGCAGCATTTCTTTCCGGTGGGATTGAGGATGCGAAAGTCATTGTGAGCAAATATCTGCTGCCTCTCGTTGATGATAAAGAGGTATTGCTAGAAACCAGTGAGCCTAGAACAGTGCTTACCGACCTGGCCAAAAAGCTTG
>CAYUBJ010000011.1:0-40622 GCA_964443065.1 uncultured Rhodoluna sp.
TGTTAAGCACGCCGCCAGCGTTCATCCTGAGCCAGGATCAAACTCTCCGTAAAAGTTTTTTAGGAACGAAAGCAAGCTCTCGCTCCAAGTTTTACGAAACCCCCGGAATTGGGGGAATCAATTTGATCTGACTAAATCAGATTGTCTGACAATCTGTCTAATCCAATAAATACTGAACATGAAAGGGCAAGCCCTTTCAAGCCAGGTTCTTGGCATCGACATTGTGCACGCTGTTGAGTTCTCAAGGATCGGATGCATCTGTGATTTCCCGCTAGGGTCCTACGCAGAGCAACTTCACTAACTTAGCACTTTTCCAGCAGATATCCAATAGATATGCGCCAGAAAACCCGAATTTTTTCGGGCTTTTTCCTGTGAAAAGTTATTCAATCAGGACGCCAAAACTGCCCTATTTCTAGGGTTTTTTGAGTTCTGATTGGTTGCGCTTGAGCCGGGTTCCTAAACAGGATTCCCAAACTTTGGGCAACGAATCTCTAGATTACGCCTGAAATTGAACTAAGTCAAATCCCAAGGCCCTATTTTTAGCCGATTTTAGCTATTTTTCTAAGAAAATTCCGGCCAGAGTTTTCTTGCCGCGGCGCAAAACTGCAAACTCCCCCAGCAAACTCTGATCCAAGTTGGCAAGCTCGTCTTCAACCTTTTGATTGTTCAGGTAGACGCCGCCTTCGGCTATGGCCCTTCTGCCAGCACTATTGCTGTTGACCAATCCGGTTGAGACTAAAAGATCGACAATCGAATCGCCCAATTTGGCCTTAGCGTTAGGAAGTTCAGAGAGGGCAGCTCTAAGCGTTTGCGCATCTAAAGCCGTTAAGTCCCCCTGGCCGAATAAAGCTTGAGAGGCATCAATGGCAGCTTGGGCCGCTTCTGCAGAATGCACCAACGTGGTCACCTCTAGAGCTAGTCGTTTTTGTGCGGCCCGCAGGTGGGGTTCACTTGCCAACTGCTTTTCTAGATCTTCAATTTCGTTTCTAGACAAAAAGGTAAAGACTTTCAAAAGGTTTATTACATTTGCATCTTCAACATTCAACCAGAACTGATAGAACGCGTAAGGTGAAGTCAGTTCAGCATCGAGCCAAATTGCGTTTCCTTCAGACTTACCGAACTTTTTACCTTCAGAATCAGTGATTAGTGGCGTGGCTAGAATGTGAGCACTCTTACCTTCAACCTTGTGAATTAAATCTGTACCGCTTGTTAGGTTTCCCCACTGATCGCTGCCACCGACTTGAAGAACGCAGTCATAACGACGATAAAGTTCTAGGAAATCCATACCCTGAAGAATTTGGTAAGAAAACTCAGTGAATGAAATTCCGGCATCAGAATTTAATCTTGCTGAAACTGCATCTTTGCTCAACATCTTTCCGACACGGAAGTGTTTTCCAACATCACGCAAGAAGTCGATTGAACTTAGCGACTGTGTCCAATCCAAATTGTTTGCCATGCTCGCCGCATTGGTTCCCTCGAAAGAAAGAAAAGCTCTTGCCTGACCTTCAAGTTTTGCAACCCAACTTGCAACTGTTTCTTTAGTATTTAGTGTTCGCTCTGCGGTGGGTTTTGGATCTCCAATCAATCCGGTTGCTCCACCGATTAGAGCGATCGGTTTGTGACCGGCTAATTGCAATCTGCGCATAACTAAAAGTTGAACCAGGTTTCCTAAATGCAAGCTAGGCGCAGTTGGATCAAAACCACAGTAGTAGACGATTGAACCAGAATTTAGTGCTTTGCTCAGCTCCGCTTCATCGGTTGATAGCGCGACTAAGCCACGCCAGTTGAGTTCTTCCCAAATGCCTGGGAAAGAATTGTCATTCGCTTGCGAAGCAAGAACCGATTTGCTGGCCATGTCTAAAACCTATCTGCTTCCTGCAGGGACAAGTCTGCGCAACGCACTTATCTGATCGAGCACTCTAGACACACTCGTGCCGCCGGCACCAGATCTGGATTTGATGGAGCCGCTGACGCTGAGCACTTCTCTAACATCTGGAGTCAAAAGCGGGCTTATGGAAGCTAGCTCGGCATCACTTACCTCATCAAGTTCAAGTTCATTCGCTTCGGCAAAGGCGACAAGTCGGCCTGTTATTTCGTGCGCCTCACGGAACGGAACCTTCTGTTTTACTAACCACTCGGCCACATCAGTGGCCAAAGAGAATCCAGCTGATGCTAATTGCTCTAAGCGTTCGACATTGAACTGCATGGTGGCCACCATTCCAGTGAATGCTGGAAGCACCAAACTTAGGCTGTCGACTATGTCGAAAACTGGTTCCTTGTCTTCTTGAAGATCTCGATTATAGGCAAGCGGAAGCGCCTTCAATGTGGCCAACAGTCCGGTTAGGTCGCCGATTATTCTTCCGGCCTTACCTCTAGTTAGTTCAGCAACATCGGGGTTCTTCTTTTGCGGCATGATTGAGGAACCGGTTGAGTAAGCATCGGCTAATTTTATGTAGTTGAATTCAGCGCTTGCCCAAATGATTATTTCCTCGGCAAACCGTGACAGATTGATTGCAATCAAACTGCCGATAAAAGCAAATTCAGCCACTACATCTCGGCTTGATGTTGCATCAATCGAGTTGGCCATCGGAGCGGTGAGCCCGAGAGCTTCAGAGACTACGTTCGGATCCAGAGCAAGTGATGTTCCGGCAAGCGCTCCTGCCCCATATGGCGAAAAGGATGCCCGTGCGCGCCACTCCTGAAGTCGTTCTAAATCTCGCACCAATGGCCAAACATGCGCCAACAGATGATGAGATAGCAAGACTGGCTGGGCGTGCTGGAAATGTGTTCGGCCAGGCATCGGTTCACTCAGGTGCTCTTGAGCCAAAGTGGTAAGCACGTCAATCAGATCCAGAACCTGTTCACGAATCCCAGTGGCCTCATCCAAAAGGTAAATTCTGATTAGAGTCGCTATCTGGTCATTTCGTGACCTGCCAGCTCTAACCTTTCCGCCAAGTTCAGCGCCAACCATCTCTATCAAGCCGCGCTCTAATGCTGAGTGAACATCTTCGTCAGCAGGTTTTGGTGCAAACATTCCGCTAGTGATTCGCTTGTCTAACTCAACCAGAGCCTTATCGATTCGATTCTGCTCAGCTTCAGTCAGGTACCCTGCGGCTCTAAGTGCAAGTATGTGAGCTCTTGTCCCAGCAATGTCGTATTTTGCCAACCGCCAATCAAATTGGGTGGAACGGCTCAGCGCTGCAACAGCATCGCTGGTCTTACCGCTAAAGCGAGCACCCCAAAGATTGGAACTGTCGGTCATCTTTACTTCTTCCTCCGGTTGCTCTCACGCTTGGCAGCAATCTTGCTAGGCAACGCCCAGAGTTCGATAAAGCCTTTGGCCATCGACTGGTCGAAGGTGTCGCCGGTGTCGTAGGTGGCTAGATCAAAGTCGTACAGTGACTCTTCAGATTTCCTTCCAGTAACAACAGCACGACCGCCTTGAAGAGTCATTCTGATTTCTCCGGTAACGTGCTCCTGGGTGTGATCAATAAAAACATCCAAAGATCTCTTCAGGCCAGAAAACCATAGTCCCTCATAAACCAAATCTGCCCAGCGGGCTTCGACCCCTCGCTTGAAACGGTTGACATCCCGCTCGAGGGTAAGGTTTTCTAATTCCTCGTGAGCAGCTATCAAGGCGACGCCAGCTGGAGACTCATAGACCTCACGGCTCTTGATACCAACCAATCGATCTTCGACTATGTCAATTCGCCCAACACCGTGGGCACCGGCAAGTTCATTCATCCGTTGAACTACTTCAATTGCGCTGTAACGAACTCCGTCCAAACTAACTGGAATACCAGATTCAAAACCGATGGTCACTTCTGTAGCAGGCTTAATGACTGCTGGGTCTTCGGTATATGAATAGAGATCTTCAATCGGAGCATTCCAAGGGTCTTCGAGAAATCCAGTCTCTACCGCTCTGCCCCAAACGTTTTGGTCAATCGAGTAGGGAGATTTCTTGCTTTGGGCAATCGGAAGATTGTGCTTTTCGGCAAACTCAATCGCCTTATCTCTGGTTAGAGCAAGATCGCGTATCGGAGCAATTGAGGTTAGCTCTGGAGCAATTGCTGCCACCGCAGCTTCAAATCGGACCTGATCATTACCTTTACCAGTGCAACCGTGAGCGACGCTGTCGGCACCGATAGATTTAGCCACGCTGGCAAGATGGCGACCAATCAGTGGTCGAGACAGTGCCGAAACCAAGGGATAACGTTTTTGGTAAAGCGCGTTGGCCTTAAGCGCAGGCATTAGATAATCGTTGGCAAACTCAGCTTTAGCATCAATCACGATTGCTTCAACAGCCCCACAGTCCAGAGCACGCTGCCTGATGACATCCATGTCTTCGCCACCTTGGCCAACATCGATTGCCAGAGCAACCACTTCTTTACCAGTTGCTTCCTTTAGCCAACCGATTCCAACCGATGTGTCAAGGCCACCGGAATAGGCCAATACGACGCGTTCAGACATGTGTCTCCTTAAATACCCATCAGATTATTCAACATTGACGGGATAACTTTGATTTTAGTTGCCATGCTTAGCCAACCAGACCATGAGCGCTTTCTGGGCATGCAGCCGGTTTTCTGCTTGATCCCAAATTACGGATTGCGGACCGTCTAAAACTTCGGCTGAAATCTCATAACCGCGGTATGCCGGAAGGCAGTGCAGCACTATGGCGTCGGTGTTGGCTTGAGCTAGTAAAGCACTGTCTATGGTGAAACCGGCGAAAGCTTTGATTCGTTCCTGCTTCTGCGACTCCATTCCCATTGACACCCAGGTATCGGTTGCCAAGACATCGGCACCTGCAACTGCTTCTGCCGCAGAATTCGTCAGAGCAACTGAGCCGCCAGATGACTTGGCCAGCGCTTGTGCTCTGGCAAAGACTTCTTGATCAGGTTCATAACCCTGAGGCGTTGCAACGACCACGTTCAACCCGGAAATTGCACCGGCCAGTAGATAAGAATTCGCCATGTTATTCCCATCGCCTATGTAGGCCAACTTCAAACCAGCTAGTTTGCCCTTGTGCTCCTTGATTGTCATCAGATCGGCAAGAAGCTGGCATGGGTGATATAGGTCACTAAGCGAATTGATTACTGGAACTGAGGAGTTAGCAGCCATTTCTTCCAATCCGGACTGGGCGTAGGTTCGCCAAACTATTTGGGCTACCTGACGCTCTAAAACTCTGGCCGTATCGGCAACTGACTCTTTTACTCCAAGTTGAGATGACTGTGAGTCGATAATTAGTGGGTAGCCACCTAGGTCGCTTACTCCAACTGCAAATGAAACCCTGGTTCGAGTCGATGTCTTATCGAAAATCACTGCAACAGT
Organism: uncultured Rhodoluna sp.; assembly: GCA_964443065.1. Classification (GTDB taxonomy): domain Bacteria; phylum Actinomycetota; class Actinomycetes; order Actinomycetales; family Microbacteriaceae; genus Rhodoluna. Next base: position 5,329 of record CAYUBJ010000011.1, read on the forward strand.
CTTCGGTCCAGCAAAGGGCTTTTCTAGATATGGGTTGGCCTTTAACTTAGTCGCCAGATCCAAAATCTCAGCTTGCTCTGCCGAGTTTAGGTCATCGTCTTTCAAAAAGTGTCTAGTCATATTTTCCTATGCGGTAATCGTTGTCCCAAGGTTCTGGTCTTGTTCTAACTTTGAGATTGGATGTTCAACGCTGCCATTTACTATTCGTGCAAGCTTCACTCCCCCAAAACAAGCGGTCAAACACGCTTCAACTTTAGGCAGCATTCCCGATTCCAAGGTTGGCAATAATTTCTCAAGTTCGGAAACGGTTAGCTGCGCAATTAGAGATTCTTTATTAGGGAAATCTGCATAAAGGCCATCGACATCAGTGAGCATGACTAACTCTTCTGCACCGAGGGATATAGCAACAGCTGCTGCCGCTAAGTCAGCGTTTACATTGACTAACTTGCCATCTTCAGCAGGTGCCACGCTTGAGATAACTGGCACAACACCGGATTGCATTATTTCCCGAAGGTATCCGTCTCTAACTGCGAAAACTTCACCTACTCTGCCCAATTCAGGTTTGGTTACTTCGGCTATGAACAAATCCTCGGTGATCCCATTCAGCGCATTAGCTTCAACTCCAGACTGCTCTAGCAATTCAACTAAGGGCATACTTATTTGATTCATGAGTACGTCTTGAATGATTGGCATGGCTTCTAAAGGTGTGACCCGCAGACCGTCAACAAAAGAAGAAGGGATTCCTGAGTTTTCCAGCGCTCTAGTGATCTGCGGTCCCCCACCATGCACCACCGCTACTAAGACTCCGGCCCGACGAACTGCGGCTATGTCCCGAGCAAAACTAACAAGCAAGTCTTCGCTCAACATGGCGTTTCCACCCAGTTTCACCACGAGGAATTTGCCATGCAATTTTGCTAGCCACGTCATCTTCAGAGTTCCAAACCAGTTTGTTCTTGCCAACCGAGGGCTAGGTTAAGGCATTGTATTGCCGCTCCTGCGGTTCCTTTAACCAGATTGTCAATTGCGCTGATCACTGTCACTCGAGAACTCTGCTGATCTAAAGCAAAGCCAATTTGAACCCGATTAGTAAGCTCAACATTCTTGGTGTCTGGGAATTGTCCAGCCGGGAGTAATTCAATAAACGGTTCCGATGCATAGGCAACGTCGAAAGCCCTGGCAATCGCATCGGCCCCAACGTCTTGCCTAACTTCAGCACTGTTGACTGCCAAGATTCCACGGAATATTGGCACTAACACCGGTGTGAATGTGAGATTTGCCTCGTCAGCAGTTAGCCTTTGCAAGTTTTGCAGTATTTCAGGAATGTGCCTGTGGCTGCCACCTACTTGGTAAGGGAAAGCAGAGTGAATACCTTTGGTATTTACTTCAGCGTTTCTACCTGCACCGCTAGTGCCAACCGCAAGAGTTGAAACTAAATCCTGAGCATGAATTAAGCCTGCTGCCAAAAGTGGGGCAAATGCCAAAGTAACCGCAGTAGCATTACAGCCCGGAACAGCAATTCTTTTCTCGCCAACTAATCGCTCACGTTGCTTAGTGCGGGTATTAACAAGTAGTTCGGGTAAGCCATAACTCCAGCTGCCTGCATGTTCGGCCTGGTAAAACTTTTCGAACTGTTCCTTGGATTCAATCCTAAAATCTGCACCGCAATCCAGAATTATGGCACCAACTGGAATCATAGGTATCACCCGAGCGGACATGGTATGCGGCAGGGCTAGAAAAACTACCTCTGCACCTAAAAGTGCTTCAGCCGTTGTTTCTTGAAAAACCAATTCGGCAGCTTTACCCAAACCTTCGACAAGCTCGGAAACTTTTTGTCCAACATGGGTATTCGCGGTGACTGTGCGAAGTTCTAATTCAGGATGATTTTCGATCAGACGCATCAGTTCTGCACCGGCGTAACCGCTGGCACCAACAACTGCCACTTGCAAAGCCATGGCCTGCTCCTAATGGATAGTTATGAACGGATGGTAGCGCCGAAACGACGATTGGCTTCAGCAACCGCTAGGTCTCTGGCAGCACTGGCCTCAGCTTGGGTCAGCGTACGATCAGCAGCGCGGAACCTTAGCGCGAAAGTGAGAGACTTATCTGTCTCAGCGAGGTTGCCCCCTCGAAAATCATCAACCAGGACTACTTCTTCAAGCAGATCACCTGCTGATTGTCGAATAGTTTCAAGAATTTCTCGGGCTGAAACTTCCTTCGAGACAACAAGTGAGAGATCCTGGGTGGCGGCTGGATAAGTGTGAATAGGCCGAGCCGAGACTGTATCCGGAACGCAGTCAAAGAATTCTTCTAGGTTTATCTCCAAAACCGCTACCTGTCTTGGTAAGTCAAACTCTGCAGTAATTTCCGGATGTAGTTCTCCAGCAAACCCAATAACTCGCTCGCCTACCTTGACCAAAGCACTTCGGCCTGGATGGAAGCCAGCTGGTGTTGCTTGCTCGAAAACTACTTCAACCGAAACCAGGGCAGCGAGAGTCTTGATGATGCTGAGCGCATCGGCGTAGCTCGACTTCTGTGCTTTTCGGCCAACCTGTTGATTGAGCCTTTCGCCAAGCATCAAGGCACCGAGCATCAGTGGCTGTCGCGGGACACTGTCATGGAGCATTTGCAGTTCTTTAGCACTAGGTAAAGTGGTGCCGTTCGGAAGGACAACACTTTCATCAGATGTGGCAGGTAGATAAACCGAGCCGATCTCAAAAAGGCTTAGATCAACCAGCGTGCGAGACAAATTTCTTTGGGCAGCCTCAACCAAGCCCGGAATTAGGCTGAGGCGAAGCTCATTAACCTCAGACTGAAGCGGATTGGCAAGTTTGACTCGCTTTGAATCAGCCGAGCTGAACAATGAGTTCTGAGCAGAATTCAGGAATGGGTAGTTTAGAACTTCGGTAAGACCATTAGCAGCAAGAGCATTGGCAACCAAGCGACGCAACTTTTGTTTTCTGGTTAAGCCTCGACCGGGTGGAGCAACTGGCAATCTCGCTGGAATTTGGTCATAGCCCCTGATCCTGGCTACCTCTTCGACAAGAGCAGCTGGGATGGTTAGATCTGGTCGCCAAGTTGGAGCAATAACTTCAAAGCCCTCATCCAGCACAGCAACAGAACATCCAATCTCAACAAGGGTTTGCTCTATTTCTTTTGGCTGATAACTAACACCGGTGACTTTCTCGGCATAACCCAGAGGCAAGAACACTGAAGGTTGGGCAGTTGACTCATCAAAGTAAGACCCGATTGTCTGCACCTTAGCGCCGGTTAATTCAACCAAGAGTTGGGCGACACGAGCCACCGCATATTCAGCAACCTTAGTATCGACACCACGTTCAAAACGTTTTGATGCTTCACTCGGCAGTTTGTGCCGACGCGCAGATCTTGAGATTGAGATTGGATCGAAATTAGCCGCCTCAATCAAGACACTCTTGGTTGATTCTGAAACCTCGGTGCTCGCACCACCCATGACGCCGGCAATTCCGATAGGTCCGGATGCATCAACAATAACTAGGTCTTCGACGTCGAGCTTTCTTATCTGCCCATCCAAAGTGGTGATAGCCTCACCAGAATTTGCCCTTCGCACGCCAAAATCTTTGCCCAATTTATCTAAGTCGTAGGCGTGAATTGGTTGGCCATATTCGAGCATTACATAGTTGGTGATGTCTACCACAACCGATATTGACCTCATGCCAGCTAACTTGAGTCGACTCATCATCCACGCCGGTGTTGGTGCAGTTGCATCAACTTCGTTGACAACAAGAGTCACAAATTTGTTGACTCCACTTCGACCACGAATCGGTGCCTGATCCTTTATCGAAACGGAAAAACCCTCAGGCTTTACAGGAGTTACTCGGCTAATTGGATCGGTGAACTCAACACCGGTTGCATGAGAGTACTCTCTGGCAATACCCCTGATAGAGAAGCAGTAACCACGATCAGGGGTGACGTTAACCTCGGCGGCCGAATCATTCAAGCAAAGAAGTTCAAGGGCATCAACTCCGACTTCTGGATCTAAACCAAGAGTGCTGAGCCTAAGAATGCCCTCATGATCATCGCTCAAACCCAGTTCCTTGGCTGAGGCAATCATTCCATCCGATGTGTGACCATAGGTGCTTCGAGCTGCGATCTTGAAATCGCCCGGCAGGATTGCTCCTGGCAAAGTTACGACCACTTTGTCTCCGACAAAGAAGTTTCTAGCGCCGCAGACAATTCCGCGAACTGCTAAACCGCCATCGGCAGCCTTTACTGAATCTGGCGCAACTCGAACCTGGCACCAGCGAATAGTTTTACCATTGCTCTGCGGTTCTTCAACAAATTCCAGAACCTCGCCGACCACTATTGGTCCGGTTAGATCAAAATCGTGTGAACCTTCTTCTTCAAGACCAACCTTGACCAGCTCTGCCATTACTGAATCCGCGGTTGCCGAGTCCGGTAGGGAAACATATTCAGCCAGCCAGGAAAGTGGGATGCGCATTAGATGACACCGCCAAACTGCTTGGAGAATCTAATATCGGCTTCAACCATGTCCCGCATGTCATTCACTTCATTACGGAACATCAGTGTTCGCTCGATTCCCATTCCAAAGGCAAAACCGGAATAAACTTCAGGGTCAACACCAGCGGCCCGCAAAACATTCGGATGCACCATCCCACAGCCACCCCACTCAACCCAACGTGGCCCGCCTTTTGCACTCGGATGCCAAACATCTAGCTCAGCTGATGGTTCAGTAAATGGGAAGAATGATGGGCGAAGTCTGATTTTAGCTTCTGGACCAAACATGATCCGAGCAAAGTGTTCCAACGTTCCCTTGAGGTCTGCCATAGTCAGACCCTTATCAACTGCTAATCCCTCGACTTGGTGAAAAACAGGTGTGTGTGTTGCATCAAGTTCATCAGTTCTAAAGACTTTGCCCGGACAGAGCACATATACGGGGATGTCCCTTTCTAATAGCGAGCGAACCTGCACTGGTGAAGTGTGAGTTCTAAGCACTAGGTGCTTCTCAACCGGTTCAATAAAGAAAGTATCCTGCATGGCTCTTGCCGGATGATCGGCGTCAAAATTAAGGGCATCGAAGTTGAACCATTCGCTTTCAGCTTCCGGTCCTTCTGCAATTTCCCAGCCCATGCCGACGAAGACATCTGAGATTTCATCCTGCAGTAAAGACAGCGGATGACGAGCGCCAACCGGAATGGTCATCGGTGCTGCGGTGATATCAACCTGCTCTGCCAAAAGGCGGGCCTTCTGTTCAGCTTCGAAAAAAACCTTCTCACGTTCGGAGAATGCTTGATTGAGAGTATTTCTAGCTTCCGTGATTAGCTTTCCAGCCTCGGCTTTTTGGTCGGCAGGAAGTTTGCCGAGTTTCGAACTTAGTTTTGCTAATCCTGAATTCTCGCCGATGGTGTTTGGCTTAGCGGCCTTTAGCTGAGTCAAATCCTCAGTGGCCTCAATCAACTTCAAGGCATCAGCGACGACCGCTTTGACGGTAGCTGCCGAAATCTCAATCTGGTCTGCCATTTGGTTCAAGTATATCTTTCTAGTTCGAAACGGCTGCGTTCTGTGCGATAGCGCTTGAATAAAGACAAACGCTGGCTGCCGTTGCTAGATTAAGCGATTCGGCAGCACCGTAGATAGGCACTGACACCACTCGATCGGCTAGACCAAGTGTTTGCTCGTCAAATCCCCAAGCCTCATTGCCAAAAAGCCAGGCAGTCGGATTCACTAGATCACCTGCAGCAATCAACTCGGTAAGCGACTGGCCTTGGGCATCCGCCGCGAGCACCTGCAGTCCTGCCTCTTTCAAGGTAGCGATAGTTTCTTTGACGTCTAGGTCAATAGCAAAGGGCAGGTGAAAAAGTGAGCCGGTAGTGGATCGGACTACCTTCGGGTTATAGACATCAACACTTCCTGCAGTAAACAGGACTGCATCTGCTCCGGCAGCATCGGCTGCTCGCAAAACAGTTCCGGCATTACCAGGATCACGAATCTGGATCAACAGCGCCACTAGCTTCGGTTTGGTTGCAAGAACATCTTCCAAAGAAACATGAAATTGCTGACAAACCGCAATGACACCTTGGGGTGTATTGGTGTCGGATAACGCCTTCAAGACAACTTCAGAAACCAGCTGGATTTCGATTCTGAGGCTTTTCGCCCGTTCAAATATCTCAGCATGGCGAACTAAAGCCTCCTCGGTAGCAAAAACTTCGAGGATTAGTTTTGGTCGATCGAGGGCTTCAGCTAAACCTTGCGGTCCTTCAAGCAGAAAGAGCCCGGTTTCTTGCCGGGCATCTTTCTTCACTAACTTGGCAACCCCTCGAACCTTACTGTTCTTGGGATCTGTGATCATGTATTACTTGACCTTTGGTGCCGAAGTGTTTGCTGGAAGGGCTGCCTTAGCAGTGGCCACCAATGAAGCGAAAGCCTTTGGCTCGTTAACTGCCAAATCTGCAAGGATACGACGGTCAACTGCAACGCCTGCAAGGTTTAATCCTTGGATAAGACGGTTGTAGGTTAGGCCATTAGCACGCGAGGCAGCGTTGATGCGCTGGATCCACAATCTGCGGAACTGGCCCTTCTTTTCGCGACGGTCGTTGTATGCATAGACCAACGAGTGAAGCACCTGCTGCTTGGCCATACGATACAAACGTGAACGCTGACCGCGGTATCCCTTGGCGCGCTCGAGAGCTGTGCGACGCTTCTTTAGAGCATTAACTGCATTCTTTACTCTTGCCATTTTCTTCTCCTAATAATCCTTCTCGCTTAGCGACCTAGTTGCTTTTTGATGGTCTTGAAGTCAGCTGGGCTAACGACCTGATCCTGGTTCAAGCGGCGGGTACGACGAGACGACTTGTGCTCGAGGTTGTGACGCATGTTGATTTGCTGCTTCATTAACTTGCCGCTACCGGTGAAACGAAAACGCTTCTTAGCGCCAGAGTGTGTCTTCTGCTTTGGCATAACTGCTCTCCTGTTTATCTAATCTGCAGACTCAACTGCAGAATCCTTTTCTATTCGTTCTCTGTTGCCGCTTCAGTTGGTTGACGCTCAGCATTGCGCTTCGCTTCAGCCTTAGCCTCGGCCTTGTTCTTTAGTGGAGCAATGACCATGATCAAGCTCCTACCTTCTGCTGAAGGAGTAGATTCCACAGAACCATACTCGGCAACCTCTTCGGCTACTCGCTGCAGCAGTTTGACTCCCATCTCAGGACGAGACTGCTCGCGTCCGCGGAAAAGAACCACAACTCTTACTTTGTCGCCACCTTTTAGGAACTTAACAATTTGTGCTTTTTTAGTTCCATAATCGTGCTCCTCGATTTTCAAACCAAAACGCACGCCTTTGATGTCGATGTTGGTTTGGTTCTTTCTGGCTTCACGAATCTTTTGGGCAGCTTCGTACTTGAACTTTCCAAAATCCATAAGTTTGCAAACTGGCGGTTCTGAGTTGGGCGAAACCTCAACTAGATCCAAATCTGCTTCCTGGGCCATTCGCAATGCATCTTCAATGCGAACAATCCCGAGCTGTTCACCGTTAGGGCCGACTAGTCGAACCTCTGGAACACGGATTCGTTCATTAATACGCGGATCGCTGATCTGCTTCTCCTTTTGACGTGACTTAGATGGCCACGCCAATGCAAGCATTTACTTGCCGACGCGCAGAACTGAAAGTTCAAAGCTTTACCCGGCAACCTATAGAAATCGGTAGACGCGGGTGGGAAATGAATCCACTTCTGACTGCTGACCTAGGTCAACAGAGCCGTAGGCTAGCCTAGCAGAGAAACATCCAGAAAAGGAAGCCCCCAAATGACTGAGAATGACGAGCAAAAAGCCCTAAGAGAGCTTGAAGAGGTGCCAGCCGTGGAGGTTATCACCGCAACTGCAGTTCATCTAATGAGCGCGGCCGCAGTTCAGGTTGGACTGGCAGAATCAGGCTATAAAGGTGATCTTGATGAGGCCAGAAAGCTCATCAATTCACTAGCAGGGCTAATTACAGCTAGTGCGGCAGATTTAGGCGATCACCATGCCAGGCCGCTTCGGGATGGTCTACGAGCACTACAACTAGCTTTTCGCGAAGCATCAACTATCCAAGATCCCCCTGGCATGGGACCTGGTGAAAAATACACTGGACCGGTCAGCTAGCCGGAAGAAATTTCACTGCGACCGAATCAACCAAATCAATAAAAACCTGGCTGGTTGATAGCTGTGAAAAGAAACTCTTTTCAAACTCAGCAAGTAATTCTTCAGACAAACCAGGTTGAAGATAAATCTCAATTATTAGTTCTTGTCCGGAAAGGTTGTGCTGCGGGTCCCCCGAAGCAAGTGAAAAACTGTCCACGACTTCGTATCTTTCCAGCAAACTCAAAACAAGGTTCTGCACCTGGACATTACCTTCTGGACTTTCCCAAGTTAGAGCTTGAGCTATGGCCGCAATTGCTGGTCTCCGAATTACAAATTCGGTCGGCGAGAGCGGATCTAAGACAATTCGGGTATTTCCTTCGCTCGCAGCCGCAAGGGCAATCGCTCGGGCATTATTTGGCACAGGTCTAGCATTTGGGTTCCAAATCGACATAGCCTCTACAGAACTAAATACAGGTAAGGCTGGCTGCCCATCAGGAGCCTGAACTGTAACAATTGACAGTTCTGCGCTTTTGTCAATCTTTAGGCCGTGTTCTCCGACTTCACTCTCGCCAAGATTGGCAACCAGAGGCACCAGCAGCCTAGCGTTAGAAAAAGCTTCGACCACATCAGAAGCGGAGACTAAGCCGTTCTTGAAATTGGTTATGGCCTCGAGAAGGGCTGGATTTGCCGACCCATCATCACCTTCGAAAGGGTTGGCGCTAAAGGCTCTCCCCTCCCAAGGAACCCCAGCGGAATCAGTGAGTTTAGAATTGTCATCCATTTAGGCAACCAAAGCAATCGCCTGAGCTAGGCTAAAACGCTTTTCATAGAGCGCTTTACCGAGAATCGCCCCTGAGCAAGACTCAGATTCCAGCAGCCTTTCCAGATCTTGCAGAGTGGCTATTCCCCCAGAACTGATTACTGGAAAACCTAAGGCAGTTGAGACTTTCTCTAGCAATTCGATATTTGGACCGTTAAGCATTCCATCTTTTTCAACGTCAGTTACCGAAACATGTTTACAGTTTGTACTACTTAGGAATTTCAACAATTCGTTTAGATCGCCTAGATCCTCTTTAGAGCCTCTGGGCTGAACTCGGCCATCTTTAACATCAAGAGCAAAACAAATCTCGGATGTTGTGTCTGCAAATACCGACGAAAGCCAGTCAAAGTTCTTATAGGCAAGCGAGCTGATATTGATTCTTCTAGCCCCAGACCTAACTGCTAGGCCGAATGAATCTTCATCACAAATGCCACCGCTGATTTGAAAGTTGATCTGAGGAAACGATGAGATAGTATCCCGAATAAGTTCTTGGTTGTCTCCAGTTCCAAAAGCTTTATCTAGGTCAACAATGTGTATCCAGGTTGCACCTGCCTCGAGAAAATCACTCACGACTAGAGCTGGATCACCAAAGGCAACTTCAGAGGAACTATTCCCTTGACTAATTCGAGCGGCCTGGCCACGTGCAATGTCCACTGCTGGCAGTAATAGGAATGGTTTAGACAACTTGGGCCGATCTGAAGAATGCGAACAGGTAAATTATCCCATCCGCTGGCCAGAAGCCAGCCCGGCTAGTTAAGCGGAAGAGCTAGCTGCATGCCCGGCGCTAAGGAAGTGCCACTTAGGTTATTCAGCGCCTTCAGATTTGCAATGAAGTCACGGGGATCTTGGTCAGGTGCGTATGTCTCGGCAAGCGACCAAAGTGTTTCCCCTGACATTACAGTGACGTAGGCAAAGTTTCCTTGAGCAGAATTGGTGCTTTCGCTATTTGCCTGTGCGGGGCTTAGATCGGCGGAACCATTGAAGAATAGGGCCGAGAAGACGGCAACTAACGCTCCCCAAAAAATTATGGCTCTGACAACTCGAACTGAAGTTCGAACTTGGAAAGGGGTCTCTAGAGAACTATTGGCCCTGCTTGACCTAGCTATTGCAGGTTTGCGAACTCTATCCACTGGAAACTCAATGATTTGAGCGGTCATTTTGCTGCCTTTCTTCGAACAAATGTTCTAATACGAACAAGATTACGAGCAAATTTGTAATATTGTCAAGATTTTTAACGATTTTTTCGAAAATGTGTTTGATTTTTTGACTAAAACCGAATACATTTTTGATAGGAACCGTTTGATTCACTTATTCAACCGGTTACCACTGACATTGCTTGATCCATCAGGCAAGGAAAGGCAACAAATGGCTAAGCGAAGCGATAGTGCCCTAACCGATACCCAGGCCTCCATTCTTCAGGTAATCCTGCAAAGTAAGAGTTCTAGAGGTATCGTCCCCTCTATGCGGGAGATTGCTGATTTAGTTGGTCTCAACTCAGTCGCCAGTGTCGCCTACCAGCTCGATAACTTGGAGGAGAAGGGCTACATACGTCGCCAAGAAAACCTATCGAGGAATACCGAAGTTCTTATCACCCCAGATGGCTGGGATGAAACTGCGCCAGAGAACAGTGCACCCATGGCGGCAACTGCCATGGTCCCTCTAGTTGGAGAAATTGCCGCGGGTATCCCAATCACCGCTGATCAGAATGTTGAAGAGTACTTCCCTCTACCTAAAACTTTGGTTGGCTCGGGTGAGTTGTTCATGCTCAAGGTCAAAGGTGAGTCCATGCAAGATGCAGCAATTTGCGATGGCGACTGGGTCGTGGTGCGCCAGCAGAAGACAGTAGAAAATGGGGACATCGTCGCGGCCGAAATAGATGGCGAAGCTACCGTAAAGACATTTAAGCAGCGAGATGGAAAAGTTTGGTTGCTTCCAAGAAACAGCGCTTTTGAGCCAATCGATGGAACTAATGCCACAATCATGGGCAAGGTTGTAACAGTTCTGCGGAAGATCTAAACCAAGTAAGGTTTGAGATCAGCTGCAAGATCTTCTCTAACTTGAGCTTCTAAGTAAGTACCATCTTCTCGATATTCAAGTTTTTGAATTTCCGAATTTAGGTGCATACGGGAAACGAGTTCACCTCGATTGTATGGAATTAGCACTCTCACGAATACGTTTGGTCTTGGCAACTTATCTGCAATTGCTTGACTTAGTTGATCAAGACCTTCACCAGTTCTGGAAGAGACAAATACCGCGCTAGGTTGAAGCCCTCGAAGAGCAACAAGCGTCGCCTGATCGACCAAGTCAACCTTGTTGAAAACAATAAGCTCTGGAAGGTTTGTTGCCCCTACTTCGCTCATGACTTTTCGAACAGTCTCAATTTGTGAACCTGGGTCTGGGTGTGATGCATCGACGACATGAAGAACTAAATCTGCATCACTAATTTCCTCGAGCGTCGATCGAAATGCTTCGACGAGTTGGTGCGGTAGATTTCTGACAAACCCAACCGTGTCGGTCAGAGTGTATTCTCTACCGTCGGGAGTTTTTGACTGTCGAACTGTTGGATCGAGCGTAGCGAACAAGGCGTTTTGCACTAAAACGCCAGCCGAAGTGAGCCGGTTTAGTAAAGAGGACTTACCAGCGTTTGTGTAGCCAGCTATGGCTACCGATGGAATCTGGGTTCGCCTTCGATTAGCGCGCTTAGTTTCTCGGGCCGGTTTCATCCCTGCTATTTGCTTACGCAGCTTTGCCATTCGTATGTTGATTCGCCTGCGATCGAGCTCGATTTTCGTCTCACCAGGTCCTCTGGAACCGATACCTTCACCACCGGCGGAGCGACCACCGGCTTGCCTAGACATGGATTCACCCCAACCGCGAAGCCGCGGCAGTAAATACTCCAGTTGAGCCAGTTCAACCTGAGCCTTACCTTCCCTGGATTTGGCATGCTGGGCAAAGATTTCAAGGATGATGGCTGTTCTGTCAATTACTTTCACCTTCACGACATCCTCAAGTGCACGACGCTGCGAAGGGGCAAGCTCGGTATCTGCGACTACTGTGTCGGCACCAAGACTCTGCACCAAAGCCCTCAGTTCCTGAGCTTTTCCTTTACCTAAGAAGGTTGCCGGATCTGGGTGATGCCTTCGTTGGAGTAGCCCATCAAGAACCTGGGCCCCCGCTGTTTCAGCTAGCGCGGCAAGTTCTCTGAGAGAGTTTTCTGCATCCGGTAGCGAGTTCTCCCCCCAGATGCCGATGAGGACTACCTTCTCAAGCTGGAGTTCGCGATACTCAACCTCCGAGATGTCCTGCATCTGGGTCGAAAGCCCAGGAACACGCTGGAGCGCTGCTCGATCGGCGAGATCCTGCTGGTCCCCGTCGAACCCTTGGGTCGTGACTTCGTCCGCCCCCAGTGCCAGTGCGCGAGAGTCTCTACGCAGTATGCGGTTGAGCGTATCCTCGGTTTCGATGGATTGATCTTTTTCAGTCATTTATGGATTAACACTACCTTTTTGTAGGAGTAATGTTTGTTGGGTGCCTAACAATCACTACTTCTCAGAGTCAGCAGATAGCGAACTCAATCCAAAGAAGATCAAGGTAAAGCTGCTCGGAACTAATCTCGAACTCTTTACCGCGTCAGGCACTTTCAGTCCCGACCACATTGACATTGGAACTGATGTTCTCATCAAACAATTGGAAACAACCAAACCGCAGGGTAACCTGCTCGACATCGGTTGCGGATGGGGGCCGATTTCAATCGCTTTAGCTTTGGCCGCTCCAAACTCAAATGTTTATGCAATTGACGTCAATCACAAGAGCTTGGCTCTAACAAAACTCAACGCCGACAAGCTAAATCTTCGAAATGTTAAAGTTTGCCTGCCCGAAGAGATCGAGGAAGACATCATATTTGATGAAATCTGGTCAAACCCTCCTATCAGAGTGGGAAAGAAAGTGCTGCATGAAATTCTAAAAACTTGGCTGCCAAGGCTTGTCTCTGGCGGAACGGCAAGACTAGTCGTACAAAAGAATTTAGGATCTGATTCTCTACAGAAATGGCTGACAAGTGAATTTGCAGATGGGTATCAAGTTACTCGGATTGAATCAATAAAAGGTTTCAGAATTCTAAAAGTAACTAGGAACTAGATTTCGATTTGACCTTCAAAAGCAAGTTCAGCTGGTCCGCTTAGGCCAACATGTTCGCCCTCTTCGGTGGCAAACATGCGAACTCCAAGCGTTCCTCCTGGGACCTCAACACTCCAGTGATTTGGCGCTTCAGGTCCAGCCCACAATCTAGTTGCAAGAGCAGCGGCAACTATTCCGGTTCCGCAAGACATAGTTTCGCCAACACCACGCTCAAATACTCGCATTCGGATCCGACCAACACCACTACTTATGAGTGGATCATGCGGCACAACAAATTCGACGTTTGCTCCAGCTTCTGGACTTGGTTCGATGATCGGTTCTCTCGAAAGGTCTAAGGCTTCGAGTTCTTCAAGAGAAGCTAGAGCAACAACTACGTGAGGGTTTCCAACGCTAATTCCCTGCCCAGGTCTAGCCACGGATAAACCATTGGCTCTTACCAAAGTCTCACCACTTTCGGGACGCCAGCGACCCATGTCAACCACGAAGCCGGCTTTATTGCGTTGTACATCCTTAACGCCGGCGCGAGTACCAACATGAAGTGTTTCGCCTTCGGCTAGATTAACGAGTCCCTTTTCGGTGAGGAATCTGGCAAATACCCTCACTCCGTTGCCACACATCTCTGCAATTGATCCATCAGCGTTTCGATAATCCATAAACCATTCAGCGCTGGGCTCTTCTTCCAAAATTGTTTTGCCTTCGGCCAAAAACCTGGAAGGGACCACTCTGATTACCCCATCAGCGCCAACCCCGAAATGCCGATCACAAATCCTGCGCACATCATCGCTAGAGATGTCGATTGAGCCAAGCTCATCCAAAATCATGACAAAATCATTACCGGTTCCCTGACCTTTAGTAAATGAGATTTTTGTCATGCAACAAGACTACTTCTACTAAAGCCCAAGTTTCGAAATAGCTAGGTCGATAACTTTTTCAGTGAAATTTGGCTCTTGATAATCGAACCAGACAATTCTTGGATCCCGTCTAAACCAAGACATCTGCCTTCGGGCATACCTTTGCGTCAATTGAGTAGTCTCTGCAATTGCTTCGGCTTCGGAGGACAAACCGTCCAATTGGTTAAGCGCCTGCGCGTAGCCGATAGCCTGCCGAGCGGTCTTTGAGTTTCTTAGCCCAAGAGAAATTAGAGCTTCGACTTCTTCGACAAGGCCCTTAGCCCACATCGAACTAACTCTTGAGGCTAGCCGTGACACCAAGTGTTCGCGGTCCGAATTCAATCCAATCTGGAGATTTGGAAGATAAGACTCAAACTGATCGGGTAAAGCCGCCGCAAAAGGCTCACCAGTAATCATCACAATCTCCAGGGCCCTCACAATTCGCCGGCCATTGTTTGGCTCAATCCTGCTGGCCGCAAGCGAATCCAGAGCAGTTAGCCTAAGGTGCATTTCCTGGGGCCCTAGCTCCAGTAGATCATCCTCTAACTTGGCTCGAAGCTTCTCATCCCGTCCTGGAAATTCAAAGGTGTTCAATACCGAGGCCAAATAAAGCATTGAACCACCAACCAGAACTGGAACAATTTGCTTGCTTTTTAGTTCGGCTATTTTGTCTCGGGCAATAACCTGATAATTCGCCGCTGTGCTTTCTTCGGTTACTTGAAGCCAATCAATTAAGTGGTGCTGAATACCTCTTCGTTCCGCCAAGGAAAGCTTGGCGGTTCCAATGTCCATGCCTTTATAGAACTGCATGGCATCGGCATTGATTATTTCTGCAGTTACACCCCGAGACCCTAAGGCCTCAACTATATCTAAGGCCAAAGCACTCTTACCTGTGCCGGTAGGTCCCACCACACTCAGTAGTTCAGGAATCTCCCCCATGCTCTACTGGCTGCTCTTTACAGCCACAGAAAGACTTATTGAACCCTTGGTCGAAGTTTTGGAAATTGGAGTTTCACATGAAGCAGCTTCAGCTAAATCATAGGCGTCGCCTGCTCTGGTTCGGATAATCTCAGGAACTTCTCCCGCATCGGCAATCAGGAAGTATGGTTTCGCGTCGGTTACAGTCACCCAAATTAGATCTCCTGGCCTTGGCACATCTGCAGTTTGGGCAAGATCAATGTGAACAAGCCGGTTATCTCTCGCTCTTCCAGTAAGTCGATTGGTTTGGTCATCCTTTCGACCCTCACTATTTCCGACTAGGACTTCTATCCTTCGACCGATTTGCTTTTGGTTTTCTTCCCAAGCGACCTGATTCACAACTTCAAGTAGCCTCTCGTAGCGTTCTTGAACAATCTGCTTTGGAAGTTGATCCGGTAATTCAGCAGCTGGAGTGCCAGGTCGTTTTGAATACTGGAAGGTGTAGGCGATGGCGAAACGAGATTCGCGAACGACTCGCAAAGTTTCTTGGAAATCTTCTTCAGTCTCTGATGGAAAACCAACAATGATGTCTGTAGATATTGCAGCGTCCGGTATAGACTGCCTGACTCGATCTAAGATGCCTAAGTACTTTTCGCTGCGGTAACTTCTACGCATCGCCTTGAGAATGCGATCACTACCTGATTGCAGAGGCATGTGTAGTTGCGGCATAACATTATGCGTCTGCGCCATCGCAGCTATTACATCGTCAGTAAATGCCGCAGGATGTGGACTAGTAAAGCGAACCCTCTCCAGTCCCTCAATCTCCCCGCAGGCACGAAGTAATTTAGCGAATGCACCCTTGTCGCCAAACTCAACTCCGTAGGTATTTACGTTCTGCCCGAGCAGGGTAATTTCGATAACACCCTGTTCAACCAAAGCTTTGATTTCTGACAGGATCTCACCAGGTCTCCTATCGCGCTCTTTACCTCTAAGGCTTGGAACTATGCAGAAGGTACAGGTGTTATTACAGCCAACACTTATTGAGACCAGTGCTGAATATGTTGAGTCCCGCTTAGTTGGTAAATCACTTGGAAAGGTCTCTAGAGCCTCAAGAATTTCGACTTGGGCTTCGTTATTTGCCCTAGCCCTCTCCAAAAGAACTGGAAGAGAGCCGATGTTGTGAGTTCCGAAAACCACGTCCACCCAAGGCGCTTTAGAAAGTATGACATCTTTGTCTTTTTGAGCTAGGCAGCCGCCAACGGCAATCTGAAAATCCGGATTCGCTGCCTTACGCTCAACTAACTGACCCAAGTTTCCATAGAGTTTGTTGTCGGCATTTTCTCGAACAGCGCAAGTATTGAAAACAAGAATGTCGGCCTCTTCGCCTGGGCTTGCCTCGACATAACCGGCATCTTGAAGCAGCCCAGAAAGACGTTCACTGTCGTGAACGTTCATTTGGCAACCGAAGGTCTTAACTTCGTAGCTTCTTGTTTTCGTAGTCATCTCCACAATTTTAGCCGAGTGGCAAAACTATAGGGACTGTTGCTCGCTCGCATATCTGACGGCTGACCAAACAACTGAACTTGGGTAGCCTTTTCGAGCAAGGTAACCCGCTACTTTACGCTCCGCCGTTGCCTTATCCTGGCCAGTCATCCTCGACATCTTTGACAGAGCCAACTCCTTGGCTAATTCGAGTTCGTCATCCACTTCGATTGACGCTAAAGCCTCAGTTATGGCATCCTTTGGAAAACCCTTTTCTCTTAGATCCATAGCGATCATCGCCTTGGCTTTTGACTTGCGTTCAAATAAAACACGAGCGTGATCTTTAGCAAGAGCAAAATCATCAATTAGGCCAACTTCAGTAAACCTAGCCATGATCAGATCAATTACTTCAAGGGGAAATTCCTTTTCAACCAACTGCTTATGAAGCTGGCCAGACGATTTTCCGCCACGTTCAAGCATTTTGAGCAAGGCAGCCCTGACATCTTCTTCAATTGCATCAACTGCTCTCAGGACGTACTTAGGCTTTTCAGCTGCTTCCTCAGCGCTTTTCAGTACCTGCTTGAGATCCACGATTAGTCGTTGACGGCTTTGAGATCTGCTGTTTCCTCGACTGGTAGGTCAGCTACCGCACGAGGAACACCAATTCCAAGCTTCGCCTTAATCTTCTTTTCAATCTCATCGGCTACTGCTGGATTGTCGAGTAGGTAATTTCTTGAGTTTTCTTTACCCTGACCAAGCTGCTCGCCTTCGTATGTGTACCAAGCACCCGACTTCTTCACAATTTCCTGGTCAACACCGAAATCAAGCAGGCTTCCCTCACGAGAGATTCCAACGCCATAGATAATGTCAAACTCGGCTTGTTTGAACGGCGATGCCATCTTGTTCTTTACTACCTTCACGCGGGTTCGGTTACCTACCGCATCCTGGCCATCTTTAAGTGTTTCAATCCTTCTTACATCCAAGCGAACTGAGGCATAAAACTTGAGTGCCTTACCACCAGCTGTGGTTTCAGGAGATCCAAAGAAGACACCAATTTTCTCCCTCAACTGGTTGATGAAAACTGCAGTCGTTTTAGTGTTGTTGAGCACCCCGGTAAGTTTTCGCAGCGCTTGTGACATCAGACGTGCCTGAAGACCGACGTGAGAATCACCCATTTCACCTTCGATTTCAGCTCTTGGGACCAGAGCTGCAACGGAGTCGATAACAATAATGTCGATAGAGCCCGATCTAATAAGCGTGTCGGCGATTTCAAGAGCCTGCTCACCGGTATCTGGCTGACTAACCAGTAGTGCGTCGATATCAACACCGAGTGCTTTTGCATACTCTGGATCAAGTGCATGCTCGGCATCGATGAATACCGCGGTGCCTCCGGCCTTCTGGCAGTTCGCGATAGCGTGCAAAGCAACCGTTGTCTTACCAGAGGATTCTGGTCCATAGATTTCAACTATTCGACCCTTTGGTAGGCCGCCAATACCCAGCGCTACGTCTAGGGCAATTGAGCCGGTAGGGATAACCTCAACTGGGGCTCGTTCGTCAGAACCCAGGCGCATTACTGAGCCCTTACCAAACTGTTTGTCGATTTGTGCAAGCGCAGTGTCTAGCGCTTTATCGCGATCTGAAGCTGATGGCATTTTCTTTCCTTTTCTGCCGCCTTGGCGGCTGGTTTTATGCTGTCATGACACTACGGCTGAACCCCGCTTTTTAGGCGGTGTCCACTCTGATTGTTGATAACTCAATCAACTATCCGACTGTTTATAAATTACCATCTTTCGAACAAAATTACGAATAATTTGCTATTCGGCGTGTTTATTATTCGGCTTTTTGTTCAAACCTAACCATCTGGATTCTGGCACATTTTGCGCCTTGCAAATGGCCAACCAGACCGCTCTTGGCTCAACACCCCGCTCTAGAGCCTGACTTCCCGTTAGATCATCGAGCTCGGTCAAGACTAAGTCTCTAAGCAATACGGCGGCATACTCTACCCCGAACTCATCGTCCATAAGTATTTGAAAGTCGCTGTGCCGCACAATAAGACCCTAACCTGAACTTCCCTAAACCGGCTGGCTAACCCCTGCTGTGGCGTTAAAAAAAGGACCCCCGGACTAGCCGGGGGTCCTAAATCAAGTACCTTAGCGTGTATTGGCTAGGGTCGATGAGTCGTAGTTGGTGACCAATTCTGCAGGAACCGTGTCAGGTATGACCACGGTTTCAATGGCTTCGAAGCGCTCAGCTACTAAATGCATGATCTGGGAGATTGGAACATCCAGGGCGTAAGCCACTGACGACAAAATCTCTGATGATGCTTCCTTTTGCCCGCGTTCTATCTCGCTGAGATAGCCTAGGGCAACCTTTGCACGACTAGCCACCTGTCGAAGGGTGTAACCCTTCTGTTGGCGGAGGTCACGAAGTACGTCACCAATTTCTTGACGAACTAGAGCCATGTGGAGCCTCCTTTCAATTTATAGCAACCACCTTTGGTTACTACGGGAACTAGATTTCCGTAAAGATAACTTACCTGTTCCTAGCGACATTTATAGCCTAGATTACTGAAAATTACCTTTGAATTTCTAACTTCCTACATCTATCGTTAACCAGCTTTAGGGGCTAAGTATTCCCCAATTTTTGCAAAAACCATTCGAACAGTCTCTGACCTAATTGCCTGCCTGTCCCCTGCAATTTGCTCTTCCCAGACCGATTCCCCCTTGGGGCCAGAAATGCCTACATAGACAAGCCCTACTGGTTTACCATCCTGAGAGTCAGGCCCGGCCACTCCAGTGGTGCTAATTCCAATCACAGATTCGGTTGGTAAAAGTAGTTGGAGCGCCATTCTCGAGCGAACCCCTTCGGCCATCTTTATGGCTACTTCAGGATCAACCGCCCCTACCCGATCCAAGAGTTCAGAACTAACCCCTAGAGATGCGGCCTTGAGGCCAGTTTGGTAGGCAACTATAGAGCCAAGAATGACCTTTGATGCACCTGGAACCGATACCAACTCACTACAAAGTAATCCACCGGTAAGAGATTCGGCGATAGCTAGTTTTAAGTTCTGCTTTTCTAGTGCCGCAATTACATCTTCTGGCTTCACATCGACTCCCTGATGTACTTTATGGCCGACCACCAAGTTAAGAACACGGCACCGTAAATCAATCCGTAACCCACGTTGAACACTGTGTTGAACCACCAAACATTCAGCGGTGAAATTACCCAACCGATGGCGATGCATTGCATGACAGTTTTAGACTTACCGCTATTCGAAGCTGGGATAACCCGATCACGAATCACAATTAACCGATAAACCGTTATTCCAACTTCTCTGATCAAAATAGCTATCGTGGCCCACCAAGGCATGACTTCATCTAACATTGACAGAACTACAAAAGCTCCACCCAGAAGAACCTTGTCCGCTATCGGATCCAAAAGTTTACCTAGCTTGGTTACCTTGCCTTGTCTTCTAGCAATTGCTCCATCGAGACCATCCGTGGCAGCAAGAACGACAAACCCCAACAGAAGTAACCAGCCGATGTTGTTTCCCGGCAGATAAAACTCGTAGAGCGCATACAAAAAGACCGGAGCTAGCGCAATACGGCTAATAGTTATCGTGTTCGCAAGATTCACGAACTAAGCCTAGCCCCTGCCGGTAAGCGACCAAGCGTCCGGGTCGTCATCTTCGTCAGAATCTGAAGCAGTAGGGATGAAATCAGCAAATTCACCGGCCGCTAAAGAACCAGTGTCCGCCTGAGACAAGGCAGGAGCAGCTTTGGCAGCTGTCTCTCCACGCAACTGGGCTAAAACGTTTGGAAGATCATCTGGGCGAACCAAAACTTCTCTAGCTTTTGAGCCTTCACTAGGCCCAACTATATTCCTTGATTCCAACAAGTCCATCAATCGTCCAGCTTTGGCGAAACCGACTCTTAGTTTTCGCTGCAGCATGGATGTGGAACCGAATTGAGAGGAAACTATAAGCTCGGCAGCCTGAAGCAAAACTTCTAGATCGTCACCGATATCGGCATCAACAACTCTGGAAGCGGCAACTTCATTGACATCTTCTCGATATTCGGGTTCCATTTGCTTTTTCACGTGCGCGACAACCGAATGAAGCTCGGTTTCAGCAATCCATGAGCCTTGGACTCTCATAGGTTTATTGGTTCCCATCGGAGAGAACAAGGCATCTCCCTGACCAATCAACTTCTCTGCACCTGGCTGATCCAAAATAACTCTCGAATCGGTTAGCGATGATACGGAGAAAGCTAGACGCGAAGGGACGTTTGCCTTTATTAGCCCAGTAACAACGTCCACCGATGGGCGTTGAGTCGCTAGAACAAGGTGAATTCCAGCAGCACGAGCTAGCTGCGTGATTCTCACAATCGAGTCTTCAACTTCTCTTGGAGCAACAATCATTAGGTCTGCCAACTCGTCAACGACAACCAACAGGTATGGGTAAGGCTGCAGCTTCCTATTTGAGTTTTCTGGAAGCTTGAGCTCGCCTGCAACTAGAGCCCGATTGAAATCGTCAACGTGCTTAAATCCAAATGAGGCCAAATCGTCGTAACGGGCATCCATTTCTTTGACCACCCACTGCAAGGCTTCGGCGGCCTTTTTTGGATTAGTAATTATCGGAGTGATCAGATGAGGCACACCTTCGTAGGCGGCCAACTCGACTCGCTTCGGGTCAATCAAAACCATTCGAACCTCTGCCGGTTTAGATCTCATCAAAACTGAGGCAATCATCGAATTCACAAAAGATGACTTTCCAGCACCGGTGGCACCGGCAACTAGCAGGTGAGGCATCTTGGCAAGGTTGGCAACAACAAAACCACCCTCAACATCTTTACCAATGCCGATTGTGAGTGGATGTTTGCTTTGCTGAGCAACGTTAGATCGAAGAACATCACCTAGTGAAACAATCTCTCGGTCAACGTTTGGAATTTCAATTCCAATTGCCGACTTGCCTGGAATTGGGGCGAGAATTCTAACTTCATTGCTTGCCACGGCATACGAGATGTTTCCTGCTAGTCGAGTCACCGCCTCAACCTTGACACCAGGTTGAACCTCAACCTCGTATCGAGTAACTGTTGGCCCTCGCGAGAAGCCGCTTACCGTAGCCTCTACCCCAAACTCTTTGAAAACCGAATTCAGAGCCTCAACAACAGCATCATTGGCCGCGGTCTTTCCTTTTGGTGGTGTGCCGGAGGAAAGCAGTGCGGCCGGAGGAAGAACATATGGCCGTTTTGGTTTAGCAGGCTGAGCTACAGCCGTAACTGGTTCAGTTAGATCATCAGTTTCTGAAACTAAGTCGATAGGTTCAGTGGCCTGATTTACTTCACTAACTTCGGGTGCCTCTACCTGTGCTACTGGTTCAGTTTCAACCTGCGGTGTGCCAAAAATATCCTCGAGATTAGTCGTCTCGCTTGAGATTGTGACCGGCTGTTCAAAAGCCTCTTTATCGGTCTGTTTCGATCTTCGCCACCAAGGAGCCTTGGTACCGTCGTAGGCATCGGGGATTTCTTCCGCGGGTACTTCTTTTTCTTTTTTCTCTGAGCCAGGAAAGAGTTTGTGATAAAGCTCCCTGATACGCGCGAAAATCTTGTGTGGTGCTGTCTTAGTGATCACTAAGAATGAACCGAGCGCCAACAGGGTAACAATTACTCCAGCACCCCATTCGGTCAAGGTCTGGATAAATAGAACTGTCACCAACCAGCCAAACAAACCACCGGCAGCGGCAAGCGCATCAATACCAGTTGACGGTTCGGGATGTGGGTCGCTAAAAATGTGAAAGAAGCCTGAAATGCTAATCAGAAACAACAGCCATCCAAAGCCGACTCTTGAGTTATCCTTCACAGTCGAAGGGTGACGCATTAGGTACATGGCAAACAAAATCATCACAACTGGAAGAGCCATGGATAACCGGCCAAAGAACAACCCAGCGGTGTAAACATTCAAAATCTGGGCATATTCGTTCCCCTGGAGGAACCAAACAACTATTGCTCCGATAACTCCAAGCAAGAAGAGCGCAAAAGGTGGGCCATCCCGACGATCTTCCTTAGCTATCTTTTCAGAGGCAAAAGACCTAGCCAAAAAGCCGATGAAGGCAGCCCCGGATAGGTATAGCCAAACAATCAGCCTGAGGAATTTGTTTTGCCCGCGATCTGGTGTTGCAGAAACAGACCTGCCTCTGGGAGAAGTGGTCTTTTTGGACTTAGGTTTACGTGTTGCCATCTCTCCAAAAATAACAGCGACCCCCGTCAATACAGGGCAGGCACGGCGAGAATAAGTTTCGCTAGCCGCTTACTACCACGGGAATAATGACCGGTCTTCTGCGGTGGTTGCGATTGACCCAGGTGCCGATAGTGCGCCTAATGACCTGTTGCATGGCATAGGTATCACGAATACCCTCTTTAGCTGCTTCGGCCAAAGCTTGCTCAATCAAAGGCTTAACATCATCAAAAACATGGTCGTCTTCGGCATAGGCTCGGGCTCTTATTTCTGGCCCGACCACCACTCGTCCACTATCTGCATCAATCACGGCAAAAATCGAGATGAAGCCTTCTTGGGCCAACAATCTTCGGTCTTGAAGGTCATCCTCAGTGATCTTTCCAACAGTCTTGCCATCAACATACAACATCCCACACTCGACCTGACCTACAACTTCAGCCCTGCCGTCAACTAGGTCTACAGCCCAACCGTCTTCAATAATCGAGATTCTCTCCGGCGCAATGCCGGTTTGCTCGGCAAGCTTACCGTTTGCAATCAAGTGTCGATATTCACCGTGCACCGGTAAAACGTTTTTAGGCTTGAGCAAGTTATAGCAGTAGAGCAGCTCCCCCGCTGCAGCATGTCCAGACACGTGAACCTTGGCATTGCCCTTATGCACAACGTTTGCTCGAAGTCTGGTTAACTGATCAATTACTCGATAGACAGCATTCTCGTTTCCAGGAATTAGCGACGAGGCTAGTATCACCGTGTCGCCTTCACCAACCGAAATCTCATGCTCACTGTTAGCCATCTTTGATAAAACAGCCATCGGCTCACCCTGCGAGCCAGTACACATGTAAACGATCTGGTTTGCTGGAACACTATTGGCATCCTTGAAATCGATGAAAATTCCTGGCGGGGCTTGAAGATAACCAAGGTCTTCTGCAATTTGCATGTTGCGAACCATGGATCTACCAACTAGGGCAACTTTGCGTCCGTGCGACTGCGCTGCATTCAGAACCTGTTGCACTCTGTGAACATGAGAAGAGAAACTAGCAACTACTACCTTGCCTGGAGTTCGAGAAATAACTTCGTCGATAACCGGTCCGATGTCTTTTTCTAATGGGGTGAAGCCTGGAACATCTGCATTCGTGGAGTCAACCATGAATAGATCCAGACCGGTTTCCCCAAGCTTGGCGAAAGCGCGCAGGTCAGTAAGACGGTTATCAAGCGGTAACTGGTCCATCTTGAAATCACCGGTATGTAGCACTGTTCCAGCTTCAGTTCGGATCACCACTGCCAGTGCATCCGGTATTGAATGATTTACAGCTATGAATTCCAGTTCAAAACCACTAACAGCCTTGCTGTCACCTTCTCGAATAACGTATTGAACGCCTAAAATTCGGTGTTCTTTCAACTTAGCGTCGAGAAACGCGAGGGTTAGTTCAGAACCAAAAATCGGAATGTCCTCCCTCATCCGCAGTAGATATGGGACTCCGCCAATGTGGTCCTCATGACCGTGAGTAAGCACTAGGCCAACTATGTCTTCTAAACGATCATTCAGATAATTCAAATCCGGAAGAATCAGATCAACTCCTGGTTGGTGATCTTCAGGAAATAGAACTCCACAGTCAACAATTAGGATTTTTCCGTTAATCTCGAAGACGGTCATGTTTCGACCAATCTCCCCTAAACCACCAAGCGGAATGATACGCAGATGACCCGACTTCAACTTCGGTGGTGCCGGAAGAGTTTCAAACATAAAACACCTATCTGGTGGTGCCAGCCACCTTAGGTAACGCTCCACCAGCAGCTGCATTTCGATCTGGACGGAAGTTACTAAAGTTCAAACCTGGTACGGTGCCAACTTTGTCGATGTCAGCTTCAATCTTTGCGGCCTCTGCTTCTTCTGGACCGACTAGAGGAAGTCGCACTCTAGGGCTGCTAATGAGACCTAGGCCGTGCATGATGTATTTTGCGGCAACCGTACCTGGAACATGCGTCATTGCAGCTCTAACTAAAGGTTCTAGTTGATTGTGCACGATCAAAGCCGAGTCGAAATCGTTCCGGTTTGTTGAATCTACGAGCTCCCGATACGCCAGTGGAGCGATGTTTGCGGTAACTCCAATCAGCCCTGTTGCTCCGATCGACAGATGTGGCAGAACGTTGCTGTCGTCACCCGAAAAATACAACAAATCTGTTTCATTTAGAACTCTGGAAGCTTGCGCAAAATCGCCTTTGGCATCCTTGATAGCAACAATGTTTGGGTGTTTTGCTGCCCGAAGGATTGTTTCAAAAGCAATTGGGATTCCTGTTCTACCTGGAATGTCATACAAAATCACCGGCAGATCGGTTGCATCGGCAATCAACCTAAAGTGAGTCAGCACACCTGCCTGAGTGGGCTTGTTGTAATAGGGAGTGACAATCATCACTCCATCAGCACCGGCTGCTTCAGAAGCCTTGTAAAGCTGAATGGCGTGAGCGGTTTCGTTGGATCCACCACCGGTAATTATTTTGGCTCGGCCGGAAGCAACTGACTTTCCAACCTTAACCAATTGGAGCTTCTCGGCATCGGTTAGGGTGCTTGTCTCACCGGTTGTCCCGGTAACCACAACACCGTCAGCCCCGTTGGAAATTATATAGTCGAGGTGCTTTTCGGTAGCAGGCCAGTCGACTTCTCCGTCTGGTGTCATTGGAGTTACTAGTGCAACTAGTACCTGACCGAATAAATCCTTATGTTTTTGCGACATAGGTAAAGATTAGTGGTCTAGACAGATTTGCCAAAAACCAAATTACGGTGCGACACGACCGTTTTGGTTGAATGCCTCATAGGTGTAGGGCATCAACTGAGCCCAAAACTCCTCCATCTTTTCAGCACACATCTCTATTTCGCGCTGTGGGAAGGATGGGAAATGGGTACCCTCACGCTTGGTTCTTAGACTCAAGAAGTTCATTAGCGCGCGGGCATTCATAGTCACATACATTGAAGAGTAGATGTTCAGTGGTAAGACAATTCGTGCCACTTCCCTGGCGATGCCAGCTTCGAGCATACGTTGATAGGACTCGTAGGCCTGAGTTGAAACAGTTCTAGATTCCTGCTGGACAAGAGCAATTTGCTCAGCCGTACCTGGTAGGAACTCATAGTGTCCAGTTTTACCCACCTGAATTAGGTTTCTGTCGGCACCCGGTACATAGAAAACTGGATTTAGTTCACGATAGCGACCCGATTCCTCGTTATAAGAGGCAATGCGGTGGCGCATGAATTCGCGGAATACAAAAATCGGCGCTTGAACATAGAAAGTCATGGAGTTGTGCTCAAATGGAGAACCGTGACGATCCCGCATTAGGTAATTTATAAGCCCTTTACTGCGCTTCTCATCTTCGCTCGCATCTTTTGCTGCCGCCGCACTTTCTAGGGTCTGCTCTCCCTGGGTTGACACCCTAGCTGCGAAAAGCACATCGCTGTCGGATGCAGAAGAACGCACCAACTCAACCGTTACATCACTTCGAAAAATTATCTCTGACACGCTGTAAAGCCTACCCGCGGTTTAGCGCTATTGCCTTGCGCATCGCTTTTCTGGCGAGTTTTCGATTTCCGCAGGCATCATAGATCAAACCCAGAGCAAACCAGCGGCGCCAGTTCTCCGGGTCTATTTCAACAGCTTCTTTGTATTCGGCAAATTCGAGAAGAGCCTCGGACTTATTGGCTCGTCCAGATGGCAAAAAGCCAAACCGAAATCTTGGCCAGGCATCTTCGGCTTCCAATTGGCGGCCGATTTTCTCGATTGCTAATCCAAATCGCAGCTCACGGAGGATTCCCCAAAGTCCAAATAACGGCAAGATTAGGATGAAAAATCCCATAGCCTTTGGAACCCAGGCTTCCTGAATCAAGAAATAGTAGCCTTGCTGACCCATGAGTAGCAAATACAGTAGCACTAGAGCAGACATCACTACGGCGCCGAGTTTAGCTCCAGTCATTTATATTCCAAGTACTTTATCAAGACCAACAACTAGGCCTTTGGCATCCACTGTGAATCGAATCGAGTTTAAGATTCCAGCCGAATACGCCTGAACTGAATTTGTCTGGTGGGTGATGGTAAGAACTTCTTGATTTCCGCCAAGTATAACTTCCTGCTTTGCGGATACTCCGTCAATCCTGAGACTATGGATTGGAACACCGGCAACAACTTGGCCTCGAGCCGGTTGCCCTAGACCTGCAATCTTTAGAGCCTGTTCGGATGTTTCAGCTCTGCTAGCTTCGATAAGTTCTGCCGTTCGAATTGCAGTTCCAGAAGGTGAATCTAATTTACCCGCGTGATGTGTTTCAACAATTTCAATGGTGTCGAAAAACTTAGCTGCAAGAGCAGCGAACTTAGATCCAAGTATCGATCCGACAGAAAAATTAGGAATCACCACAACGGTGGACTGGTTTATTCGAGACTCTAATTCAGCCAGAAGCTGCTTAGTCCAACCGCTAGTTGCGACAAGTACGGGAATTCCATAAGTCACCGCGAAGTCGACAACTTTTTGACTTACCTCTAACGAAGTAGCATCAAAAATAAGATCTGCCCCGAGAGCTTCATCCAACGAAGATTTCGAGTTCAGCTTAGAGTGAAGCTCTAAATCACTGGCTGATTCAATAAGCTCAACAGCCAACTTACCCATGCGGCCAGTTGCGCCAACTACAGAAACCTTTATTGTCATGGCTAAAACCTACTATTCCTGCGCAAACTCATCAAAGAGGTCGTCATTGATGTCGCCTACTGCTATGAATGAGCGCTTTGCACCAAACATCTCAGCAGCCAGGTTTTGAACCGCCTGCTGATCAACCGCTGCAAATCTCTGAAGTGACTCATCCAGGTCAAAAAACAAACCATCGGTTAGTTCTGCTGAGCTAAGCCTAGACATTCTGGCTTGGGTGCTTTCAAACTTCAGGGCTAAACCACCTGAGATGTTTCCTTTAGCCAGTTCTAGCTCGGCGAGAGTAATGCCCTCGTTGGCGATCTTCTCCAACTCAACAAGCATCAGCCTGGTGACTTCTTTAGCCTTAGCCGGTGAACAGCCGGCGTAGAGCCCAAAGACCGCACCATCGCTGTATCCCTGATTAAAGGAATAAACCGAATATGCCAGTCCTCGCTTCTCCCTAATCTCTTGGAATAATCTCGATGACATTCCGCCACCGAGCACTGTGTTCAGGATTGCCATGGCGTATCTGCGATCATCGGATGAAACCACACCAGGGTTACCAAAGACTATGTTGGCTTGGGCGATAGGGCGTTTGATTACTTTAACCGAAGCCGCTGAGTTTTCTGGATTGAGGTTCTGGCTACGCCAACTTCTCGGTTTAGCAGTTTTATTCAAATCCCAGCCAGCCAGCTCGAGATTAGCGCTAACCAGAGCGATCAATTCCTCATGGTCCAGGCCACCCGCAGCGGTAATTACAAGATCCTGCGGTCGATAGTTTTGTTGATAGTGCTCCCAAACAGCATCTCGATTCACTGCCTTAATGGTTTCTGGAGTTCCGCCAATCGGGCGTCCGAGCGGATGATCTGACAAAACAGCAGCAAAGAATTCCTCGTGTGCAACATCCTGCGGATCATCGTCATTCATCGCTAGCTCTTCAAGAATTACTGTTCGTTCGTTCTCAAATTCAATGGGATCAATCACAGATGATGTCAGCATGTCGGCGATTACCTCAACGGCTACCGGCACTGCTTTGTCTTGGACCCTCGCGTAATAACTGGTGTGCTCTTTTCCAGTCATTGCATTTGAAGCACCGCCTACCGAATCAAAGGCAACGGCGATGTCTAACGCTGATCTGGATTTAGTCCCCTTGAAGAGCAGGTGCTCCAAAAAATGAGTTGAACCAAAATGGCCATCTGTTTCATCTCTTGAACCAACTGCAACAGAGAACGAAACCGAAGCTGATTGCGCAGCTGGCATTACCTCTGACAAAATGCGAACACCGCATGGGAGAACAGTTCGGCGAACCGTACTGCCTCCCGATGCGGTGAACTCAAATTCGGGTTGTTCAAGCTGAAACTGAACCGCGGTCATTGACTATTCTTCGTCAGACTCTTCGGACTCTGCGGCTTGTTCACCTTCGACCACTGGAGCAAGTGAAAGCTTGCCGCGGTCATCAATTTTCACAAGCTCAACCATGATCTTCTGACCAACAGTTAGAACATCCTCAACATTCTCAACACGCTTGCCAGTTAGCTTGCGTAGCTCAGAAATGTGAAGCAGTCCATCCTTACCAGGAAGAAGCGATACGAAAGCTCCAAAGGTTGCTAGCTTCACAACCGTTCCGAGGAAACGCTCGCCGATTTCTGGCATGTGTGGGTTGGCAATTGCATTTACCATGGCCTTGGCAGCTTCCGCAGCTGGGCCATCGGTAGCACCAATGTAGACGGTTCCATCATCTTCAATCGAAATTTCAGCTCCGGTGTCCTCTTGGATCTGGTTGATCATCTTGCCCTTAGGACCAATGACCTCACCGATCTTGTCAACTGGAATCTTCACTGCGATGATGCGAGGTGCGTACGGCGACATTTCGTCTGGCTCGTTGATGACATCATTCATCAAATCAAGAATGCTCAAACGAGCTTCCTTAGCTTGAGATAGAGCACCAGCTAGAACCTCTGAGGGAATACCGTCAAGTTTGGTGTCCAACTGAATTGCTGTTACGAATTCGCTAGTACCGGCAACTTTGAAGTCCATGTCTCCCAGAGCATCTTCTGCACCAAGAATGTCCGTCAAAGCAGCATATTCGGTCTTACCGTCAACCGTGTCAGAAATAAGACCCATGGCAATACCAGCAACCGGTGCGCGCAATGGAACACCAGCATTTAGTAGTGACAAGGTCGATGCACAGACCGAACCCATCGAGGTTGATCCGTTAGAACCAAGGGCTTCGGAAACCTGACGAATCGCGTACGGGAATTCTTCGCGAGTAGGCAGCACTGGGACCAGAGCTCTCTCGGCAAGAGCTCCGTGACCGATTTCACGACGCTTAGGGGTTCCAACACGACCAACTTCACCAGTTGAATAAGGTGGGAAGTTGTAGTTGTGCATATAACGCTTGGTGGTCACAGGTGACAGCGAGTCAATCTGCTGTTCCATCTTTAGCATGTTCAAAGTTGTGATTCCCAAGATTTGGGTCTCACCTCTCTGGAACAAAGCCGAACCATGAACTCTCGGGATGACCGCAACATCACAGTCAATCTTTCTAATGTTCTTCTTGCCACGGCCATCGATACGAATACCTTCTTTAAGGACCCTGGTGCGAACAATCTTCTTGGTGACTGACTTGTAAGCAGCTGAGATCTGGGCCTGCTGAGCCTCATCCAGAGTTTCAGCCAACTTCTCCTTAACAGATGCCTTCAACTCATCGTCAGCGGTCTGTCGTTCAGTCTTGTCAGCAATCTGGTAGATACGAGAAAGCTCAGTTTCGGCCAACTTAGCAACAGCTTCGTATACCTCATCGGTGTATGGAGCAAAGAGTGGGTACTCCGCAGTTGGCTTTGCAGCTTCAACAGCTAATTGCTGCTGCGCCTTAACTAGTTGAGCGATAAATGGCTTAGCCGCTTCAAGTCCCTGAGCTACGATTTCCTCGCTAGGAGCAGTTACTCCCTCATTCTTGATAAGGTTCCAAGCAACCTCAGTTGCCTCAGCCTCAACCATCATGATTGCTACGTCTTCTTTACCGTTCTCGTTAACTATGCGTCCGGCGACAACCATGTCGAATACCGCACGCTCTAGCTGTGAGTGCTTTGGGAAAGCAACCCACTGACCATCAATCAGCGCCACGCGGACACCACCGATAGGACCAGAGAATGGCAGTCCTGCCAGCTGAGTTGACATCGATGCCGCGTTGATTGCAACAACGTCATAGAGCTCGTCTGGGTGAATAGCGAAAACGGTCACAACAACCTGGATTTCGTTACGAAGCCCATCAGGGAATGATGGACGTAGTGGTCGGTCGATTAGACGACAGGCCAAGATCGAATCGGTCGAAGGACGACCTTCTCTTCTGAAGAAGCTACCTGGAATCTTTCCAGCTGCATACATCTTCTCTTCAACATCGATAGTCAAAGGGAAAAAGTCGAACTGGTCCTTCGGGGTCTTGCTTGCGGTTGTGGCTGAAAATAGCATCGTCTCTTCGTCGATGTATACAGCTGCGGCACCTTGTGCTTGCTGAGCTAGGAGCCCAGTCTCGAAACGGATTACTCGCTTACCGAATTTTCCGTTGTCAATTGTTACTTCTGTTGCTTTGATTTCTGGACCTTCCATGGTCCCTCCTCTTTATTTCCTCATGTGAAAGCGTCAACCTAATTTGGTTTATAAAACGCTAGAGCGCGCGCGAGCAGAAAATGCGTCCGATATAAATTGAGGATGCCCTGGCCAACAGTAATAAAACTTGGGTATTTTCACCCCAAGATCCACCACCGGTGACCAGCAAACCTGCCGATCGGCTCTAGGACAAGACTAACAGAGGGGCACTTCGATTGCCTATAGCCGAAATCAGCCTAGAAATTAGGGTTTTCTGGCTTTACCAGCTTATTTCCCTCTTCAAAACTCTTACTAGGCAGGATTGGGAAGATTATGTTTACCACTAGGCCAGTGATCAGAGTTAGTAGTGCTCCAGCCAGAGTAAGTAATCCGAAACCAATCAATCCCTCATTGGCATTGATAAAAGCAGTGATCTCGGCGTCACTGACGTTATCCGCGTTCAGAAATGAGTCAAGGGTATATACCCCGGATTGCATGATGATATAGGAAATTCCAATGACGCCAATGGTCATCAAAACAACTGAAGTGATTGGAGCGAGAATCCAGACCCAACTAAAACTTGCATCTCTTAGCCGGCGAACTAAAACGCTAAGACTTGGAATAAGTGTCATTACGTTGAATACAAACCCAACCCCCAAGGTTGTATCTAAAAAACCATCAACAACTGCCAACACTAGTGAGGCCAGAAAAGTGAAGAGGAAGAAGTACCAAAACTCAGGTCGAGTTGCTACTCCCCTAAAGTTTGCATAGTTTTTGAATCCCGCTTGAATCGCGCCAACAAAATCCATTAGAGCTCCCTTAATTTGTTTGTCTAGACAAGCCTAAAACAAAAGCAAAAAAGCCGCCTCCAAAGAAGACGGCTTTCTTACCTTTACAAGGAAAATTATCGACGCAAACCTAGACGTTCAATCAGGTTACGGTATCGATCAATGTCGACGTTCTGCAGGTAACCGAGTAGTCGGCGACGCTGACCAACCAGAAGCAGTAGGCCACGACGTGAGTGGTGGTCGTGCTTGTGGTCTTTTAGGTGCTCAGTTAGATCCTTGATGCGCTCGGTGAGAACGGCAATCTGAACCTCTGGAGAACCGGTGTCGCCTGGGTGCGTTGCGTAAGTGTTGATAATTTCAGTTTTCTTTTTAGCGTCCAGTGCCATTTTGTTCCTTTCGAGGCTCGCTGCGCGGCGCAGTAAACCTTATGTTTACAGCTCTTGGATCCGCGGCCGATACACGGCAACCTTGTAATACTAGCCCAGAATTTACCTTTGGCGCTAGCCCAGAATTTGCCTAATCTTGTCCAGATCGCGGTTTATCTCAGCTACTAGGTCTTCAACCCCGTTGAACTTTGCCGCGGGTCTAATGAATTCAACGTACTCACAGGTAATCACTTTGCCATACAGGTCTAAGCCGCGAACATCAAGAATATGGGCTTCGAGGAGCCTCGGCACGGCTTCAAAAGTTTCATTGATACCAACGGAAAGTGCCGACATGTAACGCTCCCCATCGGCGTAGAGCCAGCCAGCGTAGACAGCATCCCGTGGGAGTAGCCCCTCTGCACTTCGAGACATGTTTGCCGTTGGGAAACCGATCTCACGACCAATTTTGAGGCCATGTTCAACTTCGCCAACCGTGCTGTGATATCTACCTAAAAGCTTGGCTGCCTTCACAACATTTCCTTCAAGCAGAAGCTCCCTGATCCAGCTTGTGGAAACCTTTCTGCCCTCTATCTCAAGAGATGGAATGACTTTGACGACGAAACCGTTTTCGGCTCCTAGTTTTCTCAATAGCTCAACATCTCCTAGAGCACCAGCGCCGAATCGAAAACCCTCGCCAACGATAACAACTTTGGCTTCTAAGCCACCAACTAGATACTGCACAACAAACTCTTCCGCGGTAAGTTTTGCAAACTGATCATCAAAGGGGTGGGAAAACATCAGCTCGATGCCGGCTTCAGCTAATAACTGAGATTTCTGGTTCGGGCCAATCAGCGATGGTGGTGTTTGTGAATTCTGCAATAACTCTGAAGGATGGCGATCGAAGGTTATAACTGCCGGGACAAGCATATGCTCCTCAGCTTGAGCGATAGCCTCCGCTATCAGACGCTGATGTCCCAGATGAATTCCGTCAAATTTACCAATAGTCACCACTGTGGGCTTTAGCTCAGCCGGCACCTGGTTGATTGAATGAACTTGAATCACTTAGACACTCTACCTAACCACCAGATTCCAAAGATAGGCAGGACTAGTGGAATGAAGCCGTATCCCATTCCAAAGTATGACCAGACAGTTGGGTGAGCAAATAAATCAGGAACTAGCAGACTGAGTGAGCCCACCACGACAACGCCAGCAAGTTCGAACAGAAGTGTGTAGCGAGCTAGTTTGAAATCGCTGCGAACAAGAGCGACTGTAGCGAGAATGTAAACCAATCCGGCTAGTAGCGATAGCGAATAAGCCAATGGGGCATCGGAAAACTTGGTGGCTAGTTGGTAAATTGCGCGAACGGTTGCAGAAAGTGCGAACACGCCATAAAGCGCTATAACTAGATTTCCCGCTCCGAAGCCTCGACGCACATCATTCATAGCGTCTAGCCTAATCGGCTATTCGGTTGGTACTGGCGTTGGTGTTGGCAAGCCTTTGCTCACATTTAGTAAGCCTTCGATACGCACAGCCTCTGGTAGCGGTGCATAGTTGGATGCACCCAAAGCGCCTTGGGAATCAAGTCTGAGCAGGAATCTTGCAATAGCTCTCGGCAGAAGTTCATCCTGGCAAATGTTGAGATTAACTGGATAGATAGCCTGATACGGAGTCGGAGCAACATCAGAGCCATCTGGCGGAGTTGGAGTTTTATTTGGATCCAAGGTAAGCGAAATTGATTTACTGTCTTTAGACATGACCCACTGGGTGCCGCCAGTAACAATTCCACTAACATCTGGTGTTGCCAGAATTGGGAAACCATCCTGATCATCCCCTAGATAAATACTCGCTGGGTAAAAGCCAAGTGCCACTGCGAAGCTGTTTGGCACAATGGCAACTTCTCCTTCAGCTAAAGACAAGTAGTCATCAAGCACAGGTTTATCTACCGATTTGAATTTGTTTTTGCTCACGGTTAGATCTTTAGATTTCAAATAACCGATCATGGATTCAAGGGCCAGTCGATCTGCTTCTGGTTTCACAACTAATGGGAAATCAGGCATTTCGTAACCAGGGTTATCCTTAGCCAGTTGATTCCAATTTGTAATCGAGCCATCCATGATTCCAGCGATACTCTTTGGAGAAAGATTCAGCGATCCAACCTCAGCCTGCATATAGATAAGCACTGCGGCTTCGGTTGCTAATGGAACTGTGGCTACCGGTGAACACTGCGATGGATAGTCGCTGATTTCGATCTGAGCCGATCCTGGCTCGTACTGGTAGGCCATGGTCATCGCTGGCTCAGGGTCATAACAGGAGAAAGTTAGCGAATCAGCCCAACCGTATAACAAGTCCTGCATGGTTTGCGGGCCGCTAACGGTGGCTTCACCTTCGATACAGGTATAGGTCTGCTCAGCTAAGGCTGCTGCAACATCTGGTGGCATCGGAGGATCACATGCGGTTAAACCAAGAGAAAGGCTTCCCAGCAGAGCTGTGATGCCTAGTTTTTTGGTTAGTTTCATCTTTCCTCCTCTAAACAAGAGTAGTGGCGCGGAAAAAATCCGCGCCACTACATGCTTTGCTAGTTATCCAATTTTCTTGATGTCATTTAGAACTGCTGTTCTAAGTGAACCAGTCAATGGAACATATCCCAGGGTTGCGGCTCTGGCCGGAACACAGGTCTTCACAACGTAGTTGAACCAATCCTGAACCGCCAAACCAGTAGCGTTTGTGCTCTTGGTTGGGAAGTTTGCATTTCTTGGTGCCAAACCGTAGACAACAATTGACAACTGGTAAGCACCAGAAACAACCTTGGTGAAGTCCATGTTCAGAGTGCCGTTAGTGGCATCAGTTCCACCGGTGATTGGTGTCTGTGCTGCCAAGAAGCGACCAGCTGCCGAAGCGGTAGGAGCGATGAATGCACCTGCTGCGTTCTGAAGCTTAGCGATACCAACGTCAGCGGTAAGTGCGTCTGATAGATCGAAGTAACCAAATGCGTTTGAGTTGTCTTCGATGTATGCAGCAAGAAGCTGTGAGTTAGCAAAAGAAGTGGCGTTAGATGCAAATGAACCTGAACCACCAGCTGCAGCGACCATGTCGTTGCTACCTTTCACCCAGCCACCAACAGTTTGGTTTAGGTAGTTGGTGAGGTTTGAGTTGGTTCCAGATCCCGATGCACGATAGGCGACCTTGATGGTCTTCTTTGGCAACTTAATTCTTGTGTTAGCTGCCTTGATTGCTGCGTCATCCCAGCGGGTAATGGTTCCCTTTAGAATTCCAGAGACAATCTGCGGAGTTAGGTTTAG
>CAYUBJ010000012.1:0-37658 GCA_964443065.1 uncultured Rhodoluna sp.
GATCCGCCCAGAACCTCCTGAGTCGCTCCTCTACGGTTTCGTAGTCTTGTGGGTTGAATTGTGCCATGAGTTAGCCTCCAATTTCTACATTGTTGCGAAGTTGTATCCAGTCGCCTAGATTAGCTAGGTGAATTGCTATTACTTCTGGGTTCCAAAGTTGTATTCCAGTGATAATTCCTGAAACGGTGGTCGTGTCGCCGTCCTGATCTGTAATGCGGATCGTTATCCAATCGCCTAGCCTCAGGTTCGAGCCCTTGAGTGTCTGAATGTCCCTACTCATTGCCGCTCTCCTCAGTTTTGGTGTAGGTGTTTCTAGTCCAGACCGATGTTCCGATGGTCAGGTCATGACCGATGTTGCGAGCCTCAATCTCGACTGATGTTCCAGCTCGTTCGCCGTTATCCCAATCTCGAACCTTTAAAGTACCAAACACTAGGACCCGGTCGCCCTTGCTGATCGAGGTTGCTGAGTTGATGGCTAGCGACCTGAATGCTGTAATGGTGAACCAGTTGGTGAAGACAATTTTGTCGTCTTCTTCGACTTGAGCGGCCAGCCTGAATGATGTGATGGCTAGGCCTTCTTGTGTTACTAAATGTCTAGGGGTTGTGGCCACCAGACCTGATACGGTGATGTATTGCTCTTTTAGCATTAGTTGTTCTCTCTTTCTTTTTTGATTAGTTGTTGTATTGCCTCTTCCGCTGAATCTAGGTCATCGAAAGCCTGAAAGTCAAAGGGGTCAGTGCCAATTCTGATGTCGGCATTGACCTTTCTGACGGTGAATTTGCGAGGTGTTTGGTCGTCGAACTGCTCTGATGAAACAAAGTACCAGCAGTCCTCGCCCTCGACCAAACTGTCCCAATAGACTACTGAATTGAAGAACCTCATGGCACCCGGTGCGAACCAGTGCTCATTGTTCTTCCTGATCTGTCGCCAGTCATAACTGTTCTTAGACACCAGCGGCCTCAATTCTTTTGAACAAGCTCGCTACGGTGATACAGTCGCCGTTGCGAAATGCCGAGTGAGTCCAGAAACCGATTTTGAATAGGCGACTACGCAATTCTAGGATGTCGTCGCCCTGCCGGATCTTGACGCTAATTGTCCAGACACCGTCTATGCGACTGATGCGAACAGTAGCCGTCAGGCAGGCCTTAGTTGCCAATTCGATCAGTTTGTCGACTTTCTCGTTATCGATCAGGCCTTTGTTGGTTGATTTAGCCATGTCGGCTGGTGTGATGTTGCTCAATTTAGTTTCCTCCTGTTACTTTAGTGATGACATCTGACCAGAGCAGTTTTGTCTTCTCGCTCACGGTCAGGCTTGCTGGCAATACACCTGTGTATTTCCAAACTTGTCTTGTCGCCGGGCCTGAGTGGCTGGCTGTCCAAGTGAAAGTGCCGTCGATGGTGTCGACGCCGTTGATGATAACTGTTACTGGTGCCTCCATGGCCTTCAGCTTGAACATGAAACTGACTGAGTGGCGGATCGTGCCGTCGTTCATTTCAATTTCGCTCAATCTGAGGTTTCGCAGATAATCTAATTCATCAATCGGCATGTCCCATGGAACAGCAGTCTTGATACCGTACATTGGATACGGCAATTGTTCTCTGGTGAGAATTGGTTTTGGTGCTGGCCAACTGAAAGTCATTAGAGCACCTCGCCTGTGATAAATTCGCAACAGTCGTGGCAGTAGCCACCAATACAAAGTTCTTCGACTTCAGTTTCGCATTCGAAGCACACGCCTTTACGCATCTTGTTGATAATGTCTATCCACAATTTCTTTGCTAGTGCCGCTGGTGCTATTTGATCAGTTATCTCTACGGATCCGGCAAGTTCGGATGATGGTTCACTATCTATCTCATTCCAAACCAGCTGGTTATCTTCTTCGCCTACCGATACATAGATGTAATCGACATCGATGTGGAGGTAGCCCGGGTACTCGTAGGTAATTTCGAACCTACTATCTACCCAGTCTGGTGATGTGTCTTCGAGGGCTTTGATAAACGCCTCTCGGGTTTCTTCTCTTTCGAGCATTTCCTGTTCTCCTGTTCTGTCCCAATCGGGTACGGAATAATTCTATCTCCAATCGGGTATACAAATCTATGGTTTCACCTAATTATTTATTTCTGGCGAGTCGCAACCCCAATCCAGCCGGGAGGCTCTGGAGGGTAGGGAATGGCTTAGGCCAGCCATCCCCAAATACTGATCAGCCGTACAGGTCTATCGGTTTCGGTCATGGGAACTACCCACTACAAGTAGTTCTGTTCCGCCATGTAATAGATCAGCCACTTGGTAATGAGGGAACACGGTTTCACTACGCCGACCTATTTCTTTTATCTACCCAAGCTAATCTTTTGGGTACGCCAACTCGGCGGCCTCTAACGCTCGATTACTCGGTCGATCAAACCTGAGCCGTTCCATGAAAGATTGCTCTCCCGAACAAAGTCAATTGTGGATGGGCGGATCGGGGAAGGCAATTTACTATCCACTATTCAGTGGATAACTTGATGTGTTCTGGTAAATCTTCCAACAGGATTGACAAAGCTAGCATGGCCTGTTGTGGAACGACACCGTTGCCACAGGCTTTCAATTCTTCTGTTCTGCGAAGGCCACACTCAGTTATCCAGCCCTTCGGCAATCCCATCATCCATTCGGTAAATTCCGGCGATAATCTGTGGACACCGTTCTTGCCATCGGGCCGGGTTGGTTCTGGTGCTGGCCTATCTATAACTAATTCCCATCGCCGTATCGCACCTTCATATTTGCCCCAATTTATTTCAGGTTGATCATTACCGAGGTCGTATGCCGTAGAACATAAACCATTGAATCGAACTTTATTGTGCCCGGTGTTGCTAGCATCATCGACCACAGGTGTCGGCAATAATTCGACTGTAACTTCTAATCTGTGTTTCGGGTTGCCGTTGTCGCGTTCTTTGCTGGAAGAACCACGAGCCATTGATACACGCGTTGTCGGCAATAATTTAGTTTGAGTTTCTGTCGAGGATCCGCCGCGTGTTGCCCTTGGTGTCGGAAGTGCTACCAAATCTTTAATCTGATCTCGCAACATGACAAAGTGTCCTCTGGCAATTTTCACTTCTGCTGATACTGCCCCACCTTCGCCTTCAACTGCTGTTGGCGTCATCAACAAGTTGATGTCTTGCGAAATAACACGGTCGTCTTTTTCAGCAACAGCTCGAACAATAGTTCCAAGTTGTGGGGTTGATCGCCGTAGGCCAGCCTCATAACCTTCAGCTTGGGCGTCCCGAGCTTTTAGGGTAGGCAATAATAAAGACACGCTCTCTTTGATGTGGTGCCCCGATGTCCGAAGCTCGTACGCTTGTCCATCGAGCATCATACCCGATGTTGGCCAAGTCGCCGAGAACAACTGATAAGGCTCGAAGAGGTGGCTCGCTTGGGCGTCCAACCACATACCGTCCTCCGACATCCAAACTGCTATTGGCTTTAGCACTTAGTATTCCTCTCACATTTTCAATTACAACTAATTTAGGTTTGATTATTTCGATTGCTTTGTAGAACTCAGACCAAAGACCGGATCGCGTGCCGTCATTGAGGCCAGCTCGTTTGCCAGCCAAAGATAAATCTTGGCATGGAAATCCACCAGTCAGAACATCGACTTGTTCGATCGACGACCAATCGACAGACCGTACATCTCGGTAATTTGGCACGCCGGGAAAGTTTCGCTCAAGAATACGGCTGGGAGCGTCTTCCCATTCGCAATGCCAGACGACTT
Organism: uncultured Rhodoluna sp.; assembly: GCA_964443065.1. Classification (GTDB taxonomy): domain Bacteria; phylum Actinomycetota; class Actinomycetes; order Actinomycetales; family Microbacteriaceae; genus Rhodoluna. Next base: position 3,745 of record CAYUBJ010000012.1, read on the forward strand.
TGCCACCAGTCATGGCCTCAACGGCTATGTCTAGGCCGCCGTATCCTGAGAACAGCGACCCTATCTTTAGCGTCATAATCCTCCTCTGGCCAATTCTATTGCCATTTAGAAGGTCAATTTGACCCTCGACTCGCCCAAGCTAATTTACGGCTAGGAATTGCTTAATTTGCTATCCCCAAATAGAATTAGTTGTGTTGCCAGACGGCAACCTAAACACAGGAGAGAGATAGTGGATAAAGAAACGCTAATCAAAGCCCTTGTCGCCCAAGACGACGCCCGGCCACGCTCACAGCAAAAGACCGTAGGTGTATCGAGCTTGGGAGATTGTCGCCGAAAGGTTTGGCACATTCTCAACGGCGATAAAGGCACCAACACAACATCACGGCTACCAGCAATTCTAGGTACTGCGATACACGCCACCATTGAGGCCGCTATGGCGAACGACAAAGTTCTGATCGAGCACCGGGTTGAAATAGACGGCTACCCACCAGCAACCATAGATTACTTTGATACTGAAACTGGCGAGGTAGTCGATTGGAAGACAATTAAGATGTCTGGCCGTGATTACTTTGTATCGCAACAGAAACGCTGGCAAATTCAGGTTTATGGATACCTACTAAATAAATCTGGGTACGAAGTCAAAACTGTAACCCTAGTCGGCATACCAAGAGATGGCACAGAAGACGACATCATTGTTTATTCAGAACCATACGATCCGGCAGTAGCCGAACAAGCGTTCGCATGGCTCAAAGCTGTTCAAGATCAGGTTGAGCCACCAGCACCAGAACGAGATGCCGTCAGTTTCTGCCGTAAGTATTGCCAATTCTACGGAACGCTATGTAGTGGTATCCCAAAAGACCTGTCTGGTGAAACGATTACCGACGAGAACGCCACTAACGCCGCTAAGAAGTATTTGGAAGTTTCTACTCAAATCAAAGAACTAGAAACAACTAAGGATAATTTGAAGGCAACATTAGAAGGTGTGGTTGGTGTAACAATCGACGGTATCAAAGTGAGCTGGTCAGAAGTGGCTGGTCGCAAGACGCCAGACATGGACAAGATCGCGTCAATTCTTGGCGAAGAAGTCCCCATGAAACAAGGCGAACCGACACAAAGATTGACGGTGAAGTGATGTTAAAACCATACCAGTTTGTAATTCTAGGCATTATCTCTTTGACGGCAATAATCATCGACCTAGTGCTGTTCTATCAACTTCTATTCGGAGGTAAATAATGTCGGCCGAAAGAGTTAGAGAGTTCTATCGCAGGCAAGGTGAGCACCGGGAACGACAGCGTATTCTGGAACTGATCGCACCGCACCCCGAAGTGTGTAATTATTCAGCCGTAACAGATAACGACTGTGATGTTTGCCATTGGGTACTGACCACGATAGAGCAAATCAACAACCCTAATCTCGATGTCCATGAGGCCGCCGAGAGAGCAAGTTTGGCCATGAAAAAGGTGGTCAAAAACACATCAGAACCGTGTGGTTGTATCTGGTGTGAGTCCTACGATGAACCGTGCTACGCCTGTGGCGAGGCACATCTCGACTGTCAAAACAAATACATTAAGGAGCAATAATGACAGAAACAATTAGCAATGAAGTATCGGTGAGCTTAAGCCGTTTGGCTGACTCATCATACAAAGCTGGCGAATCCAAAGAACGAGCCAGAGTAGCCACCAAACTAGCAAGTTCGGTACACGCTGAGAATTGTGGCATGTGCGAACGGTGCCAACTTCTAGTCGAACTAATGAACTGGCTGGTTCAGCCTGTTGTCGCCGATCCGGCATCAATCCCCGAATGCCTTTGTGCCGTTTGCTACAACAATCCCGGTCAGAGATGTTCGGTTTGTATTGAGGCCGAGTCAGCTTGTCAGGAGGTCAGCAAATAATGGCCAACAAAGACGCTAAATCTGGCTACGACTGGTTTGTGGATAACTACAAGAAATTAGGTTATCGATCACTAAACCACTTCGCAGACACCAACGGCTACCAGAAGTCCAGCCTAAGCCGATACTTTAACGGCCAAAGAGAAATGCCAGCATACATGTTGGTCGAGCTCTCAAAAGACCTAAAAAGCGATCCGGCAACCATGCTCAAAGCCCTCGGATACGATATAGGCTAAAGCCATGGACAAAGATGAACGGCGGCTGAGGCTAGTCGGCTCCAATTATCCAGACCGGGTGCGAATAGGTGGTCAAATTTGGCGTATCGACTTTCGCTCCCGACTGGATGATGGGATGCTGGCAGACAACACCTACGGCTATACCCTCGAGGCTAACAACCTAATTGTTGTTGATCGAGATAATGCCTTTGGTAAAATTCAAGCCACCGTCATACATGAGATACTCCACGCCTGTCGCATGACGCTAGACAACACGGCTAGGCCGGGCAAGAAAGCAGATTACGCAGAATGGGAGCATCACTTTATAGGGCTATTTGAGCCAGCATTACTACAAATTATTAAAGATAATCCAGAATTAGTATCATGGCTACAAACAAATTGACCGAAGAAGAATACAAACAGATACAGCTGTTGCTACGGCAACAATACAAAAAAGGATCCGGCACTGAGCAAAGGGCAATGTGGCTAGCAATAGCTAATAAATTAGCTTGGTGGTCGGGCGAAATAGTAGAAAGAGAGAACACCGTGCCCGAAAAACAAACACACGATAGGCCACTAGCCACGCTAGCCGCCATTCTAAACAAACATCGCTCTCGTATTTATGAGCAAAACAACCATGTCCTCGACGACATCTGGGATCAGTTCTTCTCAGAAATGTTAAAGTGGTTGGAGAACACCGAAGGACCATTCGACCGAGTGCGATTCATCGACGATGTTGTAGAGGAGAAGTAATGTTTGATTACGACGCTTGGCTAGAGGCTCCATACACCGACCCAGAGTTTGAATGTAATGACGAATGCCCGGTTTGCTGGTTTGAGTGCGATCAGTGCGACCTCACAGGCGAGCTTGATAATGAGAAATGTAGTAAGTGCGAAGGCAACGGCGGCTGGCATGAACAGCAATCGAAATCCGAACACGATGATTACTACGCCGATGACTCCAGAGATGACGACTAATGAAACCGTTATTCATCATTGGGTTAATCGCACTCATCATATCGGTTAGTCTTCTGGCGTATTACGATAACCCGAACACAAACTGTTGGGATAGATACACCAATGAGCATGACGCGATCATGAATTGCGAGGTACACGAATGACTTGGGCTATCATCGCCTTTATAGCCGTTATTCTTTGGACGCTATTCTTGATTATTCTGGTGGCGGCCTTTATCGAAGAAGACCAGAAGTACCAGATCAAATTAGAAGAAAGAAGAAAGAATGCCAGACGATAAAGACAGTTATGAGCAGTATGTCCGTCAAATTCAGGAGTTACAGAACGACGCCTTTCACGCTGGGATAGAGTACGCTTTGCGAGAGGTTCGGCGGATCTATAAAACCACCGAGGACTTCAACAAGCTGGTTGGTTGGCTACGCCGACAGGACTTTCACGATGTCCCATTGAAACCTTACGAGCCGACGGCCTAATGAGTTTGTTTCTGCTGATACCGGGCCGACCAGCCCCACAAGGTTCGAAGAAAGCGTTTGTCGTAAACGGTCGAGTCAATTTGGTCGAGCAATCTAAGTATCTGCCGAAATACCGTAAGGCCATAGCCGAGCAATGCCAAGAACAAGTTGGAACATGGATCCGGCATGATTACGCACCGATCAGCGTGGTCATAAACTTTGCCCTTAAGCCGCCAGCTCGACATCGCAAATACCCGGTCAGCCCACCTGACATCGACAAACTATGTCGATCAGTTCTGGACGGTATAACTCAGTCTGGTGTTATTTGGCGAGATGACTCGCAAGTGGTTCACATACAGGCAACCAAAATCTATTCACAAGAGGAGAGAACGGAAATAGAAATAAAACTATGGAAAAAGTAAAAGTAACAAAAGCATCACGGCCTATGAAAATAAAAGGCGAAATGTTCGAACCAGAGCAACCTGCCTTATGTGCCGATCCGCTAGTTGATCCAGAATGGTTCTTTAATGAGCCAGAGTATCAGCTGGCAAAGATAATCTGCGACCAATGCCCAGTCAAACTGGCGTGTGGTCAATGGGCTATCAACAACAATGAACAGAACGGTGTTTGGGGTGGCCTGACACCCGATGAACGCCACAAACTAAAAAAGAAAAGACGCTAAGATAGTCATAGGAGGCTAATTATGGCAATACAAATCACATTCGAAGGCAACATAGGTAAACAATCAGAGGTCAAAACCACCAAGAACGGCAAGACCTACACCAACCTAGTCGTAGCCAGCACACCTCGCAAAAAAGTCAATGGCGAGTGGCAGGACGGCGAAACTGTTTGGTTCAACACAACATTCTGGGGAGCTTTGCCAGAGGTTCTATACACGACCGGGGCAAGAGTTCTGATCACAGGTTATCTGGAAGTCAAAACTTACGAGAATGACGGTCAAAAGGGTAAATCGCTAATTGTTACGGCTGAGTCAATCGGCATAGTCAATAAAGCGGCGAAGACCACAAACGATCCGGCACCACAAAACCCTTGGCCACCATCAACCATTGCTACGCCAGCACCGTCAGAGGAGTTGCCGTTCTAATGGAAATTGAGCAAGTACCATTATCAGAATTACAGAAGTTCGATAAAAACCCACGCCGTGGAAATGTCGAACTAATCGCAAAATCTCTCAAGACCTATGGCCAATACAAACCAATCACGGTCAATAAAAGAGATAATCAGATACTCGCCGGGAACCACACCTATCAGGCCGCCCAAAGTCTAGGTTGGGAAAGTATTGCCGTGGTTTATGTCGATGTCGATGACGCTACTGCCGCCAAGATAGTCGCAATCGACAATCGCACTACCGACCTAAGTGAATACGACAACCAAGTCTTGCTGGAATTGTTGAAAGAACTGCCGGATCTTGAAGGTTCTGGTTATGACGACAGCGACCTCGATGACTTAAAGGCACTTCTTGAGGAGGCGAATACCCCATCTCTAACTGGTTTCCCAGAACTAAAGAAAGGCGAAACTGGCCAGAGTGGAGTTATTCAGGCACCCACGATTGACGACTACCGTATGAGGTATACTGAGAAGGCAACCAGAATGTTGATTGCGGACTACCCTAACGACATCTTTGTTTGGTTAATGGAAAAGCTCGCAGAGTATCGCGAGAAACACAACATTACAGCCAACAGCGATGCCATAGTCCATCTACTCGAACAAGCGTCAGGTGAGAAAGCCCCAGAATGAACCTATCCGAACTACCTATCCACAAAGTCAAAAGGGTTATGACCGAGGACGAGGCTGACCTATTAGTCGGCACTACCGTTCCTGATCGCGAGCCAGACCAGCATGGACCGGGTATTTGGGTAGATGAAGATACTGGCGAACCGTTCTTTGCCTGCTTTCCAATGGAAGAGCAAGTCGATATGTTGCGAGCGGCTGTACTCAACATCAAATACGGCTCTACGATCAGGGCTAGAACAGGCATGAGAAACGAGAGCCGAACCTTTGGTATGGCACCTCGCAAAGTTCATCAGCGTAGAGAGTCCTGTCGCCCAACCAGCTTGGCACATGAACAGCCAGACGAGCACGGTGTACTTGTGGTATTTGCCAAGAAGTTTGGCGAAATGTTCAAAGAGTTCGCACCGGATCTCTACGAGAAAGACAGAACCGACCTAGCCAATCAGGAATTAGCTGACGAATGGCGTATGGCTGACGACGCTATGTGGACTAGCGGTGTAGTCAATAAATCATCAACCCTGCCATACCATCGGGACGCCTTCAACTTCAATACTTGGTCGGCTATGCCAGTTATCCGTAGAGGCATGGCTGGTGGCTACCTACACTTCCCAGAATACGACTTTACCTATTCAGCCAGAGATGGTTGGGTCAGTTTCTTCCCGGGTTACAAGTATGTTCACGGTGTTACACCCATGAGCCCAAAGACCAAAGACGCCTATCGATACTCGGTGGTGTATTACGCTCTAAGGGGCATGAAAGACTGCTTTACCTACGCCGTGGAAACAGCCAAAGCCAAAGAAAATCGAACAGCCAGAGAAGAACTAATGGCCTACGAAGTAAAGAACGGTATAAAGAGAATACCGGGCCACTAATGCTGATCGGCTGGCGTCGAGGTGCGAGCAAACTACCACTAACCTACGACGAGAACGGTGCTAGAGGAACATGGCTAGAGAAACGCCTAGCCCTAATCAAGCTACTTCGAGAGCAACATGAAGTAATACCGCTATCAGACCCAACACCTAATTCCAAAGCGGCTGGTTTCCGTAAGATAGACGCCGAGGTAGACCTGCTCATAATCGAGTTCGCAGGAATGAACGCTGTATTCTTTGGCGAAGACTGGGCTGAAACATGCCGGATCGCCCAGAGGCACACCGGGCCAATACTATTCCTGACCGACGACCCAGACCTGACTTTCCCATGGGCTATGCTCCCAGATGAAGATTACTCACGATGGACGGTAGGGGTCAATGCTATCGACCTAGACGCCTCAAGACAAATCCTAAAAGTGCCTACGGCGGCCGAGATAATCGACCTACCCTATGCCAGTTTGATACCACAAAGAGAATACATAGACGGCTCGATCGACCAAGTTATCTATTATGGACGCCCAAACGGTAGAGCCAAGCTGATCAAACAATTCATACCCCACCCCGACATTGCCATAGCAGGCAAACCTAAAGAATGGGAAGGCTTCGGCATAACACCATGGCTACCCCCAACACAGACAGAACGAGCCTACTGGTACGGTATGTGGAAAGGTTGCCTAGCTCTCTATGACCAGAAACACGCCCAAAGTGGCTGGCGAACCGGGCGAGCCTACCATGCCCTTAAAGCTGGGATACCAGTATTAGCACCACCGGGTAATGTTGGCCTAGATTGGACAACCCCAATAACCAACCCTGACCAGATCCGCCAATACCTAGACGCTGACCGATCAGTTATACACGCCCAACAGGTCGCCCAAGCTAATCCAACCTTCAAACTACCGATAATCTAATGCTAGGCTACGACATAGACGGCGTATTAGCTGATAAACCACCAGCCGCCGACAAGACATGGGGCAAATCCAACGGTCAAGAACGAGAGGCCAGACGCCTATTCCTGCTCGAATGGTATAGAAACGCCGAACCCCTACTCCAACCAACAGAACCGTTCATAGCCATCTCAGCTCGCAAAGAAGACCCCACAATTCGAGCCATAACTGAGGAATGGATCCGCCAGCAACCCTACGGTCATCTATGCGTAGCAATAGCCCTACTACCCCTATCCAGAACCGTAGCCAATACAGCCCGGTTCAAATCAGAGATAATCAACCATTACGGCATAACTCGCTACATAGAAGACAATAAACAAATCCTCAAAGCCCTAACAACCCCAGACACCAAACTCTATTATTGGGACAAGAGCCTAGCCGAACCGATACCACACTAAACTTGTTATACTCAAGAACAGGATAATCATGGCTAAGACAATAACACCCGAACAGTTCGATAAAGAGAACGCCGTCCTCGAACTTCGGCGATCCGGTGAAACATGGGCGAGAATAGCTGAAATAGTCGGCTACGCCAACGCTAGTGGTGCCCAGAAGGCTTATGTTCGGGTAGTAAATCGGGTTCAACGCGAGCCTATTGAGTCTATGCGAGAACTCGAATTAGATAGGCTAGACAGATTACAAAAGGCATTCTGGAAAGACGCCGTAGTCGATCGAAACCAAAAGGCCGCTCTGGTGATACTAAAGGTGATTGATCAACGAGCCAAGATAGCAGGCCTATACGCTCCAACCAAGATACAGGCAGAGGTGATAAATTATGACGGGCTCACAGACATTGACAAACAACTCGACGCCATCAAAGAGCAGTTGGGAGCTACAAATCTTAGCCTCCCGCTACTTATGGAGGGAGAAGCTGGCGAGGCCAGAACAACTGGCACCCCAGAATGATGACTGGACGGTTTGGCTGTATCTAGCCGGGCGTGGAGCTGGCAAGACTAGAACAGCGGCAGAATGGCTGGTCAATGAGGCTATCTCTAAACCGAATACCCGGTGGGCTATTGTTGCCCCAACCTTTGGCGATGTTCGAGATACCTGTATTGAGGGTGAGAGCGGTGTCCTAAATGTGCTTAGACGCTACCAGATGTTGAAAGACTACAACAGGTCGATAGGCGAGATAATCCTCAAGAACGGCTCAAGACTCAAAGGGTTCTCAGCCGACAAACCCGATAGGTTCAGAGGACCACAACATCATGGGGCATGGTGCGATGAATTAGCGGCCTACCGCTATACAGACGCTTGGGATCAGCTCCAGTTCGGCCTACGCCTCGGCGACAAACCCAGAGTCATTGTTACAACCACACCTCGTCCAGTTAGCCTGATCCGCAACCTAGTCAATCGAGATGACGGCTCAGTAGCAATCACTAGAGGCTCGACCTTTGATAATGCCGAAAACCTAGCACCATCAGCTCTGGCGGATCTAAAACTCAGGTATGAAGGCACCCGGCTAGGTCGCCAAGAACTATACGGCGAAGTCATTGACGAGGTTGAGGGTGCTCTCTGGACGCTAGGCATGATAGAAGAAACTAGGGTCAAAGAATACCCGCCACTAATGCGAATAGTAGTAGCCATAGACCCGGCTGTAACTTCTGGGGAAGATAGTGATGAAACAGGCATAGTCGTAGCCGGGATAACCTCAGACGGTCAATACTACATACTGGAAGACCTCACCATGCGATCAAGTCCAGAGAAATGGGCTAGGGCCGCCGTAGAGGCCTACCATAGATGGTCAGCGGATCGGGTAATAGGCGAAACTAACAATGGTGGCGACATGATTGAATCACTACTAAGGCAAGTTGATCCCGCCGTGTCCTATCGCAAAGTATCCGCAACCAGAGGCAAACAACTTCGAGCTGAACCAATAGCGGCTATCTATGAACAGAAACGGGCACACCATGTCGGCTCATTCCAAACCCTCGAAGACCAGATGTGTAACTGGACACCTGAGTCAGACTTCTCGCCGGATCGGCTAGACGCTCTGGTTTGGGCTATGACCGAACTAATGGAGGGTGCGAGCAGTATGATTGGTTTAGCCTCTTTAGCCCGGTTCTGCCCCAACTGCCGTATGCCGAGTATCAAGACGGCGACAGTTTGTTCGCATTGCCACACGCCACTAGGAGAACAATGAAGGTAAGAATATGGGGTGAGGGTGGCTTTGATCCCGCTAAACCCAACAATAATCTTGTCGAGGAATACGAGCTACCAGACCGAGAGCCAACACAACAAGAATTAGATAGACAGTCGGGTATGAGCAAGCTGGCTGAATTAGGGCTAACACCAAACGAGATAAAGGCACTGATAGGCTGAATTTATGGGAATACTAGACAACATTGCTAAGAGGGTAGCCGAGCAAATCACTAAGGCCTCCCCAGTTGTAACACCAATACCAGAATGGCAGATAAACCAACAATTAGGCTACGGTAATTCAACAGGCCTCCCACGCGATCCTCGACTGGCTGGCGTGCCGTTCTCGCCCGGTAATCCACTAATACCCGGTGCGATCAACCCTGTAAGAGAAGACGGCAGAGCGGATCCCAGACGCTATGAGTTCCAAGTTGCCCAAAACATCAACATTACGGAAACCCGGTTAGTACCCTTTAAGACGCTACGAGCTGCCGCCGAACAAATCGACATTCTAAGACGCTGTATTGAAGTCCTGAAATCCAAGATGTCTAGTTTAGATTGGGATGTGGTGCTATCTACGGACTCGATCGAGGCCATCATCACCGAGAGCAACCTATCGCCTATTCGAGCACAACAAGAGGCGAAAGATAAATTCAACCCTGAAATTGCCAGACTTCGGGCATTCTGGAAAACACCGGATCCATCGAATGGGCTGACTTTTAATGACTGGCTCAACATGGCTCTTGAGGAAATCCTAGTCCTCGACGCTTGGGCTGTCTGGCCACAGATGAATGTTGGCGGCAAGCTACACGGTTTTCAAATCCTAGACGGCTCGACAATCAAACCCCTTATCGATGATCGAGGCATGAGGCCACAGCCACCATTACCTGCCTACCAGCAGATACTATACGGTTTCCCACGCTCAGAGTTCTCAGCCAGCACCATTACCGAAGACGCCGATGGCGAATTTACAGCCGACGACCTTTCCTACTTTATTCGCAATAGGCGAGCCAACAGTATCTACGGCTACGGCCCGGTCGAACGCTCACTAGCCTTAGCGGATCTATACCTACGGCGTCAGCAATGGCTAAGGGCAGAATACACAGACGGTGTTACACCAGAGCTGATCATCAAGACAGACGCTACTTTCGGCGGCAACCCAGACTTGCTCAGGGCATACGAGAACATTCTCAATGATGACCTAGCCGGGCAAACCGAACAGCGTAAGCGTGCCAGAATACTACCTCTCGGACTTGACCCGGTCCAGCTCGACGGCTATGGCGAGAAATTCAAAGATGTCTTAGATAAATACATTGTCGAAAGTATTTGTGGACACTTCGGCGTGATGCCGGGTGAAATCGGTTTCAGCCCAAACGGCGGCCTCGGCGGTGCTGGTTGGGAAGAAGGGCAAGCTCAATCTAGCGAAGTTGTCGGCCTAATGCCTTTGGCTACTTGGATGGGCAGAATGCTAACCCACCTCTCCCACGCCTACCTCGGTATGCCTCGAGAACTAGAATTCAAGTTTCAACCTTCTGGCCGATCAGACAGCGATGGCCTAGCCAATGAGCGAAACACCAAGCTAAATAACGGCACTATGACCAGAAACGAGGCTCGATCACTAGAAGGTTTGCCGTTGCTAGATAGCCCAGTGGCTGATCAGGCGACCATTGTTACTGGCGTAGGTGTCTTTGCCCTAACCGAAGATGGCCTGATCAACCTAATCGACGGCGGCATGACCGACAGCATAGACGGCACAGTCAGCGGATCGGCAGAGGTAGCCGAACAACCCGAAGACGAGCCTAAACAAATTGAGGCACCTAAAGAAGAACCAATAGACGACGAGCCAGCCGAAGATGATGCCGAAGTAAAAGACGAGGTAAAAAAGTTTATACGCTTTGTTCGCAAACGCCCGGCCAGAGCGTTCGACTTTCAACATCTACCAGAGGCCTACGCCGAAACGCTAAACAAGTTTATCGAGGTCAAAGACTTCGACGGTGCTAGGTGGTATGCGGAGCGTTATCTAGCATGACTTGGCAGGCTCGAGTAGATGGTGCTTTGCTTAGGACAGCCGCCAGACTAGCCGACCCGGTTCGCAGAGCACTTCAAAACAGCTTTGACCCAGAGAAAGTAATACGCGACTTTCAGCGGGACTACCCCTACGGCTCAAGTATTACGCCAGCACAAGCTAGGGACTGGGCTAGGGTTCATGTGCCAATCAAATCCGGCGAATTGTCCGAAGTGTTTAGGCAGTTATACGCTACTGGTTATGTCTTCGGTGAAGACCTAGCACGATCCGCCATAGCCTATCGCCGCCTAAACAAAGCACCAGACCCAGAGGTCGAACTAACGGTCGATTGGGATAAGTGGAAACCGGGCGACGCTCCAGCGTCTGCTTTGCTGAAACCAAAAGGGGCACTAAGACGCCTACTCGATCGAAACAGACCAAAGACTATCAAGGGTATCAGCGATACTACGCTTGATCGCATTGGGCGGATCCTATCTGACGGCCTATTGGTTGGTGCCACTAATCAAACCTTAGCCGACGAGCTGATCGAGGCAGGTATTAGGGGTATCTCGAAGGACCCGGTGCGAGCATTGACTATTGCGACCACAGAAACGGCTAGGGCTGTATCGGTAGCGACTATGGAAACCTATAAAGAGTTCGATGTCGCTCAGGTAGAATGGCTGGCTCTGGAGGGCTGTGATGATTGCGAGGCTAACGCCGAACAAGGTCCAATACCCCTCGGCGACACCTTCGATTCAGGCGATAGTGAGCCACCAGCACACCCAAATTGCCGCTGTACCGTCCTGCCGGTCCTGCCTAATGATTGAAACAGTAATGCTGTCGGTAGATAGTAGTATTATTGACGGTCATACTAGACTTAATTTAGTTTCCAAACGCCAAAACTCACAGATAATCGAGGTTAAAACATGGCTCTAAAACAATTCAACGGTACTGTTTCCACGACAGCTAACGCTTTATTTACCCTTCCATCAGGTTTACCGACTACGGCTGTTCAAATCAACAATAATCATTCCTCAGCTGTTCGACTCGGCGGATCGGCTGTATCAGCGTCAGGTGCTACGCAAGGGCTACTTTTAGCGGCCAACTCAGCCACAACGCTCTGGCTAAATCCCGGCGACACGGTCTTCGCAATCGCCAGCATAGCGTCTGGAACTGGCGACATTGTAATCCTCTATTCTGGCGTCTAACAGATAGAATTATGGCTATGAGCTTTACCCCGCCAGCAGATGTTCGCTCCAACGCCAAGCGTGGCCTCGAACTACGAGCTGAACATAACCGGGGTGGAACTGCTGTTGGTGTCGCTAGGGCTAGGGACTTATCTAATGGAGCGTCGATCAGCCTAGACACCATCAAAAGAATGAACTCCTACTTCTCTCGGCATGAGGTGGACAAAAAAGGCGAGGGTTGGGGCAAAGACAGTGCTGGCTATATAGCTTGGCTACTTTGGGGTGGCGATGCTGGATGGTCATGGGCTAAAGGTATTCTTAGAGATAACGAGAAGAAAGACAAAGCAACAATGGCAGAGTATTCATCCTCCTACGCACACATTGTAAAAACCAACAAGAATGATGACGGCACGCTAACTGTTTATGGTAAGGCGACCGACTCCTCGATCGACATAGACCAGCAAATTTGCGACGAGAACTGGCTGAAAGAGGCAATGCCTCAATGGATGGTGTCTGGTGGCAACATTAGAGAACAGCACAGCAGTATTGCCGCTGGTGTCGCCACAGAATACGAGCAGAAGGCTGATGGTCATTACATCACAGCATTAGTGGTTGATCCGGTGAGCGTCAAGAAAGTTGAAACTGGCGTACTCAAAGGTTTCTCTATTGGTATTCGCGGTCCAAGAGTTGTCAGAGATACTAAGGCCGCTGGTGGTCGCATTATTGACGGTCAAATTGTCGAGATCAGTTTGGTCGATCGACCAGCCAACCCTAATGCGAAACTTATGTTGGCTAAGGCGACCGACGCTGGCGAGCTCGAGGCCGTAAAGCAGATTACGATACCTAGCCCGGCCGTAGTGGCTGAACTAAACAAATTTGATCCAGACCAAGAGCGTGATGAGAACGGTAGGTTTAGTTCTGGTGGTGGCGGATCAGCTGAATCGAGCAACACCAGCACAGGTTCATCAGCACATCACACCGAGGCTCGCAACATTATTTCCAACCTCGAAGGCCAGCTTGCTAGCACATCCCTAGATAAAGAAACTGAGCGTGAGGCCAAAGCGTTTCTTGCTGGTGCTCGGGAACGCTTGGATCAGTCAGAAAAGTTCAAAGCCGAAGGCAACACCAAGGGTGCTGTATTGACAATGAATCAAGCGTCAGAAAGAGTCCTTAGAGCCGAACAACTTATCAACGGCAAGTCTGAGTTTGGCACTCTTGCTAGTGGCGACCGGGTTATCTACGGCAACGACCAGCGTGGAACAGAAGGCTCACCTAACGCTGAGGCCATGGCTCGCCTAGCGTCAAGTTATGCCGAGTCTGAAAAATCGACTGACGCGGATCTTGTCAAGTTTGACCCTGACCAAGAAAGAGATGAAAACGGTAGGTTTAGTTCTGGTGGTGGCGGAAGCGACGACCGCGACTCTAACGCTAATTTCAAAGCACAGTCTGATGCTTTAAGAGCCATTCGCGTAGGGAACGACCACGCACAGAGATCAGCTACGGACATCAGTAGGAGGCTCGAGGTAAATGCTACTCAATTGCGTGAGGCAAGGGCAACAGTCACAGACCCAGATAAAGTTGCCAAGCTTGATGAAGTCGCCACACATTTATCAAATGCTAAAGACGAATTACACGCCGCAGAATACGCTAGGGCTAACGGTAATTACACCGAGGCTCGTAATACTATGGGCGACCTTAAGTCTTCGACCAATTCAGCCGAAAGGGCTTTTCGCACGGCAACAGATGGTGCTAGCCTAAACGGTCTGGCTTTGGTCGGAATAAAAGACATGGTTGAAACATACCAAAGTGCGACACGTATTGCTGGCGATGGCCAGAAACAATTGGATTATCTCAACAGAGGAAAATCAGCAACCTCAGATAGTAAGGTAGAAGACATGGAAACAATCAACAAGTTCGACCCGGATCAAGAACGCGACGAGAATGGTCGCTTTGGTTCGGGTGGCGGCGGATCTGATAAGCCAGACAATGGGGGATCCGGCGACAAAGATTATGTCGATGACGACCTATCAGCTGTTAGCAATGCTATCGATGACGCTGTCGATGAAATCGGTTATGTGTTAGACGACCTCGATGAAGAGGCTGACGAATACGCGTACGGTGTTGCCGAACAAGTATCATCTTTCTTGGGCGACGCTACCGACAACATTGCTGACGGCAAGATTGATGACGCCAAAGAGGCTCTCGATAATGCTTTGGCTAACGCTACCGAAGGTCAGGACATAGCTGGCATGGGAACTGTTATTGAAATGATTGAGGAGGCAAAAGACCGCCTCAACGACAGCGGCAATAAATCTATCGACGCTGAATTACTGAAATCAAAGAAAGAGGCCAGAATGAGCCGTAGATACGACCGACTGAAAACTGCTGTTGGTTCGCTAATCAAGTTTGATCAGAAACAGTATGACGCCGCCACAAAGGCTCTCGCTAATCTGATCATTGTTGAGGCTGGTGAAATGAAATCAGGCCACAATGAAGTAGAAAGCATCAAACATCTACTCGAGGCAATTGAGCACCTACGCTACTGGTTCGAAGGCGAAGTCGCCGAAGGGGAAGTCCCCGGTCCAACCAGCTTGGCACCAGAGGTTATCGAATTGTCTGTAAATAAAGATGCCGGATCTTGCGAGCACGACTGCGAGGCGTGTGGCAACGGCGAGGGTTGCGAAGACCTAATGTGTAAATGCGATTCAGAGAAATCTGTCGCCATAGATGTCGATGATGTGGTCATAGACCGTATCATAGATAAAGCCGTAGCATCTGCTAAGGCGTCGGTAGTTGAGGAGATTGACACTCTCAAAACCGCATTAGAGGCGGAAAGAGAAAAGGCAATACAACTAGAGGCCGAACTAGAAACGGCGAAGAAGGCAGTAGCACCAACCGGGCCAAAGCGTTCGACTGGTGCCGTTGCTGACAACACCGCTCTGCTCCAAAAGGCCGCAGAGTACAACCTAAAAGCCCGTTCGACAACTGATCCTTTGTTAGCTCAAGGGTATCGGGAACTCGCAAAGGACTTAATTGAATCTTCTCGGAAGGAAGGCCAATAATGGAAGCTGTAAAAGCCTCCGACCTGTTCGCTGACGCTGGTTCAGCAAAGCAGGCCGCTGAGCGTCATGAGGAATACCTCGGTTCGCTCAACAAGTCATTGTCAAACCCTTCTACCGTACCGGGTCAGGCACCAGTTGCCGATCCGGCACAGGCGATTGAGGCTCTTGTTGCTAACAAGTCTTTATCACCTGAGGCGGTAGGACAACTAAACGCCGCTCTAGCCGCACAGCGTCAGGCAACCGCCGACATTGTGAAGGACATTAGCCTAACGAGCCCACTATCTACCTCGTTTGCCGCTTTTGACCTAGAGGCTCCAGCGAAGTTGCTAACCCCACGCCCAACCCCACTACGCAACAAGATTGCTCGTAAGAAGGGTGTCGGTACTAGCCACCGCGTCAAGCGTATTACTGGTTTCACTGGTACTGGTACTGGTGGTCAGGGTCAAATCTGGCCGGGTATCACCGAAACCACAACCAACACCTTTGGTTCTATCGCTTTCGAGCGTGGTCCCAAGATCAGTTACACTGCTGACGACCTAGTAGTTCCTTACTTCTCATACAGCCTTAGCGACATGGTGTCGTTCGATGCTAACTTCTCTGGTCAGGGATACCAAGACCTACGCCAGTTGTCATCGACTTCTACCCTCTACGCAACAATGCTGATGGAAGAAAGAATGCTACTCATGAGCCGTGGTACTGCCTCTGGTCTATCAGGTGCTCTATCAGCTCCAACTGTAACCCTTAGCCAGAGAGCCGCTGTAACCGCAAACGGTGAGGCCGCTCTAACTTCCACCACCTACTATGTTTACTGTACCTCTGATGCCGGATCCTTCGGTGAGTCAGTTTCTTCAACTGTTCAGTCTTTGCTCGTAACAGCTGGAAACGTACTGGTTGTAACTGTAAACAATGTTTCTGGTGCTTTGGCAACCAATGTTTATGTTGGAACAACCACAGGAAACGCTAACGCCAAGTATCAGGGCCGCTTTACTTCACTATCTGGTGTTGTTCACGGTGGAACTGTTACAACTAACGACGAGATTGTTTATTCGACAACCTCTACTCGTACTGCTCCAACTGTTGATAGCTCTGCTTACGCTACCGGGTATGACGGTATCATTCCGCAGATTATCTTTGGTGGAGGTGTTGTAAACGAGGCAAACAGCCAGTTCTCAACCGCTAACCCGGGTGCTGAGTTCCAGACTGTATTCCAGACACTATACGACACCGTCAAGGCGGATCCAGACGAAATCTTGCTGAACGGATCAGACCGTAAGCAGTTGTCCGACGCTATTAAGAATGGCTCGACTGCTAACTACCGTTTGAACCTAAGCCAAGACCAGACTGGTGGTTATGTTGGTGGTGCTGTAATCTCTGCTCTAAACAACGAGATCACAGGCAAGCTAGTAGACCTAACTGTTCACCCATGGCTACCACAGGGTGTTGCTCCAGTTCTGTCTTACACCCTACCTATCCCAGACACCGAGGTTTCTGATGTTTGGGCTGTGGTAAATGTTCAGGACTACATGGGTATCCAGTGGCCTGTAACACAGTTCGCCTACGAGTTCTCCACATACTTCCGTGGAACCTTCGTAGGATACGCTCCAGCTTGGAACGGTATTGTTACTGGTATCAAGTCTGCGTAATTGCGACTGATGTGAGGTGGGGTCGCCGGATCGGTGGCTCCACCTTTCATCTAAGAAAGGCTAATAATGACAAGAATGCTAGTCCCGAATGATGGGGCACGCGGAATCGACATAACCACTCCTAGAGGTGTCAAGAAACTAGACGCCGATAAGTCTGGAGCCGTCGATGCCGGGGGAGATAGGCAACTCATAGCGGCACTAAAGGCTGAGGGCTTTGTGCTGGCAGGGCTGATCTCTGGTATGAAATCAAAAGGCTACCCTTGCGAATGTGGCTTTAACGCCGTATTTGCTATCTGTGGAAGGTGCGGTAAGGACAATGGCAATAGCAATAAACCCGATCAAGCGTCAGGTGAGTCGTCCATATCTGACTCTTGACGAGTATAAGAACGCTCCCACAGCCCTCGATTACGGCAACCTAGTTCAAGGTGGTTCGCAGGCCGCTCAAGACGCCGAGCTATCAAACGCTATTACCAGAGCGTCGTCTTACATCGATCAGTATTGTAATCAAATTATTGGTGCGACAGCCGACACCGAACAACAGAGGGTCAGGGTTCGACCAGACGGCACGATCCGCTTTCACCCAAAGTACGCTCCTATTGTTTCGCTCAACACGCTTTCTATCGGCTATCAACCTAACGACAACTTTGTTGTAGCGGATCCTTCTTTGGCGTGGCTGGAAGAACAAGAGGTAATCTTCCCATTGGCTAACGGTCAGTTGAGTATGTCTTCGCAGGGTCCATTATCTTTCGGTTTCCCGGTTTCTTCTCGGGCGGAATGTTTCATCAAATACGACTATGTCAATGGTTATCCACAGGCTGTATCCACAGCGTCGGCGTCTGCCGGGTCTTCCACTATTACCGTAGATAACGCTTTGGGCTTTGTGGCCGGGCAGTCGGTCAAAATCTATGACGGTGCCAATAGTGAGAACATCACTATCGCCAGCTCTTACACTTACGGCTCGACCACTATTCCATTAGCGACCCCATTGCTCTATACACACGCCTCTGGTGTATCGGTTAGTGGGCTACCAGCCGCCGTCAAACAGGCCTGTATCATGATCACTTCGGCGTACCTCAAGATCCGCGGTGATGCGAGCCTGACCCTAGCCGTTACAACTACACCCGGTCAGCAAATCGAAGGCTCACAGAAAGTGGGATCAGATGTCGCTCATGCTCAAGAGATACTGAAACCATTTAGGCGGATCAGGTGAGCAGAGCCGAAGTTCGCACAGCCGTCGGGAACTGGATTGCTGGTGCTAACATACCGCACCTTAATCAAATCTTTACTAGCCACCCAAAGCGTATCAACTTTCAAGCCAACTCCACAGCTGGCGAAGTTGGTCGTGCCGCCGGGCTGGTCTTTATCTCTAATGAAACCGAAACTCGTATCGCTAACGGTGGTGCTTACGACGGCTGGAAACAGATTGACTACACAGTCGAGTTTCAGGTGTTTTATCATTCAATAGCCAGTTATTCTCAAGACGCTATGGACGGCTTTGACGCTATCATAGACGCCATTAAAGCGAGATTGAGGAACGGTGGGCATAGACTAGGACTTGAAGACGGTGATGTTATCTGGCAAGCGGCAGAGCCGACTATCAATGTTTCATACGGCGAACCTATGACTAATGACGGCGGTGCCACAGAAATTTGGGCGGCCGTAGAGTTCATAGTTACACAGATGGATAGGAGCTAAGTTGGCTAAGTATGTGTATGAGGGTGATGAGGAACTCGTATTCCCAACTCTCAGCAAGATTGTCCGTAAAGGCGATACTTTTGAAGGTCCAGAAGGGCTAAACTATTCTGGGCTAACAGTTGTCGATGGCAAGAAAGCCAAGCTGATCGAAACCACGACTGCTGAAACAACCGATCCGGCATCAGCCGAAACACTCAACAATGAGGAGAAATAATGACCGCACAAGCGTCCGTCAGAAGTTATCTGGGTATTGCTAAAGAAGTTACAAGGGGTACTGCTGTTGCTCCCGCTAAGTTCATTCCTATCTCAGCAAACAAACTTCGCATTACAGATGTTATAGACCCGTTATTCGATGAAGGCCTAAGAGGCTCGAATGTCAAATACTACAACTACATTCCGGGTCGCACTCGATCGACCGTCGAATGGGGTGGCCCGGTATTCCCAGACACTTTCCCATGGTCTGTTGCTGGCATTCTGGGTACTGTCGCTACGACTGGTGCTACGGCTCCATACACTCACTCGGTTACACTTGAGAACGCTACGGCTGTTGCGGCCGACGCTCAGCCGACCTCCTACACGCTGACCGATTTCTATTCGGCGAATGTGCGAGCCTATGCTGGTTGTCAGGTTAGCGATGTTTCTTTTACCTTCAACTCCGAAGGCCTACTAGAGTATGACGCTAAGGCCACTGGCTACCTATCCAGCGTGCCAGCCACACCGACTCCTGTATTTACTACTATTCTGCCAGCTCCAACTTGGCAGGGTACGGTTACAATTGCCGGATCTGCTGTCAGCAATGCGGTAGACGGTTCGATCAGCATGAGCCGACCATTGACTTCAATTTACGGTATTTCCAACACTCAGGCACCATTCGCCAACTTTGTCGGGCCGCTAACCACCACAGGCCAGCTTAGGTTCGTAATGGAGAACGACACCGAACTAACCCGGTTCTTGACCAACACTCAGCCGACCATTGCTCTTGACTGGACTAACGGTACTGGTGCTAACTTGACTCAGGTGAAGTGTTCGATCAACAAGGGTGCCTACAAATCGGCTATGATTGAACGGTCAAAAGACTATGTCGAAGTCGTCATAGACCTTGAGGCAATTGGAAACTCGACAGACGCTACCACCGGGTTCGGAAACATCACTTGGACTTTCCAGAACGCGTTGCCTAGCGGCACCTTCTCTTAGAAAGTAGCTGTGGCAGAGTCGGGTATGCCTTTAGCCTCATGCTCGGCTCTGTCGCTTATTAGAAAGGCTAAATTATGGCTAACAAAACAATCAAATTACCGTCTGGTGCCGAAGTTGTTTGGCGGGACATCGCCGAACTAAAACAGAAGGACAGATCGCGTATCATTCGAAGTGCCGCTGGCGATGATGATGTATCGAGAGGTATGTCAATTATCGAACAGGTGATCGCAGTGATGATTGAGTCTTGGACTATTGAACTTCTACCACCGTCGGTAAAGGTCGATAGCCTCGGCGAATTATCGCTCGATGATTACGACAAACTATCTGACGAGGCACAGGTCGTCCTTACGAGGCTCTTCTCGACTTTCGATAAAAAGGACTCGCCTGATAGCCCTTTGCCCAGCTCGAAAGGCTAAAGTGGCACTTACAGGGCAATGAAGTACCTGATGGGCTGTCTATCCCGGCAGATGAATACAGGTACTTTATTTGTGCGGATCGGTTTGGCTGGACACCAGACCAAGTCGATGAGCAGTCAGCCATTAAACTTGATTGGATACTACGCATAGCTGGCATAGTCGATGAAGTGAAAGAGGCAGAAATTGAGCGGAGCCGTCGAGGTAAATCTTAGAGAAGTGCTTAGGTCTATCGCCAGCTTAGACGACAAAGCCCAGAAAGCGTTAGACGCCGCCGTCATGGAAGTTGCCCTGACCATAGAGCGTGAAACTAAATTACTTCTCAACAATAACCCGCACCGTCTGGTCAGCAATAGCCGTGGCAAAGGTCAGCATTGGGAGCCGAGAGATCACATTGGCCCGCCGGGTTCGCCACCTAACCGTCGATCCGGCAACTTGATGCGATCAACTAGGGCTAGGCCAGTTCGAGGGTTCAGAGGGTTTGCCGCTGAGGTCGGACCGGGTGTTATTTACGGTCGCAGGCTGGAAGTTAGCAAGAATGAAGGTGGTTTCGGTTATCCTTATCTTAGGCCTACGGTCGATCGAATACGACCTCGGGCTAGCCGTATAGCCGTCCAAGCGTTCCTAAGAAAGTGGAGGGGTTAGCGTGGCCTCAATTCCACCTATTGTCGTTCAAGTCCAAGCTGAATTATCCAAATTCAAAGGGCAGATGAGCGAAGTATCAAAGCTCGTAAAGGGTGTCGGCGATACTGCTCAAAAAGAGTCCAAGAATGTCGACAGCATGGCTGGCTCATTGAAACGGCTGGCAGGTTTCGCCGTAGGTGCTTTGGCTATTCGCCAACTAACACAAGTATTCCAAAAGGCTGGACATGAGGCTGTAACAGATTCCAAATCTTTCGAGATGATGGCCAGAACGGTTCAGGCTGTAACTGGTGCTAGCCGAGAGCAGATGGAAACCGTCGATAAACAAATTAGCAAGATGGCTATTCTGTCTGCGGTCCCAGACGACAAGATCCGCCCGGCCTTTACCCTAATGGCCAGAAACACTAAAGATGTAACAAAGTCATTGAGCATGATGCAACTGGCTCTTGATGTTTCGGCAGGTACTGGTAAATCTTTGACGGCTGTGTCTATGGCTATGGCTCGAGCTATGAACGGTAATAGCAATGCCCTAAACCGTATAGTGCCAGAGGCAAAGAATGTGGCAGACAAGTTTGGCTACATGGAAAAGACCTTTGCGGGTGCGGCCGAGGCGGCGGCAAACAAAGACCCGTACGCTCGCATGAATGTCATATTCAGCGAAATGTATGAGTCGATTGGTTATGGGTTGATCCCGGTTCTAAACCAGTTCGCCGACTGGCTGACCGATATGCTACCTAAGGTTCAAGAGTTCTTTAAGCAACTAACTGATCCCACGACTGATGCCGGATCCGCTTGGCAGTCGTTGATAGACCTGATAGCCAACTTGTTCAATTGGATAACTGCCAACATCGGTGCCATTATTCGATGGGGTATGGTTCTGGCTGGTGTGTGGGCGGTCTTTAAGGTCGGTGCTATTGTCGTGGCGACCTATAAAACTGCCGTAGAGCTGGCTAAAATTGCTCAAATTGGCCTCAATTTAGTTATGAACGCCAACCCTATTATGTTGGTGGCTAGTGCCATAGCGGCTGTTACAGCGGCCCTGATCGCATACTCGTTTGTCGCTGACGGTACTGATTCGCCGAATGTTGGTGATGGTGGCACAGGCAACGAGTATGATGACGCCATAGCGGCCTACGACCGACACATGGGTAATCTAGCCAAGCGTAAAAAGTTCTACGAGATGCTGACCCCTGAGGCTAAGGCACAAATTGGCGATACACCTTTCGAGCAGGTTTGGGCTAACGAGGCATTAGAGGCCATACCAGCTATTAAAAAAGCCAAGATTGCCGCCGACAAGGCATACAATGACGAGGTTACTCGGTTACAGCAACTTCGAGCAAGTCGTAATCAAAAACCGATGCCGGATCTTACAGGCGGGCAACCAGCACCTACGCCAGCGTTTGAGAAGTATGTATCTTCGCTCTTGGTCGCACCAGAAAGTTTCATCGAAAAGAAACTTGGGCGTATTGAGAGTGCCGTATTCAAAAAGGGTGTCGAAATACAGGGCAAGATACTTGAGGCTATTAATGTCGGTGAGATTACGGCTAGTGCCGGATCGGCTTTAAGCAAGTACGCTGAAAAAGAGATTAGCACTTTGAGCAAAATCGCTAAGGCCAGAGATTACCTAGCCGAACGGTATAACCTAGCCAAGACGCTCATGGGATCAGTCAAAGATACCGTCAAAGGCCTATTGAGTATGGACGCTCTCGGCACTACGGCTGAAAGCGTGGTTTCTGCTTTCACCCGGGTCAGCAACTCGATACTCGCCTTTGCCAAGAACATTAAAACACTCAAAGAGCGTGGTGTCGCTACGGACTTTATCTCGCAAATAGCGTCGGCGGGTGTAGAGTCTGGCGGTGCTCTGGCTCAAGGATTGAGCACGGCGGCACCCGAACAGATCAAAGCCATCAACGAGGCCTTCGACTATGTTCAGCAAGCCAGCTCGGCGGCATCTGAGTCGATTGCCCAAAGTGTTTATGGCGACGGTGTGGATGTAACAAAGGGGTTGTTGGCGGGTATTATCTCGCAGGACAAGACGCTACTCGATACGGCTACCGATATGGGTCAGCGTTTCGCCAAGACCTTTGCGGCGGCCTCGACCTTTGCCACGACCACCAAAGACGATAAGGCCTTTGCGAAGGCTATGGCTAAATGGCAAGCTCAAAACCTGCCAGCAGGATTGGTTTTACCCGGTCCATCATCGACTAGCCGTGGCGATGTTTCATTAGTAAATAACTACAATGTTGATGTCATGGCAAACACTAACGCCTCGCCAGATGCTATCGCTCAATCGACCGTATCTGCCATTAAGTTTGGTCAGCCGATCACTTTGACCCCGATTGGAGCAATACAGTAATGCCGTTGAATTACTATCAGTTTCAGTTTGGTTCATTCCAATTTGGTGGTGCCGGATCACCGTTTCAGATTATAGATGTCGATGGACTAGCTGGATTGCCCGACCTTCGCACACAAGACGACAACCGTGGATACGCTGACGGTATGTTCTCTGGTAGGGACTTCCTATCTGGTCGAACTATCATTATGACGGTTCACATATTTGCTGGCAACGGTCTATCGGCTCAACAAAACTTAGCTCTCTTTCAGGCGGCGATAGATCCGCAGGAAACAGGCACAACAGCCCTCAACTTCCAATTGTCGGCGACCGATACTGAGAAGGTAATTTCTTGCCGTGTTAGAGGCCGTAAAGTTGTGATCGACCCAGAATACACCTACGGTTTTATTCGCACTCAAATAACCTTCTATTGCCCAGACCCAAGGTATTATTCAGCCACGGCGAGCGTTCTATCCTTAGCTCCAACGGCGGCTGGTGGTCGAACCTATAACCGTGTCTATGACTTGGTTTATCCAGCCTTTACCCCGACTGCTAGCGGATCGGTAGTCAATGCTGGCTGGACGGCGACATACCCGACCATAACTATTGTCGGCCCGGCTACTAACCCGGTTATTACCAATGTTGCGACTGGTCAGAGCCTAACTATTGCCGTAACAATGCTGGCTACTGATACGCTAGTGATTGACCTGCTAAATAAAACCATCACGCTCAATGGCTCTACGGCGAGAAATCTCCTGACGACCACTAGCCAATGGTTCGGTTTCGCACCGGGCAGTTCGACCATAAACTTCAACGCTACAACCTACACGGCTGGTGTAACATCTGCCACCGTTAGTTATCGATCAGCATACATATAGGAGCATGACATGGCACTAAGAACGCCACCAAGCTGGTTACAGAACGGCTCACACACAGCCGAGAATGACCGTCTAACAACTCAGGCAGTCGTATCTGGTTCTGGGTTCATAGGAGCTGGCTCTCTGTTGGTAACAGCCAACGGTACACCGAACATGACCGTGAATGTGGCGTTAGGTTGGGGTGCTATTGTTTCCTCGACGGCTAACGCTGGTGTATATACTTTCTATAACGACGCCACAACCAACCTAGCCATTACTACGGCGGATCCCACTAACCCTCGTATCGACCGTGTAGTTGTAACTGTGAACGACTCAGCCTATTCTGGTGCCACTAACAATGTGGTCTTTCAGGTTCTGGCTGGAACACCAGCCGCATCGCCGACTGCCCCTGCTACGCCGACTAACTCGATCAGCTTGGCAACTATTGCCGTGGCGGCTGGTACTACCTCTATTGTCGCTGGAAACATTACCGACACCAGAGTTCTAGCCACATCAAACCTAGTTAGCGGTCTAGCGTTGCCATTGTCTGGTGGAACATTGACAGGAGGCCTAACATTAGCACCAGCGACGGCCTCTGTGGCACCTATAAGGCTACAATCATCAGCGACAGCCATTAGCCCTGTCTTGAGCGGTGCGGTCGAGTATGACGGTGTTACGCCGTATTTGACGCCTATTGCCGCTGGTACTGGTGGTCGTGCCCAATTACCGACCCGGTTCTTCTATGGCCTAAACGGCACTCGCTCACTGTCTTCTGGTATCACCACCGCTCAAAGCATGTTTGGTGTCGGTTTGGCTCTTGCCGGATCCACCACATACGAGATTGAGATACAAGGCACAGCCACTTTTACCACGGTTTCAGCATCGGCGTGTAACTTATCTGTTATTACTGCTTTCAGCTCGCTACCAACATCGGCAGGTTTCTCGGTGATCGGTGGAAACAGCGGATCTACGACTATTTCTTCTGTATTGTCTGGTTTGCCATTGACTGGTTTGATTTATGCGGCGGCATCTACGGCTACCTTCACTGTGAACTTCCTAGTCAAAGGTTTAGTTCGCACCTCTGCCGCTACGACTTTTACGCCTCAACTGATCTTGTCTGCCGCTAACACATCAGCATTTAGCGTAGCCAACAACACTAATGTCAAAGTAACACCTGTCGGTTCGGCGACTGTAACCAACATTGGAGCGTGGGCATAATGTCTGAGGAGCCGAAACAACCAACTAATCAGGCTCTGCTCGTTCGCCTCGTTCAAGACATGGCAGAAGTCAAAGCACAACTAAAGGTTGTAGCCGACCATGAAGATAGGATCCGCGAATTAGAGAAAGCCCGGTATTCATCAGCTTGGATAACCAGCATACTTTCGGCTGGTTTATCTTCGGGTATTGTCTATTTCATCATAAGGGCATTGGGCGGCTAACTGGTATTATAGATACCGTCAGACCATTAGCATTGGAGCCATCATGACCTACATTGAGCCATTCTCACCTAAAGTAAGAGGCGATGAATTTGGTAATCTGGCACCATACCGTCAAGGCCGCCCACATCGCGGTCAGGACTGGTCGCCGAAAGAGAAATCACCTATCCCGGCTATAACTGACGGTACTGTATTTGTGAATACTTGGACTGATGTTCTCGGACACATTCTTATTCATTCCACCAAAGACGGTTATTGGGTACTTTATGCCCATCTGGCTGAGGCGTCGCCGTTAGTCAAAGGCACTAAGGTAAAAGCTGGCGACATCATCGGCAAGGTCGGTGGTGGCAAGAACACTCCTAGCGGATCGGCTAGCACAGGTGCTCATCTTCACCTTTCCATCGGTAAGGCAAACAAAGACTGGGGCAACCCGAACATACATCTAGCACCGTATGAACAATTGGTTGATCCACTCAAACACATCTTGGCTAACAAAGGAAAGTAGGCAGAAATGAGGCTTTGGAAAGCGAGGCTCAATGAAGTCCTCAAAGTCGTTTCTGCTCTCATGTGGCGGGGCTTTGGTATCTTCTTGTTTATTCTGGGCGGTTCTGCTGGTGTTGGTGCCGCTCTTACTGGTTCTTGGATTACCGGTGTATTAGTGAGCTGGGGTACGCTAATGATCAGCGTGTTATCAGCACTAGGCTATGCTATTGCCATAACTGGCCGGGCTACGCCTAGCGATGTAGCGAAGGCTTCGAAGGACGCTATACAAAAGGCGAAAGAGCAACAAGAGAAAGGTTAGGCGATGGCGGTTTATAGATACCTATTCGCTGACCTAATCACCAATCAAGTCATAGGTGAACTACCCCTAACCTCTGTAAATTACACTCAAACGCTTAATAATTACGGTACTTTGAGTGGATTGATTATGTTGAGCGATCCGGCAGAGGTGAACCTAAACATAACCAACGCCACACAGCCAGCTCGCACGGCTCTCTATGTCGATCGAGATGGTGTTTTAGTCTGGGGTGGAATAATTTGGCAACGGCAATATGACAGCAATTCTCAATCATTAACAATTACGGCTCAAGAGTTCGAGTCCTATTTCGATCACAGGCGTATAAACACTACTCAAACTTTCACCAACACCGATCAGTTGGCAATAGTACGCTCTCTGATAAACACAGCTCAAGGGGTCATTAACGGCAACATTGGTGTAACGGTAGGCACTGAAACGAGCGGTGTTTTAGTCAATAGAACATTCGCCGCCTACGAACAGAAGACCGTGTTTAATGCCATGCTCGACCTATCCCAATCAGGTTCGGGGTTCGATTTCGCCATAGTGCCGAGCTACAATGCCACCGGGCAAATAATCAAGACCCTCAAATTAGGTTATCCATTACTTGGCAATAGATGGTCTGCCAGCTCGCGATCAGCACCTGTATTTGAGTTTCCTGCTGGCAATGTTATCGAATACAGTTATGCCGAGGACGGCTCGACTGTTGCCAATTCTTTTACGGCTATTGGTGCCGGATCCAATGACGGTCAGGCTCAACAAACAGCAACCAATCTAGGCCTACTACAAGCTGGCTGGCCTTTGCTGGAAGATGTTGGCAACTATACTGACCTCGTAGATTATTCTTTGTTGGGCAACCTAGCCGTCGGTCGCCTAACGGCCTCTCAACTTCCACCAGTTAGCCTACAACTGACAGCACCTCCATACATTGATCCAGTACTTGGCAACTACGGTATTGGCGATGACATCAGAGTTCGAATTGTCGATGACCGTTTCCCCAATGGCCTAGATCAGATTTACCGTCTGGTAGCGTTGAATGTGTCGCCCGGTGAAACCAGCGGCGAACGAGCCACATTATCGCTGACGCTAAAGACTTATTAGGAGCCTGATGCCTACTATCAATCTTCCACCTAGCCTAAAGGCATTATTCGCCAACATTGAAAGTCGATTACAGAAACTCGAAACAGGCAAACGCTTTACGGCTCCAGCTGTGCCACAGATAACGACTTTGCCGACTATTACAGGATCCGCTAGCGGTGATCCCTCGACCCTGCGAGTTGGCGATGTCTGGTTGAATACGACTAGCAATACGATCAAGTATGTCGATAAGAACGGTGCTGTTACACCTTTCCTAATCTCCAGCGTGCCCTATGGACCGCGATACATCAAGACTGGTTGGTTCTATGGACCGATAGGTCTGGTCAATCAAGGTACGGCTATGACTTTATCTGCGAATGTGGCCTATGCGGTGCCGGTCTACATTGCCAACACGGCTACTGCCCTTTATTTGTCGCTGAATGTTGCGAGCTTGAACGGTGCCTCTGGTGGTGTGCGGATCGGTTTATACAGCAACAGCACGACTGATGATTACCCTAGTACCCTAATAGTCGATGGTGGGGTTATCCCGACCGATACTGTGCTAGGTGCGACCGGGCCAAATCTGGCAATCATTAGCCAAGTGCTCAACCCGGGACTGTATTGGTTGGTGGCCGTCAGGCAAGGTGTCAGCAACCCGAGTATCTATGGGTTATCGCTACCTAACTACTCAGCCAGCTCTGAAATCTTCCCAACTGGAACACTTGGTTCGACATCTTACGGTGGCGTGGGCTGGTTGATGTCGGGTGTTGCTGGTGCCTTACCGACCACTTGGACGGCGACCAAAACTCTCGACATACAGGCACCAGCAGTTTCCATCGGTTTCTAGGGTTGCCGTTTTACCCGAACATGTGCCAAACTATTTGTGGAACAATTCCACAACAAGAGGAGGAACATTGGGAATACTAGATGACCTAACACCGCCATCAACAAATAATCGGTGTGCCGTCAATCTTGCCAAGATTGGCTTGAGCCCAGAGGATCAGAAAGCGTTAGAGGTTGCCGTCAATAACCCTAAATGGTCGGCTTTGGGATTAGCAGTCGAACTACGATCGCGTGGCCTCAACATAAACAGGTGGGCTATCTCTGATCACCGTAAGGGGATATGTCGATGCTCGAAAATTTAGAACCACCAGAGGAAGAACCAGCCGATGTCGTCAATTTGCGTAAAGCACTTCATCGAGCACAACTACAAATAGTTCAGGCTAAGGATAGAACCGAACAATTAGTCGAGGTTACAAGACACGCGGCCTTTGACGCCATGATAGCTTTGGGTGGAATTAAGCCCACCATAGCCCCAAAGAAAGACAAACGCCGTAATGGTGAGGTTGCTCTCTGGCACATGACCGACTGGCAAGGTGCTAAAAAGACGGCATCATACAATAGCCAAATTATGCGAGATCGCGTATTACAATTTGCCGATAAAGCCGTAGGCATAACCAACATACAAAGAGCGGATCACCCGGTCGAAGAATGTGTCATAGCGTTCGGCGGCGACATGGTCGAGGGGTTGTTTAACTTTCCAAGTCAGGCCTTCGAAATCGACTCTACAATCTTCGAGCAGTATGTTCAGGTGAGTCGCCTAATAGTCGATGTGATCAGGTTTGCTCTCGAGAACTATTCGACCGTCAAAGTGGTCGCAGAATGGGGTAATCATGGGCGGATCGGCTCCAAGAGAGATAATGTGCCTCGTTCCGACAACTTTGACCGTATGTGCTATGAGCTGGCTCGCCAATTATTAGCTGACGAGAAACGGCTGGACTTCAAGGACTCACCCGAAGACATACAGCGTATCGAGATAGGCAATTATCGAGCTTTGCTAATTCACGGCGATGAGGTTGGGCGTAATGGGTTCGCATCACCGGGTGCGATAGTTCAGCATGTAAATCGGTGGAGGTCTGGTGCTTACCCTTGGGACTTTAGAGATGTCTACATCGGGCATTATCACACACACGCCGAATGGGCTATGGCTAACGGTTTGGGATCAGTTTATCAAACTGGCTCGACCGAGTCGGACAATAGATATGCTGGCGTAATGCTGGCGGCCTCAGCCACGCCGAGCCAGAGGCTACACTTTATAGACCCAAACAAAGGTCGTGTTACGGCTAGTTACAAAGTGTGGCTGGATTAGTGCTATACTGAGATTGCTAATGAGTTCTCTCTCTTGCTTAGCAGAAACCCCAGTCAATTGCTCGATTGGGGTTTCTTTCTATCTAGGGTTCGGCTACCGTCGTCAGCTAATAACCACCACAGGCCAGACCAAATTTCAAAGACAGGAACGGTCGCCGGATCTTCCCACCTACTAATCTTCCAACCGTAATTGCGAGCAATTGACGCTAGGTTGCTGTCGGACTCGATCAGACCGTTAGCCAGAGAGCAGAATGTGATTATGTTGCTCGACCTATTCGCACTTTTGGATCCGCCCATGCCTCGACCTGATCGATGTTGCGGCACTAGGGTATCTCCCGAAGATCCGCAATGATAGCACCTGCCTAAATCACGGTCTAAGTATTGCCGAAATTGCTGAGGTCGCACTAAGCGTTCTTCCACATCAGCTCGACCTGCTTACCGATTACGGAAGTCGATACGGCGGCTGATTCAAGAACCTTTATTTTAGTTCTGACCCGGTTGAGTTCGGCTTTGGCTATATCTCTTTGTAATTTGACTGGCGATACGGCGAGCTTGGCTTTGGCGGCTCTATCTTGCCCAGTACCTTCGCCGTCCAGAAAGGCAATAGCCTCTATCCTGTCTACCTCTGCCTCAAGTTCGGCGAGTTTTACCTCGGCATTGAATAGGGCTGTTGGAGCCTTTTCCAGCTCCATCTGTATACGGTGTAATTCACTAATTACATTGTCGGGTGTTGGTTCCATTGTTTAGCCTCCAGTATTGACGGTTTATTTGGTGATATGGTGGAAAGTATCCTAATGTATCGTATCTGTTTGCCCTTGTAGGCCTTTAGGGGTTCAATGACGGTTGATCGATAATAGGCGTTAGCGTTTATTATCTTGCCGTTGCCTATGTAGATAGCGGCATGGTAGAAATTAGTGGAACCGGGTCTGGCGAAGACCACCACATCGCCAACATTAGGCTCACTAACACGGCGGCCTATGTGCCCTTGCTGATTAGCACTATGGGGTATCTCTACGCCCATCTGCCTATACAGCCATCGGGTCATGCCTGAGCAGTCCCAACCTCTAGGGGTATCCCCTGAATAGACATACGGTGTGTGCCGGATCGTGTTTTTTAATCTTTTTACCATCGCATTCATCTTCACCGTCAATGCGAAATCGGTAAATTGGTGTTTTGTTTCAGTTTGCGAGATTGGTTGGGCTATGGCCTGAGTTGTTTCGGGCGACCCGAATGCCGAGCTGATCAAAGCGACAGCAACTGCTATTTTGATTGACGGTTTCATGGTAGAACCTCCTCATAATGTTCCTCATTGAACATCAGGGTCAGGAATAATGTGGTCTTTGGCGATACAATCACGGTGGCCACAGGTGCGAATACCGGGCCTGAATGGGCGACCCCACCTGTCCAAGGGGTTATCTTCTTTATCAAAGTTGCCGCGATGTGGTCGGCAGACTTGACCGTCTGGATAGGTGATTTCTCTGGCTGGTCGGGCAGTACAGGAGGAACACAGCTGATCGCGTTTGCGTTCAACCTGTCTTTCGATAAACCCGGTGTAGTCTTCATAACCACACCGCCGACATATTCGCATGTATTCCAGAATAGTGGAAACGGCCAGCAAGGTAAGGTTCGGTAATGAACAGGAAGGAACTTACCGAACAGCGTCCCCGCTGGCCGTCCATTACAGTATAGCGTACTAAATTCGAGGCTTAGTGTTCGCATACTGGATAGCCAACAACAATTCATCTACCTCATTGGGCAAAGCCTTCATCTGAAGTAGCTTGTCAATTAGTTGGGCTAATTCTGGTCTTATGTCGTCAAAGTCGCCACGGTAGGCGACATCTGGATCGCGTATTGTATTGAGTATTTCGTACTTGACCTGATCTGGATAGGCGAACAGCATGTCTTTTCTGATCTTGCCGTAATGTTTCCACCATTGCCGCCTAATTTTGCGGATCTTGCGAGCTTTCCTATGACTTAGTTTGGCAAGGTACTCAATTTGCTCGAGGCTCATTTTGCGTAATGGTAATGGCGTAATGTAGCCTTTCATTTCTTATCAGCTCCTACGGTTTCTTCGATTAAATTGGCTAAATCACAGCGTAAGCAATAATCGCCGTGGTCGTTATGCTGGTATCTTTCCTCTACGGCCGACATCAGTTCTCGGCTAATCTTGATCCGGGTAATCTTTTCGGTCGATCGAATAACCCTAGTCCAGTCGGACTTGAGTTTATCGTGTATGGGCGTCTTCTTCATAGCCGCTCCAATTCGGCGAAACCATCATCTACCATCTGTTTTAGGACTTTATCAGCCGTGTTCCATCTCGCCGTGATAGCTGTAATTGCTGAGGTGAGGCTAGCACACCATTCGCAATGCCAGACAAAGTCCTCGTCTGGTTCGCATTCTTCATGCCGTAATTCAGCACAGGCTTTGACGGCGGCCTTGAACATCATAGCGTTGCCACTTCGAGTGCCAGCGTTTATGTCAATCAGGCGTCTTTGAGCCTCTCGGTCATATTGCCTTTGATTCATCTTTTACCTCCAATTCGGTAGCCAGACCTTCGGAACGGCCTAGCGGATCGAGCCAATGATACCTGCCTAGCGGATCTATGCCTATTACTCCACGCTCGTATAGTGTTTTGCGTAGCGATAGTAAGGTTCGACGATAACCCCTAATCTCACCGTACTCGATAGAGATTTCAGACACTTTGGCCGGGCTGAATGCCTCGTATTCTGAACCGTCTAGCAGTTTCATAATGCGATCAGCGGCCTCAGCGTCGGCAGGTATCTTAGCGTTCTCTCGAATACCCGACAGGATAGAGATTAGAATTACACGCTCTCGTCTGGCACCAGCCAGCTCGCCTTTCTCAAAGGCATTGTCGAGAGCATTTCTAATGTCGCCGTGTGTGGTAATGACTTGCTCATCTGCTCTTGGTTCCATTAGGCAGTCTTCCAAACAATAGCGTTCCTGCCGGATCGTGTTTTGGCTCTCATGCCAGTATCGACAACTTTGCCTTCCCGGGCAAGCTCGCACCGTCTAGTGCGAATGCCTGAGTCGCTAGGATTAATGTCG
This sequence comes from uncultured Rhodoluna sp., assembly GCA_964443065.1. Lineage (GTDB taxonomy): Bacteria > Actinomycetota > Actinomycetes > Actinomycetales > Microbacteriaceae > Rhodoluna. Next base: position 36,531 of record CAYUBJ010000012.1, read on the forward strand.
TACTTGCCCTCGTAGCACTTGTATCTGAGTAGGCCACATAATTGCTCATCGATCATAGGCGTCTTTAGCATTTCTAGGATAGCCACCTCTAGCTTGGTCAGGTGCTCTGCCGTGATTGACTCGGCGGCCTCATGACTGGTTTGCGGATCAGTTGCTCTTGCCTGTGGCATTATCTAGTCCCCACATTCTCTAGGACTCTAGGAAACACAAAGGTTGCCCCGGTCGGTTCATCATGAGAGTAGCGAGTACAGATCAGGGCACCAGCGTCATTAACTCGCCAACTCAACCTGTAATCGCCGTTGATACCAGTACCAAAGAGGCCGTCGAGCAATCTCTCACATCGCTCACTAGACCAGCCGTGTTGCCTATCCCATGCGACAGCCCTAAAGTGAAATTCAACCCTACTGTCTGGGGTTAGGTTGTTAGCGTCCATCCACGGTTTGATTAGGCGTTCGGTTAAGGCTTTTCTGGCGTCATCGAAACAACCGTAGCATTCTCGGGCTGGACGCTCGCCGTCAGCGTCGTCCCCCTCAACACAAGTGCATCGGCTCTCTATCTCGTAATAGAAATCTGTCCATTCAGCCATTAGTTCAGCTCCTCTTTCTTGGATAGAACAAGTTGTTTGAGTGTAATTTGGTCGCCTAATGAATTGGTGAAAGGCTGATCGAGTACTGCCGGGTCTGTGCTAGACCAAATAGCCTTCAACTCGTCAATGGTGGTTGCTGACGCTATCAGATTGACGGTGTTGGCAATAGTGTCTGAGTCTGCCTTTGGCGGTGTCTTGCCTCGGGCAACCTTAGCCATCTCTTCTCTGGTGGCTCGACGGTTGCCTGAATAATTCATGTTGGCTAGGCACCTACCTATTGCCGAAGTTTCGCAGTTCTCGAGGGCTGATGTCAGGTTCGCACCTTTGCCACCGTCTAGTTCGAACGCCCAACCTGTCGCTTTGGGTAGGTCGCCAGCTTGGTCGGCCGCCGACAGATAGATCCGGCATTCGACTACCCACATACCTTGTGCTCGATCATGTTGGGTAGTGCGATTGACGGTGATTACTCGAGCGTCAGCGTTCTGGGGATCCGCCCAGAACCTCCTGAGTCGCTCCTCTACGGTTTCGTAGTCTTGTGGGTT